>DASTTX010000084.1:0-18600 GCA_035759945.1 Candidatus Limnocylindria bacterium | reverse complement strand
AGGCGCGCCTCGACCGGCGTCCCGCACAGCGAGTGGCGCATCGGCTCTGCGGTGGCGGACCCGCGCGAGCCCCAGTCGGCCAGGAGGCGAAGCACGCCGGCCAGCTCGTGGCCCTCATCGGTGAGGGCGTAGGTGAATCGCGGAGGTCGATCGGAGTACAGCGTGGCACGCACGATCCGCTCACCCTCCAGGCGCTTCAGGCGCTCGGAGAGGATGTTCGGCGCGATGCCCTCGACCGCGTCGGAGAGCTCACCGAAGCGGCGCGGCCCTTCGAGCAGCGCCTCGATCAGGAGGAGGCTCCATCGGTCGCCAACCCGTTCGAGCGCGGCGGCAAGCGGTGATTGCGGAGCAGCCATGAGCGGATCGTAGCTTGACACCCGCACGGCGCGTAGTAACTTGTTCATTGCAAGTCACACTCTACCAAGCGAGGCATACAACATGGCAGCCCTGGCAGACCTGGGCCGGGAGATCGGCGAGATCGCGGAGAAGGTCGGACCGTCGGTGGTCGGGATCGGCAACCGATGGCGCGGCGGCTCCGGCGTCATCATCGGCGAGAACCGGGTCCTCACGAACGCTCACAACCTCCACGGCGATGAGGTCACGGTCACCTTCGCGGATGGACGAACCGTCGACGCAACCGTCGCCGGTGTCGATGCCGATGGCGACCTGGCGGTCCTCGACGCGCCGACCGATGGCGCGGCGGCGCTCGACCTCGGGACCGATGCGCCCGGCGTCGGAGCGCCGGTGGTGGCCCTCGGCAACCCGAACGGGCACGGCCCGCGCGTGACGTTCGGGTTCGTGAGTGGAACCGGCCGATCGTTCCGCGGACCGCGCGGCCGACGCGTCGCCGGCGCCGTCGAGCACACGGCGCCGCTCATGCCCGGCAGCTCGGGTGGTCCGGTGGTCGACCTCGACGGACGGCTCCTGGGCATCAACACCAACAGGCTCGGCAACGGCTTCTACCTGGCCATCGCCGCCGATGCGTCGCTGCGCGACCGGGTCGCTGCCCTCGGGCGCGGCGAGGAGCCGAAGCGCCGGCGACTCGGCGTCGGCCTGGCGCCGTCGCACGTGGCCCGGCGTCTGCGCCGCGCCGTCGGCCTTCCGGAGCGGGACGGCCTTCTCGTGCGGGAGGTCGAGGACGATTCCCCCGCCGCCAAGGCCGGGATCGCCGAAGGCGACCTCATCGTCGCCGTCGGGGATCGCGAGATCGCATCCGCCGACGACCTCTTCGACGCGTTGGGCGGCGAGGGCGATCTGCGCATCACGATCGTGCGCGGCGCGGAGGAGCAGACCGTGACGGTGAGCGCGTGATCGCGCTGGACGAGCGCGTCGCGACGGTGCTCGAGCGCGGCGAGACGATGGACATCACGACCATCGGCCGCCGCACCGGGCTGCCACGCCGCATCGAGCTCGTCTACCACAACGTCGGCGGCCGCATTCTGATCAGCGGCCGGCCCGGGTTCCCGCGGAGCTGGGTCGCGAACCTGCGCGCGAACCCGCGCTTCACGTTCCACCTGAAGCGCAGCATCACCGCGGACCTGCCCGCGACGGCTCGGGTCATCACGGACCCTGCGGAGCGCGAGCGTCTTCTGCCCGAAATCGCCGAGCGCTGGCGGATGAGCCTGCCGCTCATGGTCGCCTCCGCACCGCTGGTGGAGGTCACCTTCGACTGAGCCGATGACCGCTACCGTATCGGAGTGACCGATGCGGTGGTGGTCGGCGGCGGGCCGAACGGCCTGACGGCTGCGGCGCTGATCGCCCGTGCGGGGCGGAGCGTCGAGCTGGTCGAGGCCCACGACACGGTCGGCGGCGGCTGCCGCTCGGCCGAACTGACCCTTCCGGGCGTGGGTCACGACGTGTGCAGTGCCATCCATCCGCTCGGCCGCTCATCGCCGGTCTTCCGCGAGCTGCGCCTCGAGGAGCACGGCCTGGAGTGGATCGAGCCGCCGATCCAGATCGCTCACCCGCTCGATGGCGGCCGGGTGGCGCTCGTTCACCGCGACATCGAGACGACGATCGCGAGCTTCGAGAACGACGGTGATGGGGCAGCCTATCGGCGATGGATGGGGCCGGTCGTCGCCGACTGGGAGCTCATCGGCCGCGAGCTGCTCGGCCCGATCCCGGTCGGCGCCGTTCGCCACCCCGTCGCACTCGGGCGCTTCGCGTTGCCGGCGATGCTCCCAATGGCCGTCGTGGCGCGTCGGTTCCAGTCACCCGTGGTGCGGGCGCTGCTGGCAGGCTGCGGCGCGCACTCCTTTCTGCGCCTGACCGCGCCCCTGACCGGCGGACTCGGCCTCGCGCTGCTGGTCAGCGCCCACGCCGTCGGGTGGCCGATCCCCCGCGGTGGCGCACAACGGATCGCCGACGCGCTCGCATCGGTCGTGCGCAAGGCGGGTGGGAGCATCACGACCGGCGTGGCGGTGCGCAACCTGGCGGAGCTGCCGGCGCATCGGGCAGCGTTGCTGGACGTGACGCCGCGCCAGGTGCTGGAGCTGTCCGGGAATCGGCTCGGCGGGCTGTACGCGGCGCAGCTGCGCCGATATCGGTATGGCCCGGCCGCCTTCAAGCTCGATCTCGTCCTGGACGGACCGATTCCGTGGCGGGATGCCCGGCTGTCATCGGCCGGGACGATTCACCTCGGCGGGACGTTCGAGGAGGTGGCCGCTTCGGAGCGAGCGGTGGCGCAGGGCCGGGTGCATGACCGGCCGTTCGTGCTCGTCTCCGAGCCGACGCGGCATGACCCGACGCGAGCGCCCGAGGGCCGGCACGTGGCGTGGGCCTACTGCCACGTCCCCAACGGATGGCCGGGTGACGCGACGGAGCGAATCCTTCGGCAGATCGAGCGCTTCGCTCCTGGCTTCCGCGACCGGATCATCGGCCAGCATGTGACGCGGCCGGCTGACCTCGAGGCCTACAACGCGAACTACGTGGGCGGCGACATCAACGGTGGCCTCCAGCACTGGGCGCAGTTCTTCACGCGGCCGGCGGTGCGCTGGGATCCGTACTCGACCCCCGATCCGAGGATCTTCATCTGCTCCTCGTCGACGCCACCGGGCGGAGGCGTCCACGGTCTGTGCGGCATGCATGCGGCCCGCTCAGCGCTTCGCGGAGCGCTGGCGTAGTGTGACCCGAGCCGACGCCTCGATCTATCGAGCCAAATTGACAGGAGCGCCGTCTCGCGCTGCATTTGCGCGATACATCGAGACTGGCGCCGCGTGAGGAGGCGCGGGCGCGCAGCTCGTGCGCACCGCGACTCGATAGATCGCGGGAACCGCGCGCAGGATGCGACTCGCATGAAACGGACTCGATGTAACGAGTCAGCCTGCCTTTGGCCGGAGGGCGAGCTCGAACGAACTTCGGTGCGGCGATGCGCGACAATGAGCAGTCGCCACTCCTGCAGTCCCGCTCTCAGGAGGTTTCTTCATGGTCAAACGTATCCTCGTTGCTGCGCTGCTCGCCTCGACTCTCGCGATCGCGAGCGTCGGCGCCGCCTTCGCACACGAATGCGTCATCTCGAGCCGGTCGGACCAGGGCGATGCGGGCGCGACGCACTCCGCTCGCTGGGCGGTCCTGACCCTGGCCGACGTGCTCGGCTTCATCAACACCGAGATCCCCGGCCAGGAGGACCAGTTCCTCTCGCCGGAGCAGATCGATTGGGCCGTCGCGAACCGTGATGCCATCCTCGGCACCACCGGCTTTCCCGATTCGTGGGTGACCCGCACCGACAAGACCATCGGCGAGGGCTCGTCGAATCCGAACCTGGCCAACATCAAGGGCCTCGACCACCTGGCGGACCTTTACGGTGAGCAGGTCGTAACCCTCTACTTCGCGGCTCTCGGCCACTGAGCAACGACCTCGGCGCCGCCGACGGAGCATCGGCTCCGCCGACGGTCAGCCGTCGCCTAGCCGTCCCTTTCGCTCGCGAGGCTGCCCGCCGCCGCGGCTAGACTCGTCCCACATGTTCGAGTCCGTGCACGTGATCGGCACCGGCCGCGCGGGTGGCGCGATCAGGGCTCGTCTCGTCGAGCGCGGCCTCGACGTCACGGCTGGTCGCCAGCCAGGCCCTGATGCGGAACTCATCGTCCTCTGCGTGCCGGACTCGGCTATTGCGGACGTGGCGTCGAACCTCGTCGTCGGGCCGTGGATCGCGCACGTGAGCGGAGCCACGCGCCTCGCCGCCCTGGATCCGCACGAGCTTCGCTTCAGCGTCCACCCGCTCCAGACCTTCACCCGCGACCGCGGGCCAGAGCAGCTCGACGGCGCCTGGGGCGCCGTCAGCGCCGAGAGCCCGGAGGCGATGGCCCGCGCCCGGTGGCTGGCCGATACGCTCGGTCTCCAACCGTTCGAGGTCGCCGATGCGGACCGCACCCTGTACCACGCCGCCGCCGTCATCGGCGGCAACTTCCTCGTCACGCTGCACGACGTCGCCGCTCGCCTGTTGTCGGAGGTGGGCGCACCGGAAGCGGCGATCGTGCCGCTCATGACGAGGACCATCGAGAACGGCTTCGATCTGACGGGACCCATCGCACGGGGCGATTGGACGACGGTCGATGCGCACCTCGCGGCGCTCGAGCAGCGCGACCCGGATCTCGTTCCGCTCTACCGCGCACTGGCGGAAGCGACGCGGCCGTGAAGCTCCTTCGCACCGTCGACGAGGTGCGCGCTGCGCTTCGCGAGCCGCGGCAGCGCGGGGAGCGCATCGGTCTGGTGCCCACCATGGGCGCCTTCCATGACGGGCACCTGGCGCTCATTCGCGCGGCGCGGGAAGCGTCCGATGTCGTGGTCGTCAGCCTGTTCGTCAACCCCTCGCAATTCGACGCGACCGACGACCTGCGACGCTATCCGCGAGACGAGCCATCCGATGCCCGGGCCGCCGAGGCCGAGGGAGTCGATGTCCTCTTCGCGCCAGGCGTCGACGAGCTGTACCCGCCCGGCTTGGACACGTGGGTCGACCCCGGCGAGCTGGGCAAGGTGCTGGAGGGCGCCGCCCGACCGGGCCACTTCCGCGGGGTTGCGACGGTGTGCACCAAGCTGTTCTCGATCGTCCAGCCGAACGTCGCGTGGTTCGGACAGAAGGACGCGCAGCAGGTCGCCGTGATCCGACATGTCGTCGACGACCTCGACCTGCCGCTCGAGATCGACGTGATCGCGACGGTGCGCGACGCCGATGGGCTGGCCCTGTCCTCCCGGAACGTCCTTCTCTCCCCGAACGAGCGCGCGAGCGCGCTCGCCTTGCCGCGAGCGATGAAGGCGGGACGCACGGCGCATCTGGCCGGAGGTGACGCGGTCCGGGCGGCGCGCTCCGTCCTGGATGGCGAGCCCGGCGTGGTGGTGGACTACGTCGCCATTGCCGAGTTCGGTGCACCGACCCTCGTGGCCGCCATCCGGGTGGGCTCGACGCGACTGATTGACAACGCGGTGCTTGGCTGAGCGCCTTGCCTCCGACCGCCGCGTTGACAAAGCCATGACCGCAGAGGACGCTTCGTCCATGACCGAGCTGCGCGCACGAGAACCGCTGACCCTTCCCGAGATCGCTGCCATGAAGGGCGCAGGGACGAAGATCGTGATGGTCACGGCATACGACCATCCATCGGCGCGGCTCGCATCCGAAGCGGGCGTCGACCTGATCCTGGTCGGCGACTCGGCCGGCAACAACGTCCTCGGCTACGAGTCGACCGTGCCCGAGACGATGGATGAGGCGGTCATGCTGACTTCGGCAGTGGCGCGCGCCAGGCCGCGCGCGTTGATCGTGGGCGACATGCCGTTTGGCTCGTTCCAGGCCTCCGACGCCGACGCGGTCGCCAACGCCGTCCGGCTCATCAAGTCGGGCGCCGACTCGGTGAAGCTGGAAGGCGCCGGACCGATGGCGTCGCGCGCGCGAGCGATCGTGGGTGCCGGCATCCCGGTCATGGGCCACCTGGGCCTGACGCCGCAATCCGCCACGAAGCTGGGGGGCATGAAGGCGCAGGGTCGCACCGCCCGATCAGCAAGCCAGCTCCTGGCCGATGCGCGCGAGCTCGAGGCCGCCGGCTGCTTCTCGCTCGTGCTCGAGTCCGTCCCGGCCCGGATCGGCACGGCCGTGACCGAGGCGCTCACCATCCCGACGATTGGCATCGGCGCCGGGCCCGGATGTGACGGCCAGGTCCTGGTGTGGCACGACCTGCTCGGCATCAACGAGGGGCCGGCACCGCGCTTCGTGAAGCGGTATGCCGATATCGGCTCCGAGATCCGGCGTGGCCTGCAGGCGTTTGCCGCCGACGTGCGCTCGGGCGCATACCCGGGCGAGGAGCACGTCTACAAGATCTCGCGCGAGGAGCTCGACGCCTTCGAGGCCGAGCTGCGAGCCGAGGACGGCTCGGCGAAGGGCTAGCCGCCCACCGCGCGCTC
The DNA here is from genome assembly GCA_035759945.1 of Candidatus Limnocylindria bacterium. Lineage (GTDB taxonomy): Bacteria > Chloroflexota > Limnocylindria > QHBO01 > QHBO01 > JACDBZ01. Next base: position 12,213 of record DASTTX010000084.1, on the reverse strand, counting down.
GATCGCCTCGCCCACCACGTCGAGGACGGCGAGGCCAAGGCCGAAGAATGCTTCGGTCGGCATCCGGGCACCGTCGCCGGTGCTGAGCGTGAAGACGACGTCGCCGTCGAACATCGTGTGCGTCGGGCGCACCTGCCGGGCGAGTGCGTCGTGGCCGATCTCCGAGAGCTTGCGGCACTGCGCCCGGTCGAGCGCCGCGTCGGTGGCGATGGCGACCAGCGTCGTGTTCCCAGCCGCCGGGGTGGTCGTCGCTCCCGACGACGAGACCAGGGCGCGGCCATCACGCGCATGGATATCGCCCAACGCGTTGAGCGCGACGATCGCGCCGAGCGTCGAACCGTCGGGCAGGCGCTGCGCGGCGCTGCCGATGCCGCCGGGTCGGCCGCTGTCGGCGCCGCCCAGCTTCGCGACCGTCGCCCCGGTTCCGGCCCCGACGCGGCCCTCGAGGGTTCCGTCGTTCGCCTCGGCGGCCAGGGTGGCCGCGTAGCCGGCATCGGCGTCGGGGAACGCGGTCGCGTCGCCGGCCCCGAGGTCGAACAGGATCGCGGCCGGCACGATCGGCACCGGGCGAACCCCGGTCGCGAAGCCGATCCCCCGCTCCGCCAGCCGGCGCATCACGCCGTCCGCGGCCGCCAGCCCGAAGGCCGATCCACCGGCCAGGCAGATGGCGTTGATGCGCTCGACCAGGGCAGTCGGGCGAAGCAGGTCCGTCTCACGCGTGCCCGGCGCCGAGCCACGCACGTCGACCCCGGCGACCGCGCCGGCATCCCCGGCCAGCACCACGGTGCAGCCGGTCGCGGCTCGCGCATCGGTCCAGTGGCCGACCCGAATGCCCGGCACGTCGCGCATCGTCAGTCGCGCGGTCATGGGCGCCGAGGCTCGACGAGCCACTCGGTGACGATGCGCAGGTACTCGTCGAACCGGTCGCGGTGGATCGTGTGCCCGCTGTTAACCTCCACCACGGTCGAGCCGGCCGGAATGCCGGCGATCAGCGCGCGGCGCGCGTCTCCACCGATCGCCGAGCGGTCCTCGGTGGCAAGGAGGTACAACGCTGGTACCGTCAGGATCGGCGCCAGCTCCGGCACGCGCGAGCCCATCCCCGCACGCAACGAGGCCAGGATGCCGTCGATGTCGCACAGCCGCTGGCCCTCGACGTTCTGCCGAGCATCCTCCGGCAGCCAGGACGGGTTCTCACTCCGGCCGCGTTCGACCTCAGCCTCGGGCCTGTCGATCGCGGCGCGCCCCTCGGCCGCCAGATGGCCCTGGTACGCGACGTCGTCGGTGCGATCCTGTCCCGGCGGGTCCTCGAGCACGACGCGGCTGACCAGCTCCGGCCAGCCGTGTGCCAGCTCCTGGACGGCGGCGGCCCCGAGCGAGTGACCGATGGCGACGTCGATCGGCCCAACCTCGAGCGCCTCGATGGTCTCGACGACGTCGACGGCGAGCTCCTCGCGCGTGACGGTCCCCTCGATTCGCGGGCTCGCTCCGTGGCCGCGCAGGTCAACCGCGACGACGCGCCAGCCACGGCTGGCGAGCGCCGGACCGACCCGCCACCACGTCTTCCACCAGCCGGCAATGCCATGGACCAGGACGGCGACCGGCGCGGCAGCGCCGCCATCGGCCTCGGCAGGCCACTGGTGAACGGCGAGCTGAACCACGCGCTGATGGTAGCGGTGCCCGCCGGCGCGGGAGCGAACCATGCCAGATGGCGCGTTCCACCGACCCTCTGCGATCATTGGCCGATGGCCGAGCTTGGAGCGAAGGAGCGCGCGAAGCTCCCCGACAGCGCGTTCGCGTACGTCGATTCGGCCGGCCGGCGCCGGCTGCCGATCCACGACGAGGCGCACGTTCGCAACGCCCTCGCGCGCTTCAACCGCGTCATGTTCGACGACGAGGGCGCCCGCGATCGGGCCCGCGGTCGGTTGCTGCGGGCGGCGAAGCGGTACGGCATCGTCCCGGTCGGGTTCATCGAGGGCCAGCTGCGGCCGAAGCTGCCGACCGGCCAGCTGACCCTCATGTTCGCCGACGTCGAGGGCTCGAGCCGGCACATCGCCGAGCTCGATGACCGCTACGGTCCGCTCCTCAGCGCGGTGCGCCGCATCGAGCGCGCTGCGGTGCGCGAGACCGGTGGCTTCGAGGTCGACGCGCGCGCCGACGAGTTCTTCGCGGTGTTCGAGCAGGCATCGGCTGCGGTCGCGTCCGCCGTCGAGATCCAGCGCGCCATGAGCCGGCACGCCTGGCCCGATGGCCGCGACGTGCGCGTCCGGATCGGGCTGCACACCGGTCGCCCGACGCCGGTCAGCGGCGGGTACCAGGGCATCAGCGTCAACGCGGCGGCTCGCCTGTGCTCATGCGGGCACGGCGGCCAGGTCCTGCTCTCGCGCGGCGTGCGGGCCGCCATCGGCGAGGAGGCCTATGAGCTGCGCCATCTGGGCTCGTATCGGCTCAGGGGCATCCCGGACGACCACGACATCTACCAGCTGGTGTCCGCGGAACTGCTCGACGAATTCCCGCCGCTGCGAATCTGAGCCCGATCAGACGGCGGGGGCCGGCTCGGGACGGCGCCGCAGGCCCTGGGCAATGGCCTCCACCTCGCGGCTGGTGACGCCGAAGCGACGCAGCGTGTAGCGCGCCATCTGGACGGCGAGCTCGCGCTCGCCCTCGACAGTCTGGGTTGCGCCGCGATCGAGCAGCCGCCTTGCCTCCTCCGGCGTCTCGACGCGCGCGACGATCTCGATGCGCGGGTTGACCGATCGGGAGTGCTCGACCGCGAATTCCGCGGCCGGGGGGTCGTAGGCCGCGAAGACGAGCACCCTGGCCCGCGCGATGCCGGCGTGATGGAGGAGCTCGGCATCGGCGATGTCGCCGTAGAGCGCCTGGACGCCCTGCTCGCGAAGCGACTCCACCGTGCGGCGGTGCTCCTCGATCACGACGTAGGCGAAGCCGCGCGCTTCGAGCGCCCGCGCCACGGTGCGACCGACGCGGCCCCAGCCGCAGATGACGGCGTGGCCACGCATCGGCTCCTGGGCCGGCGCGGGACGAGCCAGCGGGCCGCCGGCACGCTCGAGCCGGTGCCTGATGCCGGGTCGCGCTTTCAGCCAGGCGTCGACCGGGTCGACCAGCGCGAACACGAAGGGGTTCAGCGTGATCGAGATGAGCGCGCCGGCCACGACAAGCTGGTACGCCTCGACCGGCAGCACGCCCAGTCCGACGCCGGCCGTGGCGAGGATGAAGCTGAATTCGCCGATCTGCGCCAGGCCGGCGCCCACGGTCAGGCCGGTCCGCAGCGGATAGCCGAGCAGCGCCACGATGCCGATCGCCGCGATCGACTTGCCCACCACGACCAGCGCCAGAACGGCCAGGATCGCGAGCGGGTTCTGGAGCAGGTACGCCGGATCCAGCAGCATCCCGACCGACACGAAGAAGAGGACGGCGAAGGCGTCACGCAGCGGGAGGGCATCGGCGGCTGCCTTGTGCGACAAATCGGTCTCGCCGACAACGGCGCCGGCAAGGAACGCCCCCAGCGCCAGGGACACGCCGAAGACCGCGCTCGACGCGAAGGCGATCCCGAGCGCCGCCGCGAGCACGCCCAGCGTGAACATCTCCTGCGAGCCCTCGCGCGCCACCTGGACCAGCAGCCAGGGAACGACGCGCTTGCCGACGACCACCATCAGGACGGCCAGGGCCCCGGCCTTCAGCAGTGCCTCTCCGAGCGTCAGCGCGACGTTCTGGCCGCTTGCGCCACCGGCGGCCACCGCTGCGAAGGCGGGCAGGAGCACGAGGACGAGGACCGTGAAGACGTCCTCCACGATGAGCCAGCCGACCGCGGCCCGGCCGTGGACCGTATCGAGCGCGTTGCGCTGGATCAGCGCACGGAGCAGCACCACCGTGCTCGCCACCGAGAGCGACAGGCCGAGCACGACGCCCGCCGCGACGCCCCAGCCGAGCATCGCCGCCAGCCCGACGCCGAGGATCGTCGCGACGGTGCTCTGCACGATGGCGCCCGGGATGGCGATGCCCCGCACGGCGAGCAGGTCGCGGAAGCTGAAATGGATGCCGACGCCGAACATCAGGAGGATGACGCCGATCTCGGCGAGCTCCATCGCGATGCCCTGGTCGGCGAAGACGCCGGGCGTGAATGGGCCGATCGCAACGCCGGCGACCAGGTAACCGACGATCGATGGCAGGCGGAGCCGGCGGGCGACCAGTCCAGCCAGAAACGCGGCCGAAAGCCCGAGGGCGATGGTGGTGATCAGCTCGCCGCCGTGCTCCAAGCGGGTCTCCCGGATGTGTGATGGAGCCGGCGTTCCGTCGGCGGGCTCGGCCGGCGGCAGAGTGTCAAGTGGTCGGGGCGAGAGGATTTGAACCTCCGACCTTGTCGTCCCGAACGACACGCGCTACCAAGCTGCGCCACGCCCCGACCGAAGGTGGCAATCCTAGCAGGCGTCTACCGCACGGTCCATCGGGCCGAAGTCCGTATAGTCGGCCGCGTGCCAGGCCGTCTGCTCTCCCGGACCGATGCGCTCCTGCTGAGCTGGACGCTCCTCGCGAAGCTCGGGGTGCTCATCGTCGGGGTCCTCGCGGCGTGGGTCGCAACCGGCCATGCGCCAGGGCTGCTCGAGCCGTGGGATCGGTGGGACGCGCCCCACTACACCGACATCGCCGTGTTCGGCTACATGGCCCACGACCCGGGCAACCTCGTCGCGCCGGGCTACGAGCAGGTCTTTCCCGGCGACCTCGACCTGTACATCGTCTTCTTTCCCCTCTTCCCCTGGCTCGTCGCGGCGGTCAACGCGATCGTTGCAGCGCCGGTGGTCGCGGCGTTCGTCGTCGCCACGATGGCGTCGCTGTTCGTGGCGCCGCTCCTCCATCGGCTCGTCACGGCCGACCTTGGCGAGCGGATCGGGCGGTCTTCATCGCTGTTCTTTCTCGTTTTCCCGACCGCCTACTTCCTGCACATCGGCTACACCGAGAGCCTGTTCCTGGCCCTCGCCTTCGGCTCGCTCTGGCTGGCGCGGACGGACCGATGGTGGGGCGCCGGCCTTCTCGGTGGCCTTGCCGCCCTGACGCGCGCCAATGGATTGGTGCTCATTCCCGCGTTGCTGGTGGAGGCCTGGCTGCAGTGGCGTCAGCATCGGCGGCTGCAGGTCGGCTGGCTGGCGATCGGCGGCGTCGCCATCGGCTTCGGGGTGTACCTGGCGCTCAACTGGAGCGTCTACGGCAATCCGTTCGCGTTCAGCGAGATCCAGCATTCCCACTGGTTCAAGCAGCTCAGCCCGCCGTGGGAGGGCATCGCGGGATTCGTGCGGTGGATCCGGGACGACGATCTCGACACCGCGCTCATGCTCGGCTGGGCGGAGCTGATCTTCACGGCTCTCGGCCTAGTGGCGACCATCGCGACGGCGATCTGGCTGCGGCCGACGTGGGCGGTGTGGATGGCCGGCAACTGGCTGCTGATCGTGAGCACCGGCTTCGTGATGAGCGTGCCGCGCTACTCGCTGGTGCTGTTCGGGATCGTGGTCTGGCTGGCGCTGATCGCGCAGCGCTGGCGCACGGTCGGGTGGGTGCTTGCCGTGTGCTCGGTCGCGGCCATGGGCGTCTTCGCCTGGCGCTTCGCGGCCGGCCAGTGGGCGTTCTAGCGGCGCACAGCAAGTGTCCCGAAGGAACCGCGGCGACCGTTGAGGTGATCTCGGATCGGCCAGCTGCCCCTTCGGGACGAACACATCATCGCCCCTCCGGCGCGCGCGATCAATCCCCTTTCTCCACGAGTTCGAGCCGCGGGGCGCCCGTTATCCACATCGTTTCCCAAATGAACGTGCCGTGAAACCTTTCGCAGCTCCCCTGGCTCCTGGTGCACATCAACCTGCCCGGCGGTCGGGAGGATGGCGTCGCTAGGGCGCGGTGCCGCTCAGCTCAGGACGGTCACGCCCCTCCTGGATGAGGAGCGCGCTGCCGGCGATGTAACCGTCAGGCCGAATCATCCAGGCGCGTTCTGAGCCGTAGACGGTGTCCGGGCCGATGACGAGCGGCTCGGCGCGCAGGTCCGGCGCCGGCACGGGTCGCGGCAGCAGGACGATGAAGCCGCGGCCGAGATGCTCGCGCAGCCGCGTCCCGCCGGGCAGGCGCGCGTCGGGGGCCACGGTCCCGTGCCGTGGCGACGTGCCGTCGTCCGGTCCCGGAGTGACCGATGGAGCCCCTTCATACGAGGCCGGCTCGGCGAGGCGGCCCGAGTTCACGCGCCGCCGAAACCATGCCGAACGCGGCGCCATGCGCAGCACGAGGTTGCGCCACGCACGTCGGAACGGACCGTGCGGCGCCATGAAACGCATGGTCGCTTCGGTGGCGGCGAGGTTGGCGAGCGCCGCCGGCCGCCGCTCGGCCTCGTAGGTGTCGAGCAGGCTGTCCGGGGCGCCGTTGGTTGCGGCTGCCAGCTTCCAGGCCAGGTTCTCGACGTCGGAGATGCCGGAGTTGAGGCCGCGCGCCCCGAACGGCGACATCACGTGCGCGGCGTCGCCGGCGAGGAAGACGCGGCCGTGGCGGAACGCACCGGCGACGCGCTGGCTGAAGCGGTAGCCGGTCATCCAGACCAGCTCGTAGGGCGTCGACTCGCCCACCACCTGCCGGATACGGCGGTCAAGCTCGCCGCTGGTTCGCACGGCGTCGGCATCGGTGTCGGGCGGGACCTGCCAGTCGATGCGCCAGACGCCATCGGGCTGCGGGTGGATGAGCACCTGACGCCCCGGGTTCCAGGGTGGGTCGAAGTGGAAGTGCCGCTCATTCGTCATCGGCAGGTCGGCGCGGACATCGGCGATCAGGAAGCGGTCGTCGAAGGTATAGCCAGTGAAGTTCATGCCGATCGCGTGGCGAACCGGCGAATGGGCGCCATCGGCTCCGACCAGATAGGCGGACCGATGCTGGACCGCGCCCTCATCGGTCTCGAAGGTTGCCGTGACGCCGTCGGTGTCCTGCGTCAGCGATGTGAAGCGGTGGCCGCGATGGACCGGGACGTCGAGCTCTCGCAGGCGTCCCTCGAGCAAATCTTCGACCTCGGACTGGCTGATGTTGACGAACGGCGGGAAGTGCTCGTCCGTGTCGGGCAGATGGACCTCGAACAGCTGGCGGCCGCGGTAGTAGGTGCGGCCGATGCGCCACTGGACTCCGCGCTGCGCGACGCGCTCGCCGACTCCCACGCGTTGCCAGATCTCGAGCGTCTCGCGCTGCATGCAGATCGCCTTGGAGCCGACGCGCCGACGTTCGCGCTCGGCCTCGAAGACCAGGACCGTCGCGCCGTGCTGGGCCAGGCGGCCGGCAAGGGTGAGGCCCACGGCGCCGGCCCCGACGACGATGACGTCCATCGGCCGGTCAGTCCTGGAGGGCGTCCCAGACCTGTCGATCGCGCTCCGCGGTCCAGATTCGCGGATGGTCGATCCCATCCAGCTCGTCCCAGGCGCGCTGGACGTTGAACGGCATCGTGTGCTCGAAGATCGGGAAGCCGGCGTAGCGTGGCGCGAGCTCGGCGTGAACCGTTTCGAACGCCTCCTTGAGCGTGCCGCCGGCGTCCTTCACGGCCCGGGTGCCGTCAAGCGTCGTGCGCAGGAAGGCGCGCGTGTCATGGATGGCGGTGGCCACATCCTCACCGCGGACGACCGGGCCGCGACCGCCCACCAGCTGGTCCGCGCCGAGTGCCGCAACGTTGTCGAGCGTGCTGGTGGACCAATCGCCGATGTGCGCGTCGCCCATGTACGGTGCCGCCTGCGCCTCGACCAGGTCGCCGGCGAAGCAGATCCGCTCTTCCGGTAGCCAGACGACGAGATCCCCGGACGTATGGCCGCGTCCCAGGTACCGCAGCTCGACGGTTCGATTGCCCAGGTCGAGGGTGAGCGCATCGTGGAACGTGTCGGTCGGGTGCGTCAGGCCCGAAATGGTCTCGGCCCCCTGGAAGAGCCGCGGCATCCGCCCGGCCTCGCTGGCCCAGTCCTGCTGGCCGCGCTCCTCGATCAGTGCCCTGGTGTTGGCGTGAGCAACGATCCGGCGCGCCTCGAACGCGGCGGCGCCGAGGACGCGCACCGCGTGGTAGTGGGTCAGCACGAGGTCGCCGAAGGGCAGGTCGCTGATGCGCTCGCGGATCACGTCGATCCATTGCCGCGCCATGAATGGCGTGGCGCGCGCCTCGATGGCGAGGATCGCATCGGCGCCGACGATGCAGCCGACGTTCGGATCACCCTGGGCGGTGTACGCATAGACGCCATCGGCAAGCTGCTCGAGAGTGGCTTGCTTCTCTGCCAGATCGGCCGATGAGGCGAACGGCTTCGGCATGCGCCGATGATAGGTCAGAGCCGCGGCAGGTCCACGACGCGTGCCTCGATCATGCCGTCTGCCGCGCGAACGCGCTCGAGAACGGCTTCCTCCATTCCGCCGTCGACGGAGACGAACATCATCGCCTCGCCGCGCTCCGCGAGCCGCGACAGCTCGAGCGACGAAATATTGATCCCGGCCTCGGCCAGGATGGTGCCAACCGCTCCGACGATGCCCGGACGGTCGTGGTGGCGGGTCACCAGCATGATCCCGGACAGCTCGGCATCGATGGGGAAGCCGTCCAGGCCGGCGAGATGCGGCCGCCCGTGGGCCGTTGAGCCGCGCAGACGGATGAGGGGCTCGCCATCGGACGGGCCGACCGCGACTTCGACGAGTGAGGCCCATGGCTCGGATGACGCGGTTCGCGTTTCGTGCACGGTCAGTCCGCGCTCACGAGCGACGAGATCGGCGTTGACAGCGTTCACGCGCTGGTCGGTCACCGCCTCGAGAATGCCGGACAGAGCCGCTGTGCGAATCGGCGCGCACTCGCCGCCGGCGATCTCGCCCGCATACGTCAGTGACAGTGAGTCGAATGCGCCTGGCGCCAGCTGGCGCGCGAGCAACGCGAGGCGACGACCCAGCTCGACGTAGGGACGCAGCTTGGGAGCGGTCTCAGGTGGTACCGCCGGCGCGTTGACGGCGTAGGGCGGCGTTATCCCTGACAGCGCCATCAGCAGCTGCTCGGCCATCTCGAGGCCGACGCGGTCCTGCGCCTCCGCTGTCGAGGCGCCCAGGTGGGGGGTCAGCACCAGGTTCGGTGCCGATCGGAGCGGGTTGTCAGCCGCCATGGGCTCGGTCGAGTACACGTCCACGGCGGCGCCGGCGAGGTGGCCGGACGCCAAGGCCTCGGCCAGTGCCCCTTCGTCGACGATCCCGCCGCGAGCGACGTTGAGGACGAAGGCGCCCGGCTTCGTTGCCTCGATCTGGCCACGGCCCATGAGATGACGCGTCTGCGAGGTGAGTGGAGTGTGGACGGTGATGACGTCCGACCGATGCAGCAGCTCGGCCAGGCCGACCAGCTTGGCGCCGGCCTCCGACGCCTGTTCCTCCGTGAGAAACGGATCCGTGGCGAGCACGCGCATCTCGAACCCGTTCGCTCGGCGCGCCACTGCCTTGCCGATCTTGCCGAGGCCGATGATGCCCAGCGTCTTGCCGCGCAGCTCGCGTCCGGTGAAGCGCCCGCGCTCCCATTCGCCCCTGCGGACGGACTCGTTCGCCTCGGGCACGTGGCGCAGCAGCGCCAGCATGACGGCCAAGGTGTGCTCGGCCGCAGCAATCGTGTTGCCGGTCGGCGCGTTGACGACCATGACGCCGGCGCGGGTCGCCGCCTCCACGTCGATGCGGTCGACGCCGACGCTCGCCACGCCGATGACGCTCAGCCGCGGCGCTGCCGCCGCCAGCAGCTCGGCATCGACGCGCGTCTGCGACCGGACCACGAGCGCATCCCAACCACCATCCTCGGAGAGGGCCGCGAGGAGCTCCGCTCGAGCAAGGCCAGGTCGAAGGGCGGTCTCGTGGGCGGCCGACAACAGCTCGATCGCCGGCGCGGCGACGGGCTCGGCGACCAGGATCTTGTGACGTCCCATGCGCGACGCAGGATACCCGCCGGGACGCGGAGGGCCGGCCGCGACGGCGTGTACGACGATGTCCTACACGCGCTAGGATGGCGCCGCCGCCCGCGATACCCGAGGAACTCCGACCGAATGCAGGACACGCAGTCGTATCGACGGCCGAGGCAGGCACAAGCGCAACGCGCACGTCGTGCGGCGCCGCGGGTACGTCGACCGGCCAACTGGCGGCGGCGCATCCTGGTCGTCTTCGTGCTCCTCATCGCGGCGGTGGGGACGGGCGCGTTTCTGCTCTGGCAGCGCGCAGTCGCCTTCAACGACGCCGTCTCGAGTGCATCGGCGACCTCGATGAAGCTGTTCGGACCCTTCAGCCCGGAGCGCGTCAATGTCCTCATGCTGGGGTACAGCGACGAGTCACGCGACGGCGCCTTCCTGACGGACTCGATGAACGTCATCAGCGTCGACAAGGGGTCCGACACGACCACGATCATCCCGATCCCGCGCGACCTCTGGATCGAGGGCCTGCCAGAGGTGCCGCAGAACATGAAGATCAATGAGGCCTTCCGCATCGGCTGGTACGCCGATGGCCTCGAGAACGCGGCCGACCTCGCGGTCGAGGCCGTGACCTACGCCACCGGTCTGCAGATCGACGGCTGGATCACGCTCGACTTCCAGGGATTCCAGGCCATGGTGGATGGCATCGGCGGCATCACCATCGAGAACCCGACGGCGTTCGCATACACCTGGGACGAGCCCGAGTACCTGGCCGGCGACTTCCAGTACTCGTTCGCCGCCGGGACGCTCCAGCTCGACGGCCAGCAGGCGCTCGACTACGCCCGAAACCGATACACGGACGTGCCAGCCGAGTCGAGCGACTTCGCACGTTCGGTCCGCCAGCAGCGCGTTCTCGCCGCGATCAAGGCGAAGGTGGCCGGATGGCAGACCGTGTCGAAGGGCCTGGCGCTGGCCGATGCGCTCAAGGGTCACCTGCACACGAACCTGCCCGTCCTGGATCTCGGCATGCTGGCCGGGCACATGACGCCCGACCGTCGAATCGAGCTCGGCGAGGATCAGATTCTCGAGGCGACGACGAACACCATCGGCCAGTACGTGTTGGTCGTCATCGGGCGCAGTTCACCAACTGACTACAAGCCACTCCACGAGTTCGTGGCCGATGCGCTCGAAGCAGGCGTCACACAGGCGCCGACGTCAGCCCAGTCGGTGCCGTAGCAGGCTGGATCAGCGGCTCACCGAGCCCCCACGCCCAGCTCGCTCTCGGCGCGATCAGCGATGAACGAGCCGATCGCCAGAGAGCTGGTTGCCGCCGGCGAGGGGGCATTGCGCACGTGGAGGACGCGCCCGACGCGGTCGACCACGAAGTCGTCGACCATCGACCCATCTGCGGCGAGGGCCTGCGCGCGGACGCCGGACGGGCCCGGCACGAGATCGGCGCTGCGGACCTCCGGGACGTACCGCTGAAGGGCGCGAACGAAGGCGAGCCGGACGTAATCCCGCCAGATCTCGGCAAGCCCATAGCGCCAATGATGCGCGGCCAGCCGCCAGAATCCGCCGTAGGTGATGGTATCCAGGGTGTCGCGCAACGAGAAGCTGAAGCGGCCGTAGCCCTCGCGACGGAGCGCGAGCACGGCATTGGGGCCGGCCCACACTTCACCGTCGTGGCGGACGGTGAAATGAACGCCGAGAAACGGGAACCGCGGATCGGGCACCGGATAGATGAGGCCGCGAACGAGGTGGCTTCGCTCCGGCCGGAGGACGTAGTAGTCACCGCGGAACGGCACGATCCTGAGCTTCCTTCCCGCCGCTCGATCGGACAGCGCCACCACCCGGTCCGACTGGAGGCCCGCACACGCGATCACGCTCTTGGCCGTGACCGTCTCGCCATTCGTGTGCAAAGACACGTGATCTCCGGCGTCCTGGACTCCCGCGACCTCGGTCGCCAGCCGCAGCTCTCCGCCCCTGGCGACGACGTCCGTCGCGAAGGCACCGGCAACGGCGGCGAAGTCGACGACCGCGGTGCGCGGCGAGTACAACGCCTGGACGCCCGCCGCGTGTGGCTCGAGCTCCTGCAGCTCGGCTCGCCCAATCATCCTGATGCCAGGCACGCCATTCTCCCCGGCCCTGCGGTGCAGCTCCTCGAGGGCCGGCACCTCCCCCTCGTTCAGCGCCACGATGACCTTCCCGACCTCGCGCACCTCGATCCCGTGCGCATCGCAATAGGCGGCAATCTCTTCCGCGCCTTGCGTGCACAGCCGCGCCTTCAAGGAGCCCG
>DASTTX010000083.1:0-9054 GCA_035759945.1 Candidatus Limnocylindria bacterium | reverse complement strand
GAGCTCGCTCAACTCGTACGGCTACTCCGGTGTCGCGGCCATGCACGGTCCGAAGTTCAACTCCGATACCCAGGACGTGTACAGCGCCGCGAAGACGGCGTCGACCAACACGATCGTCCACTAGCCAGGCCTTCGAGCGGCCGGGTCCCAGCGCGGATCCGGCCGCTTTCCGTGCTGACTGGTCCGCGGCTCAACTCCCCAGCCGGGCGGCGCGCAATGTTCAACTCGCGACCGCCACGTGTGCTGCAGGGCACAACGAAATGTCCCGAAGGAACAGGCGTCCGACCTCGGCGGCCGAAGCCACCGCTGCCGTCCGGTCCCCGCTGGCCGAAGCCCTCGGTTTCCGGTCCCCGGAACTCATGATCGAAATCGTGTGATCCGGTGTCGCTTGCCCCTTCGGGACGACCACAGTATGTCCGGCCAGCCGCAGGGCGCACAAGCCCACTTATCCCCGACTTTGCGGCTTGCCGGCGCACCTATCCACAGCTCATCCACGAACCGATGCCCGCGCTAATGGTTCCGCTTGACAGAATGGTTATGGTCACCATAATCACGCGGTGACCACGACCAGCGCGGCGCCACCCGATACCGGGGCGGCGCAGATCATCGAGGCGCTCGCTCCACTGCTCGCCCATCACCGGCGACGGTGGGCGGCGCGCTGCCAGGCGTATGGCCTCTCCATCATCGGCTTCCAGGTGCTGGCGCTGCTCGAGATGCACGGCGCCATCCCGATGAGCCGCCTCGCCGAGGAGCTGGACGTAGCCCTGCCGAACGCGACCGGCATCATCAAGCGAATGGCCGAGCGCGGCCTCGTCGAGCGGGCGCACGACGACGAGGATCGCCGCGTCGTCCGCGTCGACCTCACCGGCGAGGGCCGCAAGCTCATCGGCGAGATGGAGGCCGGGCGCAGACAACGCATGACCGCACTGATCGGCGCGCTAGATGCAAGCCAGCAGCGTCGACTGCTCCAGGCAGTCAGAGACCTGCACGCCGCCGCGCGCACGCTCGAACAGCACGAGGAACCAACCACCACATGACGCAGCAAACCCACGTCGACGACGCTCCGGTTCACGTCGACCAGCGGGCGAGGATGGAGATCCTCGTCGCCATCCTCCTGACCATGTTCCTCTCGGCGCTCGACCAGACGGTCGTCGGCACCGCGCTGCCGCGGATCGTCACCGATCTGTCCGGCAACGAGCTGTACGTCTGGGTGGTGACGATCTACCTGCTGACCGCGACCGTGACCGGGCCGATCTACGGCAAGCTGTCCGACCAGTTCGGACGACGGCCGATGATGATGATCGGCGTCAGCCTCTTCCTGCTCGGCTCGCTGCTGTGCGCGCTGAGCCAGGAGATGTGGCAGCTCATCCTCTTCCGCGGCATCCAGGGTGCCGGCGCGGGCGCGATCTTCCCCATCGCGCTCGCCGTCATCGGCGACCTCTTCAGCCCTCGCGAGCGAGGCAAGTACCAGGGCCTGTTCGGTGCGGTCTTCGCGCTGTCGTCGATCATCGGTCCGGCCCTCGGAGGCATCCTGACCGATACCGTCGGCTGGCACTGGGTGTTCCTGGTCAACCTGCCGCTCGGCATCGTCGCGCTGGTGGTCCTCTACCGCCTGCTGCCGCACGTCAGCCATCCGGAGCGCGTACGCTCGATCGACTACCTCGGTGCGGCCGTCTTCACCGCGGCGCTGGTTCCCTTCCTCCTGGGCCTGACCAACAAGCAGACCGGCGAATGGACCGATCCGCTGGTCGGCGGGCTCATCGTGCTGGGGCTCGTGCTCGGCGCGATCTTCGTCTGGGTCGAGTCGCGCGCCAAGGAGCCGATCCTGCCGCTCGAGCTGTTCCGCAACCGAACCGTGGCCGGCTCGATCGTGGCGACGTTCCTGATCACGTTCGGCTTCTTCGGCGCGATCATCTTCATCCCGCGCTGGTTCCAGTTCGTGCTCGGCTCGAGCGCAACCGAGTCGGGCTACCAGATGCTGCCGCTGATGGCCGGCGTCATGGGCAGCTCCATCGGCTCCGGCTTCTTCGTCGCGCGCACCGGGCGCTACAAGTGGATGACGGTGGCAGCCATGGCGCTCGGCGCGCTCGGCCTCTACCTGATGACCAACATCCGCGCCGATACCGACGTGATGACCGTCTGGCTGTGGATGTTCATCGCCGGGTTGGGCATCGGGCCGTCCTTCGCCGTCTTCACGATCGTCGTGCAGAGCGCGGTGTCACCGCGGATGCTCGGTGCGGCGACGAGCGCCCTGACCTTCTTCCGCCAGGTCGGCGGCTCGGTCGGCCTGGCCATCGCGGGCACCCTGTTCGGCACATCCTTCGCCGATGAGCTGCCGCGCCAGATGGCGAACAATGGCCTGCCGCAGCCGCTCATCGACGGCTTCGCACAGGGCGGCGCCGCCTCGCTGCAGGGCGACCTGACCGGCGTGGGCATCAACCTGGGCGATCAAATCCTGGCGTCGGTGCCGGAGCAGTTCCGCTCGACCGTCGAGCCGTTCATCGGCGGGATCGTGGACGCCATCTACCAGGCGTTCTCGCTGGCCGTCGCCAACACGATGTGGCTGGCGCTCTTCGGCGCCCTGGGTGCGGCCGTGGTGGTCGCGCTCTTCGTGCCCGAGCTGACGCTGCGACACACGACGGGACCGGATACGGAGACGGCCGACACAGCGGAACGCCCCCGGCCGGTCATTCCGGCGATGGAGTAGTCGGCTCCGTCCGCTAGCCCTTGAGCGCCACGATGCGCCGGTACGACGCGTCGATTCGCTCCTCGCCAATGCGCCCGGAGCGCACGAGGCCCTCGATGATGTCGATCGTTCGGGGCGCGATGTCCGGCTCGTAGACCAGCTGGTTGGCGATGAGCAGGATGTCCACCCCGGCCTCGATGGCGAGCGCGACAGCCTCCTCGTAGCCGTAGGCGTCGCGGATGGCGCCCATCTGCATGTCGTCGCTGATGACGGCGCCATCCCAGCCCAGCTGCTGGCGCAGGATGCCGCTGATCGTCGGCTCGGACAGGGTCGCCGGGTGATCGGGGTCCAGCCGGCCGTTGAAGATGTGAGCCGTCAGGACGGCATCGGGCAGGCCCTGGGCCACGAGCGCCGCGAAGGGCTCGAGCTCGACATCGGTCCAGACGTCGGTGACATCGACGACGCCGGCGTGGGTATCACCGGTCGCGCTGCCCTGCCCCGGAAAGTGCTTGATGGCGGAGCGAACGCCGATGTCGTGATGCGCCTGGATGAAGGCCGATGCGTGGGCGATGACGACCGCCGGATCGGCGCTGAAGCTCCGTTCGACCGCGGCGATGATCGGGTTGTCCGGATTGACCGCAAGGTCGACGACGGGCGCCAGGTTGAGCGTCACGCCGACCGAGCGCAGCGTCTCGGCCATCGCGCGCGCCGCGGCCGCAGTGGCCGATGGGTCGCCCTGGCCGAGCGTCGCGGCGGACGACGTCGCAGGAAAGCCGTGGGCCGGACCCAGGCGAGCGACCATGCCGCCCTCCTGGTCGATGGCGACCGTGAGCGGTGATCCTGGAGCCGATGCGCTGAGCGCGTCCACCAGCCCGCGAAGCTGCTCGGGCGAATCGACGTTGCGCAGGCCGCCGGTGAGCTGATCGACGGAGAACAGGAGGATGCCGCCCACCTCGCCGGCGGCAATCTGCTGGCGGGTCGCATCGGCGGCATCGGCGGTCAGCCCGCGGAAGCCGATGAGCAGCATCTGGCCGATCCTCTCGCGCAGGCTCGGGCCGACGGGTGAGGGCGATGGGCTGGGCGTCGGCGACGGCGTTGCGGATGGCGACGGTGACGGCGTCGCCAATGGCGAGGCCGTGACGCTTGGCAGGACCGACTCCACGGCCGCGGCACAGGCGGCAAGCAGAGCGCCGACCCCTGTGACGAGGCCGGCGATGAGGAAGCGGCGACGGGACAGCACGTCCCGAATGGTATGCCGATCGCGTCAGCGAGTCAGGCGGCGGTCGAGCAGTCCGAGAACGCCACCGACCGCGACGGCAGCGAGGCCGATGAGGGTGAACGGCACCGATCCGCCGGAAAAGACCCCGAGGACGGTGAGCAGCACGCCGAGCACGATCAGCGTCCCGGCAGCGAAGTTGGCGAGCATGGGCGCGTCAGACGAGGGCGGGAACGATGACGACGGTCAGCACGACGACGACCAGGAGGAGCATGGCGGCGATGCCGAGCTCGCGGTCGGAGATCGTCTGTTCGCGGTGGGGCTCGTGTCGCAGCATCGTGGAGTCCTGAGTGGTTAGGAGCCAAAGGTAGGTACCTCCAGCGGCGCCGGCATCCACCCTGCGTCGCGCTGCCGCGTACGTCATTCGTCGCGATCGGCTGACGGACCTGCGCCATCGGTGCGCATCTGCGACGATTCCGCCGTGCCGACGGCAACCCGCGACGACCTGCGCAACGTGGCGATCATCGCCCACGTGGATCACGGCAAGACCACCCTGGTCGACGGCATGCTGCGCCAGACGGGGACCTTCCGTGCCAACGAGGCGGTCGTCGACCGCGTCCTGGACTCGGGCGACCTCGAGCGCGAGAAGGGCATCACCATCCTGGCCAAGCAGACGACGGTCGACTACGAGGGGGTGCGACTCAACATCGTCGACACGCCCGGCCATGCCGACTTCGGCGGCGAGGTCGAGCGCTCGCTCCTCATGGTCGACGCCGTCCTCCTCCTGGTGGACGCGGCCGAAGGACCGCTGCCGCAAACGCGTTACGTGCTCCAGAAGGCCATGGCGCGCCGCCTGCCGGTCGTCGTGGCGCTCAACAAGATCGACCGATCCGATGCCCGGCCGGCCCAGGTGCTGGATGACGTGTACGAGCTCTTCATCGACCTCGGCGCCGATGAACATCAGATCGAGTTCCCCGTCGTCTACACCAACGCCAAGGCCGGCACGGCCACCCGTGATCTGGCGGACCCGGGTATCGATCTCCGCCCGCTGCTCGACCTCCTGGTCCAGGTCACGCCGCCGCCGACCCACGACCCGGACCATCCGCTCCAGATGCTGGTCACCAATCTCACGGCGAACGACTATGTCGGCCGCATGGCCGTCGGCCGCATCAGCAACGGGAGCCTCAGGCTCGGTCAGCGCGTGACGATCGTTCGAGAGGAGGCCGATGACGCCGATGGAACCGTCGAGCCGGGCCGCTCGCTGACCCTGACGGGCACGGTCACCGCACTCCAGACCGCCCACGGCATCGAGCGCGTCGACATCAGCGAGGCCGGTGCCGGCGACATCGTCAGCGTCGCGGGACTGCCCGAGGTCACGATCGGCGACACCCTGACCGACCCCGGCGACCCCCGACCGCTCCCCCGCCTCGACGTCGATGCGCCGACGCTGCGGATGACCTTCGGCGTCAACACGTCGCCCATGGCCGGCCGCGACGGGACGCAGCTCACCAGCCGCCAGATCAGGGCGCGCCTCGAGCGCGAGGTGCTCGGCAACGTCGCGATCGAGGTCCATCCGACCGAATCCGGCGAGACGTTCGAGGTGCGCGGACGTGGCGAGCTTCAGCTGGCCGTGCTCATCGAGCAGATGCGGCGAGAGGGGTTCGAGCTGACCATCAGCCGCCCGGAGGTCATCACGCGTGACGGCCAGGAGCCCTACGAGCGCGTCACGATCGACATCCCGCCCGACTACATCGGCGTGGTGCAGTCGGCCATGGCCGGCCGCAAGGGCCGGCTGGAGCAGATGAGCACCGATGCCGACGGGCGCGTCCGGATGGAGTTCATCATCCCCACGCGCGGGCTCATCGGCTACCGCGGCCAGCTGCTGAGCGACACGCGCGGCACGGCGCTGCTGCACCAGATCGGCGAGGGCTATGGACCCCCGGCGGGCGAGGTGACGCATCGGACGACGGGTGTGCTGGTCGCCGATCGGTCGGGCGAGTCACGCGCCTATGCGCTGTCGTCGCTGGTCGAGCGGGCGGAGCTGTTCATCGGTCCGTCCACCGAGGTGTACGAGGGCATGATCATCGGCGAGAACAGCCGGCCCGACGACATGGACGTCAACCCGACGAAGAGCAAGAAGCTGTCGGCCATGCGCACCCAAGCCAGCGATGGCGACTACCGCATCTTCACGCCCCCGCGGGTGCTGACCCTGGAGGCGGCGATCGAGTTCATCGCCGCGGATGAGCTGGTCGAGGTGACGCCCTCGGCCATCCGCCTGCGCAAACGCGTGCTCTCCGCCCACGACCGCCGGCGGGCGGCCGGGGCGGCGTACAAGGAGAGGGTCGGAGCGTCGTGAGCGGCGGCCGCACGAAGCTCGTGTGCACCATCGGTCCGGCCTCGGTCGACCGCTTGGACGAGCTCGTCGCCGCCGGCATGGACGTCGCCCGCATCAACTTCTCGCACGGCACGCCCGACGAGCATGCCGAGGCGGTGGCGCGGGTGCGCCAGGCCTCGAGCGACGCGGCCGTGATGGTGGACCTGCCCGGGCCGAAGATCCGGCTCGGCGCGCTGAACGGCGAGTCGGTCACGCTGAACGCGGGTGACGGCTTCGTCCTGCGGCCGGGTGACGAGGCGCCCGGCGATGCCCGCGGTGCGGGTGTGACGTACGCGGCGCTCGCGGCGGACCTCCGATCCGGCGATCGCGTGCTGCTGTCCGACGGCGCGGTCGAGCTTCGGGTGACGTCCGTGTCGGACGACGTTGCGACCGAGGTCGTGCGCGCGGGGACGATCCGGCCGCATGCTGGGGTCAGCATCGCGTCGGATCGGCTGTCGCAGCCGGCGCTCACGGACGCCGACCGTGCGGCGGTTCCCCGGGCACTCGAGCTGGGGGCGGACTTCGTCGGCCAGTCCTTCGTGCGCAGCGCCAATGACGTTCGGTCATTGCGTGCGCTCCTCGGCGATGACGGCCCACCCATCGTCGCCAAGATCGAGACGCGCCTGGCGGTCGACGACTTCGACGCCATCTGCGCGGTGGCGGACGCGGTGATGGTGGCGCGCGGCGATCTCGGCGTCGAGCTGCCGTTCGAGGAGGTCCCGATCATCCAGAAGGAGCTCGTGCGGCGCGCGCTCGATGCGGGCGTGCCGGTGATCGTCGCGACCCAGATGCTCGAGTCGATGACCTCGTCGCCGCGTCCGACGCGCGCCGAGGCGAGCGACGTCGCCAACGCCATTTTCGACGGCGCCGATGCCGTGATGCTGTCGGCGGAAACGGCGATCGGGTCGTATCCCGTCCTGGCGACGGAGGCGATGGCTCGCATCGCACGGCTGTGCGAGGAGCGGGGTGCGGCCCACCTGCCGGCGGGACGGGCACCGAGCGCCGATACGGACGCCGATGCGCTCGCCTACGCCGCCGTGGCGCTCGCCGGCGCCGATGCCGAGGTGGAGGCCATCGCCTGCTACACGCGCACCGGCCGAACCGCGCGGATCCTCAGCGCGCTTCGCCCGCGGGTGCCGATCATCGCCTACGCGCCCGACGATCGGGTGCACCGCCGGCTGGCGCTGGTGCATGGCGTGACCGCGCGCCCGTGCGTCCCGCCGCCGGAGGTGTCAGGTCGCCTGGGGATGATGGCCTGGCTGACCGGCGAGGATCCTTCGCTGCCCGATGGAGCGGCGGTGGTGCTGGTGGCGTCGACCGCCGAGCCCGGCACGGGGCCGAACCTGCTGGAGGTTCATCGGGTGAAGCGGGATGGCCGGTTGGGGCCTTCGTAACCGGTTCGATTAGGGAGAGCCGGCGCGGCCACCGCCCCATGTGTCGAAGAGCCGCCCGAGCGCATCCGCATCGAGGCCGCTTCCCACGCCCAGGGCGACGAGGACGCGAGCCTTGAGCGCGTCGAGCGTTCCCGAGAACACCGCGCCGGCCTCCCACCATTGCGAGCTCCCGCCCGGAAAGGCGTAGCCCGGCAGTGGGCGCCCGGATGGGCAACGTGTCGTCAGCACCACGGGCACACCGCGCTCGATCATCGGTCGCGCCAGCTCAAGATAGGCGGGCGGCGTGTTCCCGCCACCGGCCGCGGCGACGATGAGCCCACGCGCCGACGCATCGACCGATGGCTCAGCGTCGAGCACCACGCCGAGGACCGGAACGGGCAGCGCGGCGTGCTCGGGAAGCGTCGCCAGGCGTGTCGGGCGGCGCGAGCGAAGGAGCGTCACGCGCCCATCGGCGACAAGGCCGAGCCGGCCGGCATTCGGGCTCTGGAACGTGGCGAAGGCGTGGGTATGCGTCTTGCGCACGTCATCGGCTCCGTGGATCTCGCCCGCCATGGCAACCACCACGCCCTGGTCCGTCATCGACGGCTCCGCCGCGACGACGACCGCGTTCCGGAGGTTCTCTGGCCCGTCGTAGGCCTCCTGTGAGGCCGATCGCATGGCGCCGACCACCACCACCGGCTTCGCCGACAGCGGCAGGACGTCCCAGGCAAACGCCGTCTCCTCGATGACATCGGTGCCCTGCACCACCACGGCACCGTCGATCTCCGGCCGCGCGAGCTGGCCCTCGAGCAGCCGGCCCACGTCGAGCACCTGATCGAAGGTGAGGTGCGAGGCAGGTACCAGGCCCCAGTCGATGGGCTCCACGTCGGCGATCGCGTCGAGCCCCGGGACGGCAGCGAGGAGATCCGACGCGCGGAGCGTCGGCACGTTGCCGCCGCCGGAGGAGCGCATCGAGATGGTGCCGCCGGTGAAGACGACGGCGATACGAGCCATGGCGCTCAGCCCTTCTTCGGCGCCTTCGGCGCTTTGGGTGGCAGCGTCCGAACGTACGACGCCGCACGCTCGACCCATGTCCGTGCCTGCTCCGGATCGGCGGCGACCTCGTCCGGCATGACCACGTAGCCGCGCATCGGCCGGCCGGGCATCGGCTCGAACTCCGACCAGCCGCGGGCGATGAGCTCGGCACGTTCAGCGTCCGGGAGGCGAACGATCCACGACTCGCGGTGCAGGCTGGTGGTCAGGTTGCCGCCGATGAACGCGGCCGGATAGCCGAACATCTGGCGCTGCTCCAGGCCCTCGATGCCGGCCGCGCCCGCCTCGAAGCGGGCCCTGATCGCTTCGGAGGATTTCGCCCAGGCATCGCCCTTCATCAGGGCATGGTATG
>DASTTX010000082.1:0-2594 GCA_035759945.1 Candidatus Limnocylindria bacterium | reverse complement strand
CCAGCTGCGCGACGACCTCCGTCAGCGCGTCGAACGACTCGCCGCCGATGCGGCGGGCGCGCCACGGCTCGCCATCCTCGGCGACGGCGCCAATGAAGGTGCCGCCCTGTACGCGGCCAGCCTGGACCGCGCGGCGAGCCGCATCGGGATCGGTACCGACCTGCGCCTCGGCGCCCAGGGATCGATGGAACGCATCATCGAGCAGCTCAACGCCGATCCGAACGTCGCCGGCATCGTCATCGCGCAGCCCTTCGCCGATCCCGTCGAAGGCCGGCGCCTGGTCCAGCACGTGGATCCGGCCAAGGACGTCGACGGCGCCACGCCGACGAATGCCGGCTGGCTGGCCCGCGGCGAACCGGCGTTCGTGCCGGCCACCGCGCTGGCGGTCATCGCACTGCTGGAGGCCCACGACGTGCCGATCGCCGGTCGGCGCGCGGTGATCGTCGGCCGCTCGGCGGTCGTCGGTCGACCCGTTGCCTCGCTCCTGCTCGCTCGCGACGCGACTGTCGTGATCTGCCACCGCTCCACCCGCGACCTCGCCCGGGAGACGCGCGCGGCTGACCTCCTCGTCGCCGCGGCCGGCGTGCCGGGTCTGATTCGCGCGGAGATGGTGGGACCGTCGGCGACGGTCGTCGACTGCGGCATCAACACCGTCGATGGCGGCATCGTCGGCGACGTCGACACGGCGGCCGTCGCCGCGATCGTCGAGGCGATCAGCCCGGTGCCGGGAGGCGTCGGCCCGGTGACCCCGATGATGGTGCTGCGTCAGACGGTGGAGGCGGCCGAGCGGGCGAGCAGCAGCTCCGCGTAACGGATCGCGTCCTCGATCGACATGATGCCGGCGCGATCGCGCGGCCCGCGCCGTCGATACAGGTCGCGCAGCATGCAGAAGCGCTCGAAGAGCTGTCGGTCGTGAGCGTGGGCGGTCATGTCGCCATGGTGACGCCCGTGGATCTGCGACCGGTATCGACTCAGCGATGCCGCTGGCGTCATTCGCCGGACACGCGGTGTCGTGCAGCCGACAGCTGGAGCGTCGTGTCCACCCTTGTCGATGCAGAATGGCAGGCCGACCCTGAGCGCATTCGCGCGCCAACCGGTGCGACGAGCACGAGGGTGGTGCGCTCCACGACCGAGGAGGTACCGAGGAGGTACGGCATGGCGAACGAGCAGTTCACGATCGATCTTGGAGACCAGCAGGCCGTCCTCGTCACCGACGACGACGCGTGGCTGCGCGAGAAGCTGCGGCAGGAGCCCGGCGCGACGCGCATTCGCGTGCGGTACGACGAGGACGAGGTCGAGGGTCACCGCTACGGCGCAGGTCTCGGCGTGCGCGTGATCGCGGACGACCTCGACACGGAAGGGCACGCGATCGCGCTCCACTTCCCGAGCCGCGAGGAGGCCGACGCCTTCCGCAAGCGGCTCATGCTCACGGGCGTGCTCGCTGGCACCGTCGCCCTCGGCACCGCGGCCGGCATCGGCCTGGCCAACATGTCGTCGCCCGACGCAGGAACGTCGGGCGCGGTCACGCAGAGCACCGTCAGCGGCAGCGACTGGAGCCAGGTGGAGCGTCCGCCGGCGGCCATCGACGTCACGCCGGGCAGTGCCTGGACGCCCGACGAGCGGCAGGACACGACCAGCAGCTCGGCCCCGTCCGACGCGGACGAGGGACCGATCCTGAAGGGCGGTCCGATCCCCCGCTGAGCTACTGCGGCTCGGTCGCCGATGTGACGATCATGTCCTCCATCGGCACCGAGCCGTCGATGAACCCCAGCCGCTGCATCGTGGCGTAGCCCGACGTCCACAGGTCGGCGTCGATGGCGCCGTCCGCAAACCCATCGCCGGCCCACAGCTCGGTGGTCGCGTCGAGCACGGCGCGCGCGACGTCGGGGTCTTCCGCGACGGTGGGCACCGCCTCTTCGGCGGCCGCGAACCCGAGCTGCTCATCGGCGATGACCGCGCGCTGCGCGGCGGCCGTGGCATCGACGAAGGCCCGCACCAGGTCGGGATCGTCGGCCAGCAGATCGTCACCGACGATGATCCCCGGTCCCGGCAGCGGTGCGACGTCGTCGAGCGTGAGCAGGTCGACGTCGGTGCCACGCGCCTCGAGCCGCAGCGGCTCGTTGTTGCGGAAGCCCGTGATCAGGTCGACGTCGCCGTTCGAGAGCCCGTCGACCTGGTTGAACTGCGGGTACTCTCGGATGGTGATGTCGTCCGGCGTCAGGTCGCCCGCATCCAGCAGCGCGAGGAGCGCGTGCCACGATGATCCGAACTGACCCGGCGTGCCGATGGTCATCCCGGCCAGACCGGCCGGACCGGCGGGCACCGACCCGGCCTCGCCGATGAGTGCCACCGGGAAGCGTTGGTACAGCGTCGAGGCGTATCGGATGGGGATCCCCGACGTGCGCGCGATCATCACATCGGTTGCATCGGCCACACCGAACTCCGCCTGTCCGTCCGCCACCAGGCGCTGAACGTCGGGTGCCTGCTTGTGCTCGATCGTCACGTCGAGGCCGGCATCGGCGTAGTAGCCCTCCTGCTGGGCGACGTAGAACGGCGCGAACTGCACGTCGGGCCGGAACCCGAGCAGGAGCGTG
>DASTTX010000081.1:0-2199 GCA_035759945.1 Candidatus Limnocylindria bacterium | reverse complement strand
CCGAGGATGCTGACCAGCAGGTCATGGGTCAGCGGCCGCTCGGCGGACAGGCCCTGGAGGCGCATGGCGATGGCGTTCGCGACGTCCTGGCCGATCCAGATCGGCAGGTATCGGTCCCGTTCGGCCTCCTTGAGGATGACCACGTGCTGGCTGGAGAGCATGTGCACGCGCACGCTCTCGACCACCATCTCGATCAACCGGACCCGGCCGAACGGCTGCTCCGCCATGGACCGATTCTAGCGATCGCTACTCGAGGACGAGCCGGAGCACACCGTCGGCGGTCAGGAGGTAGGCGATCGGCGGACCGTCGGCGACCGATGTCACCGAGAGGGCGCGCACATCGGTCAGCCAGTCGCCGCCATCGGCGGCCAACCATTGGCGCACGAACGCGCCGTCGGCGCGCTGGAAGCCGATGAGTCGCGCGTTGGCCGCGTCGTACACGTACAGGAATTCGCGGTCGCCGACCGTGGCGCCGTCGAGGATGCGGTAGTCGAGCCGCGGGCGCACTCCCGCGTCGGGCGGCGGGTCGAGCGAGTAGTCGGCCTGCGAGCGCGGCGAGCCGAAATCGACGCGCGTGACCGTGTCGGCGTGGAGGAGCCAGGCGTTGACGTCGACGCGCAGGTCGCGAGCCTCGCGCGGATCGAGGTCTGGCGTCTCGGTCAGGAACGGCTCGGCGGGGTCGGGATAGGTGACCGGGATGACGGCGGGCGGCGTCCAGCGCCACATCTCACCGCTCGATCCGTCCACGATGTAGAGGTTGAAAATCTCGAGCGGCGGGCGGTGCTGAAGGGCGCCGATGAGCGTCGTCTCGCCGCTCAGGCTTTCGATGCCCGCGAGCGGCATGGGGCGCGGGATGCGCTCGGTCAGGTCGATCCGCCAGGCGGTGCGCTGGCGGTCGATGACGACGACGTCCGTGGCCGCGGTGGCGATGAGCCAGGGATCGCCCGGCACGTCGCCGGACTCGAGGGCCTGTCCTGCGCGGAAGATGACCGTCAGCTCCCCGGTCGCCGGGTCGAGGCGCAGCACTCGTCCGCGCCCGGTCTCCAGGATCCAGAGCGAGCCATCGCTGGCGGCGACCATGTCGGCCGGCACGACATCCTGGAGCGACGCGGCGAAGTCGACCACGCTGTCCGGCCGCGCGACGCGCGCCACGCGGTACAGCGCGTCCAGGCGGCGTTCGATCCGGCCCCGCAGGGGCTCGAGCTGCTGCTCGGAGACGCCAACGCCCGCGGCCCGTTCGATTGCTGCGTGGGCATCCGACAGGAGCTCGGTTGCACGCTCGGGGTTGCGGTCCACCAGGTCGGCGCCGTCCACTCGCTCCTCGACCTGACCGACGAGGTCGACGGCCTCCGCGATCGCCTCGCGTGCGCTGGCGGCCCGTGGAATTGCCTCGGTCGGAGCGACCGAAGGCAGGGCGGCGACCGTCGCGCCGGCGGCCAGGATGCCGGCCACCCCGATCATGCCCACCAGCCCCAGTCGCCGCCGCCGGTGCTCCTCGCGCTCGGCCGTGCGCGGAATACTGCGCGGGTACTCGGGCCTGCGGCGCGGCACGAACGCGAGGACCCACGACAGCAGGGTGACGGCGCCGTGGCCGGCTGCGGCCTTGGCGCCTTCGGCGACGTCGCCGGCCCGGTGCAGCCCGCGGCCGATGGCATCGGCCAGCGGAACGGGGCTCTGGTCCGGCAGCCCCGCGAACGGCTCGGCCGGCCGCACCGGCTCGAGATGGTGGGTCGTCACCGTGGCCGGAAGCTCGTCGACCTCGATGGCCATGAGCCCGTCCGACCCGGTCCCGGCACGAATGGCAAAGACGTGCTGGAGATACTCGACCGCCTGCGCCGGCCGCATCTCGACGAGCGCGCGCTTGAGCTCCTCGACGCCGATGGTGTGGGCGAAGTGGCGGCTGACCAGCGCCAGCCGATCGCCGGGAGCGAGGCCGCCCTGCCACGTGAACGGCTCGATCTCGAGCGCCTCGCCAAGCGTTGCGGCGACGCGGCGCTGTCGGACGCGCGGGTCCTCCTCGCTGACCGCGGGTGGTGGCGGCACCTCGTACATGCGCCTGTCTCGGACGACCACCGCGCTGGCCGGACCGAGCTTGGCGACGTGCGCCTCGCGGCCGCGGATGACCAGCGCCACCACGCTCACGCCGGATCGTCGCGGAATGCCGAGCCGGCGGCGCTGGTGGTAGAGGCGCCGGTTCGC
>DASTTX010000080.1:0-11616 GCA_035759945.1 Candidatus Limnocylindria bacterium | reverse complement strand
GTCCGGCCGGACGACGCGCCAGGATTCACGGAAGGGGAGCTCGACCGCCTCCAGGCCGAGCACCTGACCTACCTGCGCGACCTTCATCGCGAGGGCGTGCTGGTCGCCAACGGTCCGCTCGATGAACAGACCGATGAACGCCTGCGCGGGATCTCGATCTACGGCGTGCCGCTGAACCGGGCGCTGGAGCTCGCCCGCGCGGATCCGATGGTGCGAGCCGGACGACTCGCCATCGACGGCGCGCGATGGCTGACGGCAGAGGGGACTGCGACCTTCGGTCGCCGCTGATCCGCGTCAGCGCAGCTGCGACATCACTTCGCCGGCGATTCGCTCGATGCGCGAGGTATCGGCCACGCCGCGAACGCTGAAGATGATGTGCTCGGCGCCCGCCTCGGCCAGGCCGCCGAAGCGCGCGACGGTCGCCGCGGGCGCCTCCTCGTCGAGATTCACCCCGGTCAGCACCGACTTCTCGATCTCCTCGTAGGGGCGGCCAAGTCGTTCGCAGTGGTCGCGCAGCACGTCGAGCTTGCCGCGAACGAACTCCGGCGAGCGGCCGAAGATGTTGCACGCATCGGCGTACTGCGCGACCAGGCGGAGCGTCTTTCGCTCACCTCCGCCGCCGACCATGATCGGCACTCGCGGGCGGCTGATCGACTGCGGTGAGTTGATGAGATGCGTGGCGGTGGTGCGGATGCCGTCGAGGCGGCCATGTGTGCCGCTGCCCTCCGACCACATCCCGTGGGCCATGCGCAGGGTGTCCTCGAGCAGCTCGAATCGCTCCTTCAGTGGCGGAAATGCGAAACCGAGCCCCTTCGATTCCATTTCGTTCCAGGCCGCACCGATTCCGAACCACGCGCGACCACCGGACAGCACGTCGAGCGTCGTGGTGGCCTTGATCCAGAGGCCGGGGGCGCGGTAATGGACCCCGCCGACCATGAGCCCCAGGCGCGCCCGTTGGCTGTGCGCCGCCATGAAGCCCAGCGCCGTCTGGCCCTCGAGCATCGGCGCCTCGGGCGGGCCGTTGCCGCGGATCTGGAAGAAATGGTCCATGACCCAGATCGAGTCGAAGCCGGCGTCATCGGCGGTCCGCACGATCCGCGCGAGGGTCGGACCGATGGCGGCCGCACCGCTGGGCCAGGTGAACTGATTGATCTGGAGCCCGAATTTCAGCGGCATTGCGGAATACTGCGCGCCCGGCACGCGCCGTGCTTGGACCTTCCATCGGATCGATCCATGAACGGGGGCTCCGGCCGATGACCGAGACCGACACAGTGATCGGCGGCCGATACGAGATCGAGCAGCTGCTGGGGCACGGTGGAATGGCCACTGTGCATCGCGCGCGCGATACACAGCTCGGTCGCGAGGTTGCGCTGAAGCTGATGCGGCCAGACCTGGCAGACGACCCGGTCTTCGGCGCGCGCTTCGTCACAGAGGCCCGCAGCGCCGCATCGATCTCGCACCCGAACGTGGTGACCGTGCTCGACTTCGGGACCGAGGGACCCGGGCCGTACATCGTGATGGAGCTGGTGGAGGGCGGCGACCTCGCCGCGATCCTCCGCCGCAAGGGGCGTCTCACCGCGCCACGTGCCGTATCAATCGCCGCAGGGGTCGCGTCGGCGTTGGCGGCGGCCCACGGCCGGGGCATTGTCCATCGCGACGTAAAACCCGGAAACATCCTGATCACGGCCGACGGCGATGCTCGCGTCGCCGACTTCGGAATCGCACGGGCGACCGGCGAGCAGAGTCTCACCGCGACGGGGACGTCACTCGGCTCGGTCGATTACTTCAGCCCCGAACAGGCCCGCGGCGAGCCGGCGGACGCGGCAAGCGACATCTACGCGCTCGGCGTCGTGCTCTACGAGATGCTCACTGGCGCGCGGCCGTTCACCGGTGAGGGCCCGTATGCCGTGGCGGTCGCGCGCCTCAGCGCGCCGGCGCCCGATCCGCGGGCCGTACGGCCCCGTATTCCCAAAGCACTCTCGGCGATCGTGCAGCGCGCGATGGCGCCCGAGCCAGGTGACCGGTACGCGTCCGCAGCCGAGATGGGTGAGGCGCTCGAAGGATGGCTCGCGGCGCGACGCGCATCGGCGTCGAAGTCACACGTCGGCGCAGCCAGCCCGCTCGTGGCCGCGCCCATCGAATCCAACGCGCCGGATGCGGCCACGGCGGCAGCCGCGGACGAGACCGCGCCGATGCGGCTCGACCTCCCCGCGGCTGGCAGCACGCCAGCCAGCCAGCGGCATCCCCCGAGGCGGCGAGCAACCGCGCTGGCCGTCGTTGCCGCTGCCGTGGCGCTGCTCATCGTCGTCGGCGTCGTCGGTAGCCAATTTCGGCCGGATGCCGACGAGGTTGGAGGCATCGTGGTCGGTGAGCCCGGAGGCGCGGTCCTCGCGGGAACGCCTGAACCTACGCTCTCCGCTACCCCGCTGACCCCGGAGCCGACGGGCTCGCCGACGCCGCAGCCGACGGTGGCGCAAACGGTCGTACCGGCGTCGCCGCCGACTCCGGCCCCAGTCGCGGCCGCGACCCCGACGCCCGCGACTCCCGCTCCGGCACCGATCGTCGTCGCCCGCGCGACAACGCCGGACGAAACGGTCGCCACCTGGTACTCGTACGTGGAGAGCGGCAACTTCGACGCGGCGTACTCGCTGTGGAGCGACCGAATGAAGGCCACCTATGCGCGGCGGGAGAACCTCGACGAGCGCTTCGACCAGACCGCGTCGATCTCGTTCAGCCAGCTGGATGTGGTGCAGCAGGACCAGCGCAGCGCGACCGTGCAGGCGAATTTCCTGGAGACCTATGACTCCGGAAGCAGCCGGCAGTTCGTCGGATACTGGGAGCTCATCAGCGTCGACGGGCGATGGCTGCTCGACGCTCCACACTACTGATGCCCGCCTAGGCCGAGGCGATCCCCTGTCGCTGCATGGCGACCGACAGCTCGTCGGCGGCGATGCGGTTGCGGCCGGCGCGCTTGGCGAGGTAGAGCGCGGCGTCGGCGCGGCGCAGGAGCGGCTCCGGGTCGCGGCCATCGGCCGGATCGCACAGGGCGACGCCACCGGACACGGTGAAGGCGGGCAGGCCGGTGGAGTCCTCGGCGGCCGCGACGCGCACGCGTTCGGCGGCGGCGATGGCCCCTTGCAGATCGGCGCCAGGAAGCAGGAGCAGGAACTCCTCGCCGCCGTAGCGGAAGGCGAGGTCGCCGCCACGGGTGGCGCGACGCAGAATCTCGCCAAGGCGTCCCAACGCCGCGTCGCCCGCCAGGTGGCCGTATCGGTCGTTATAGCGCTTGAAGTGGTCGATATCGAACAGCGCGAGCGCGAACGGCACGGGACGCAGCCGATCACCCTGGTCCAGGAGCCTCGCGACAGCCTCGTCCAGCGCCAGCCGGTTGCCGACGCCCGTCAGCGAGTCACGCCGCGCGACGCGGTTCAGCTCGCGGTTGAGCTCGTTGACGTGGACCTCCTGGCGGCGCGCGTATCGGTTCAGGTGGCGCAGCTCGAACTGCTGCTCGAGCATGCCGCGCAGGCGCGACTGCCACAGGCCCTGGCCGATGACGCTGGTGACGCCGGCCATCAGCACGGCCGCCGCAAGGCCGACGCGGTCAGTGTCACCGAGGAAGACGGCCAGAGGGCTGACGACGAAGCCCAGCGCGAGCCCGACGGCGCTGGCCACGGCCGCGACATGCCAGCGCCGGTGCCACGGCAGGAAGAGGCCGGCGCCCACAAGCAGGATGGCGAGCTGCGCCGACGCCGCCACGCGCCCGACCGGCATGACCACGATCCCGAGCAGCGCCGTCGCGAAGACCACGAGCAGGACGGCGAGTGCCATGGCCTCGGCACGGACGCCGCCGCGGCGCACGATGATCGCGACCAGCGCGGTGAAGCCGGCGGTGGCGAGCTCGAACGGCGCCAGGGCAGCCGCACCGGCTTCGCCGGCCGCCAGGTTGATGACCATGTCCGCAACGAGGAGGGCCGACATCACGCCCGCTCCCACGCTCACGGCACGGCGCAGCACGCGCCGCTCCGCCGCGCGCACGCGTCTGCGAATCCGCGGTGGAATGGTGCGACGCTGGTCCGCCGGGTTCGGCCAGGACGGCGAGAGCACGGTGCAATCCTGACTGCATCGGGCCGAACCTCAATGCACCGATGGTCCTGCATGGCACGCCTTCCACGGCCCGACCGGCGCGCTAGAGGATGTCGTGCTCGCGCGCCCGCATCGGCCGATCCGGGCGGAGCGGATTGTCAGCCGCATCGGCGGCGCGGATGAGCAGATCCACGACCCGGCGCGAGCCGCCGGTCCCGGCCATGATGCCGTGCCCGGAGTAGCCGCCGTTGAGGTGCAGACCGTCCGGGCCGATCGGCCCAAGGTACGGGCGCCGATCCGGCGTGTACTCGTACTGGCCGGCCTGCAGGAACCAGTGAACCGTCGGCGCGCCGCCGTTCCAGGCCTCGCGCCAGAACGGCGCGACGCGGGCCAGCGCGTGCTCGGATCCAGGGTCGAGCAGGCCGAACGCCCAGTCGTGCTCGATCGGTACGGGGTCGTGCGGCTCCCCCGGCGGCGTCTCCGGATCGGTGAACAGTGCGAGCGCTCCGCGCATGGCCGGCCGCCAGTGCGCGGCGGTCTCCTCCTCGATCGTCATCGGAGCGCCTTCCGGGACCAGCGCGAGGTCGGGTAGCACCAGCTTCTGGCGTCGCGTCGGTCGGATCTCGACATGCACACCGGCCAGCGCCGCGACCCCTGCGGTGAAGGGGCCGGCCGCGACGACGACCGCGGGCGACGAGACGCTGCCGCGCGACGACTCGACGCCGGTCACGCGGCCGGACTCGACGCGAATGCCGTGCACGCCGGCACGAGTCACGAAGGTCGCGCCACCACCCGGCGTCGCGTCCGGGACGCCGCTCGCAGCCGAGGCAGCGGCGGCGAAGCCCGCCGTCAGGCGCTTGACATCCAGCCAGCCATCGCCGGCGCGGTAGCGCGCGCCGCGCACGTCGGGCGAGAGCCAGGGCCACCGCGACCGCGCCTCGTCGCCGCTCAACAGCTCGACGTCGGTCAGCCCCCACTGGCGCTGGCGTTCGACGAGCCGGCGCGAGCGCTCCAGTGTCGCATCGCTCAGTGAGCAGAACAGGTAGCCGCCGTGCTCGAGGCCGATGTCCCAGCCATCAAGCCCAGTGCGCTCCTCGAAGGCGTCGAACAGCTCGACGCCCTCGCGAACGAGCTCGATCTCCTCGGCGTTGTCGAACTGCAGGCGAAAGGCGCCGGTCGACGCCGGTGTCGTCAGCGTCCCGAGCGCGGCACGGCGTTCGAGCACGACCACGCTCAGACCCGCGCGCGCGGCGAAGAAGGCGGTCGCGCAGCCGATGATGCCGCCGCCGATGACCACCAGGTCGGCCGTCGCCGGTGGTCGGTCGGCGAACGTGACGGCGGGGCGCATCGGCCGAACTATAGGCCGCTAGGATCGGCGCATGACCCAGACAGAGCGTGCCGACGTCGTCATCGTGGGCGGCGCGATCGTCGGCAGCAGCGTGGCGACCTTCCTGGCGCTGCGGCCCGATTTCGACGGCCGAATCGTCGTCGTCGAACGCGATCCCAGCTTCCGCACGTCGTCGACGACGCTATCGGCGGCCAGCATCCGCCTCCAGTTCAGCACCCCGCTGAACATCGAGATCAGCCGATTCGGCGTCGAGGTGATCAAGCATCCGGACCGATACCTCGCCGTGGACGGCGAGATCCCCGAGTTCGACTTCGTCGAGAACGGCTACCTCTTCCTGGCGACCGATGCGGGCCTCGCGACGCTCGAGCGCAACCACGCCATCCAGCGCGCGCTCGACGTGCCGGTGGTGCTCCTGTCGCCGTCCGAGCTGCGCGAGCGGTTCGGCTGGATGAACGTCGACGACCTGGCTGGCGCGTCGCTTGGCCTCGGGAACGAGGGGTGGTTCGACGCCCACGCGCTGCTCCAGGGCTTTCGGCGCCGGGCTCGCTCGCTTGGCGTGGTCGAGCGCATCGGGGAGGTGGTCGCCGTCGATCGCGACGGCGATCGGGTCAGCGGCGTGCGCCTTGCCGACGGGTCGCGCATCGCGGCCGGCTGGGTCGTCAATGCGGCCGGACCGCGCGCCGCGGACGTGGCACGCATGGTCGACGTTGAGCTACCCGTCCGGCCGCGGAAGCGCCTCGTGTTCCATCTCGACGCACCGATCAGCCTCGGCGCCGCACCGCTCACGATCGACCCGTCCGGCGTCTACTTCCGTCCCGAAGGTCCGTCGTACATCGCCGGCTTCTCGCCCCGCGATGGGGAGCCCGACCCCGACACGCTGGACCTCGCGTCGGATCGAGCGCCGTTCGAGTCGTTCGTGTGGCCTGCTCTCGCGCACCGGGCACCGGGCTTCGACCGGGCGCGGCTGCTCGACTCGTGGGCCGGGCATTACGAGGTCAACACGCTCGATCACAACGCCATCGTCGGGCCGCATCCCGTCCTGCGGAACCTCCTGTTCGCAAACGGGTTCTCCGGGCACGGCCTCCAGCAGGCGCCGGCCGTCGGGCGGGCGTTGGCCGAGTGGATCTGCAGCGGCCGGTACGAGACGCTCGATCTCGCGCCGCTCGGCTACGAGCGCATCGAGCGCAACCAGCCGATCCGCGAGCTCAACGTCGTCTGACGCCGCCTACGACGGCCCGATGCGGCAGTACTCGCGCGGCAGCGTGGAGGCGTCGGTGACGAGGAACCGTTCGTCGGAGCCGTCGAGGATCGCCGGCCAGTCGACGTCTGACGCGAGTCGCTCGCCGAGCGCCCGAAGCTCGCCGACGCGGCGGACCGCATCCAGCCCGATCTCCTGCTCGAGCTCGAGGTCGAGCCGGTAGAACGCGGCCGCTCGGTAGTGGCGGTGGACGAGCTCGGTCTGCTGCTCCGCCGGTGAGCGCAGCAGCTCCGACAGCAGCCAGCCCAGCCACGGCCAGATCCACGTCGGCCGTTCGCGACGCAGGAGGCGTCCGGTGCCCAGGCTGACGACGAGGGTCTCATCCGGGCGGTAGGCATCGGTGTATTCGAAGGCCTCCACACAGGCCTGGTAGACCGGGTTACCGGCCACGCCCGTGCCCCCGTCGATCAGCTCGCCGATGCCGCCGATCGTCCACGGCGGCAGGTAGGTCGGCGCCGCCGCCGAGGCGGTCGACGCATCGGCCAGCGGGTAGTCACCCGCGCGGCACGAGTTCGCCGGGTTGTCGCGCACGAAGTACCACGGCATGCCGTCCGACAGCCGCTTCGCGGTGATGAGCAGGTCGATGGGCGCGTCGTTCAGGCGCCAGTCACGCGCCTCCGCACCGAGCTCCTCGCGAATGACCCGGTGGAGCGTGCGGGTGTCGTACATGGAGCCGGTGACGATGCGCCGCAGGGTCGAGACGACCGGCACGTGCCGGAAGACCTCGGCCGATCGGCGCTGGTACAGCCGCGCCAGCTCCGCGGCCGGGATGCCCGCCGCGATGCCGGCCGCCAGGACCGCGCCGGTCGAGGTGCCGGCGACGAAGTCGAACGTCTCGCGCGTCGGGCGGCCGGTGCTGCGCTCGAGCTCGGCAAGGAGCACGGCCGGGATGATGCCCCGGATGCCGCCGCCATCGATGCTGAGGATCCTGCGCATGTGCCCATCTTCCGCCCCTCGCGCGACAGCGGTGTGTCGCGATCGGCGCCGGCTACGGGTGCTCGAGCGGCACTCCGTGCTGAAGGGGCGCCTCGCGCCGAACGGCCTCCCCGTTGCGTGGAACGCGCAACGAGACGAGGACCGCCAGGGCAGCGACCACGAGCATTCCAACGTCGATGATGGCAAGCGCCGGCGCCAGCTCGAGCCGCCCTTCGTCGGCGAGCGCCACCACTGCTCCGCCAACCCCGGCGCCGAACGCGGTTCCGAGCGTGAACATCAGCTGCAACGCCGCCGAGCTGAATCCCTCCTCGCCGCGCGTCGAGGTCTCGAGCATGAGCAGTGCGAGCATCGAGTACGCGAGTCCCATGCCGAGCCCGGCGATGCCCCAACCGATCGCGGCGGTGAAGACCGGCGCCGACGGCATGAGCACCAGCGCTGTGATGCCGATGCCGCCGCCGATCAGCGCCGCCCCGATGGTGACCAGCGTTCGGCGCATGCCGGCGGTCGCCGCGCGGTCCTGCAGCCATGACCCGGCCGCCCAGGTGACCGCAGCCGCCGACAGCGCGATGCCGCCCAGGGTGACGCTGCCGCCGCGCACCTCGACCACCGTCAGCGGCACGAAGGCCTCGGTGCCGAAGAACGCGAACGCGATGGTGAAGATGACGATGACCACCGAGGGCCTGCCCGGGGCGAGGCGCAGGCTGCCCGGCGGGAGCAGGTGGCGGACGCCACCCAGCGCGAGCCAGCCTCCGATGGCCAGCATCGCGAGCGCGGGAAGCAGGGACCGGGTCGTGAGCGCCGCCAGGAGCAGCGTCGATCCGAGGGCCAGCCGGACGGCATCCACCGCCCGCCCGGCGTCGCTTCGCGCCGGCTGGCTGACGCGCACGGCGGCCCCGAGGCGGGCGAGCTGGGGATAGACCACGCCACCCATCACCAGCACCGGCGGAACGATCCCCAGGAAGACCCAGCGCCAACCGAGCGCATCGGACACGACGCCGGCAAGCGCCGGCCCCACGAGGCCGGGCACCACCCAGGCGCTGGAGATCAGCGCGATCATTCGAGGCGTCGCCGAGCTCGGGTAGGCGCGCGCGATGGCGGCGTACACCACCGAGCCGATCGCGCCGGAGCCGAAGCCCTGGATCGCGCGCCCGGTGATGACCTGGAGCATCGAGCCGGCCACGCCGGACACGACCATGCCGGCTGCGAACAGCACCACGCCGATGGCGAGCGCGCGGCCGGGCCCGCGCCGGTCGGCATCGGTCCCGGCCAGGGTGATGCCGATGATGTTCGTCAGCCAGAACGAGCTGAATGCCCAGCCGTAGAGGTCGAGCCCGCCGAGGTCGTTGACCATGGCCGGCATGACGGTCGGAACGGCCATGCCCTCGAAGGCCGCGGCCGTCACCAGGCCGATGAGCCCGGTGGTGAGGAGGCGGCGATCGGGTGCCCAGGCGCCGCCGGTCACTCGATGACCGCCGGCCCCAGCAGCAGCGGCGATCCCAGCTTCGCCTCGTAGCGCGGCCGGAAGCGCTCGGTGTTGTACATCGCGGCGACGTCGATCTGCCGCGCGCCGAGGGAGCGCGCCGGCAGCGGCGCGTGCGAGTACTTCCCGTCGCGAATGGCGACCATGCGCCCCGTCTTTCCATCGGCCAGCAGGTCGACGGCGATGTTGGCGTAGGTGATGGCCACCATCTGGTCCAGCGCGTCCGGGTCACCCGAGCGCAGGTCGTAGGTGAGGTCGCTGTGGACGGTCTCGATGCCGGTGCGGCGCTTGAGCTCCTCGGCCAGGGCGTACCCCACGTCGGCCTTGTGACGGTGCCCGAAGGCATCGGCGTCGCCGATCTCGGGGAGCTCGCCGCCGGTCCAGATCGCGCCCTCGCTGGCGATGACGAACGCGTAGTTGGACGGGTTGTTGTGCCAGTCCTCGGTCAGGATGGTGGCAAGCGCGTCCAGATCGAAGGGCGCCTCGGGGATGACGCATCGCGCGCTCGTGACGTAGGCCGCATACCAGGCCGTATAGCCCGCGTTGCGCCCGAAGATCCGAAAGACGCCGATGCGCTCGTGGCTGCCGAGCGTGGTGCGCTGGCGGTTGATGAGCTCCTTGGCCCGGGTGACTGCGGTCGAGAAGCCGATGCAGTACTCGGTGCCATGCACGTCGTTGTCCATCGTCTTCGGGATCGCGATGACCGGGAAGCCCTCGCGACCGAGGCGCGCGGCATAGCTCAGCGTGTCGTCACCACCGATGGCGACGAGCGCGCCGATGCCCAGCGTCTCGAGATTCTCGAGCACCAGCGGGGTCAGGTCGTACTGATCCTCGCCGCTCGCCAGGCTCGCGGCGCGCGCGTCGTCCAGCCCGGGCGGGAGCGAGGATTGGCGCATGGCCGATGGGTTGGTGCGCGAGGTGTGCAGCACCGTCCCGCCGGTCCGGTCGATGGCCCGCGTGCTGACCCGATCCAGGGGGCGGAGGAAGCCGCCGCCGTCGTCGCGCGACGTGTCGACGTGCGTCAGGCCCTTCCAGCCGCGGCGGATGCCGAGAGCCTGCCAGCCGACCTCGCTGGAGCGGTAGACGACGCTCTTGATGACCGAATTCAGGCCCGGGACGTCGCCGCCGCCGGTGAGGATTCCGATGCGCTTGATCACGTTCGATCTCATGCTGCCAGATCGGGCGGCGGTTTGTGAAAAAGAGCGAAATCTGGCAGAATGAGGACCCGCAGCCGGAGTTTCCGCCGTTGTCCTCGACCCCCACTCGTCAGCGTCGCTATGTCACGTGGCGCCTCCCCGATCGCCACTTCAGCAAGGTCCACCTCGTCGGTGAGCCGGGCACGACCATCTGCGGCCGCGCGCTTCCGCGCGCCATCGGTCAGCCCAAGGCCCCGATCCCCGAGTCGGAGATGTGCCCGGACTGCGACGCGCACGGCTGATCCTGAGCTTCCATGGTTTCTCCACCGACCGCCGATGACCTCGGCGGTCGGTCAGTTTTTGCCACGATCACCCTCCCGCGCGACGCACTCGTCGTCCTGGTCGGCATCGCCGCCAGCGGCAAGTCCACCTTCGCCGGCCGATGGTTCCCGCCGACGGCGGTGCTCTCCTCCGACCAGATGCGCGCGATCATCACCGACGATCCGTCGGCGCAGGGCGCCACCGATGACGCCTTCGACCTGCTCCACCGCATCCTCGAGCTGCGCCTGCGCCGCGGCCGGCTGACGGTCGTCGACGCGACGAACGTCGAGGACTGGGCCCGCATACAGCTCCTGGATATGGCGCGGCGCCACCGCCGCCCAGCGGTGGCCATCGTGTTGGACGTTCCACTCGGAGTCGCGCTGGAGCGCAACGCCTTGCGGGCCTCTCCCCGTCCCCCTCCCGCTGCACTTCGCCGCCAGCACGGCTGGCTGCGCTCGTCGCTTCCCGCACTCGCCGATGAGGGCTTCGCCGCGG
Source organism: Candidatus Limnocylindria bacterium (assembly GCA_035759945.1). Taxonomy (GTDB): domain Bacteria; phylum Chloroflexota; class Limnocylindria; order QHBO01; family QHBO01; genus JACDBZ01. The sequence continues at coordinate 559 of DASTTX010000080.1, read as the reverse complement.
TCCACGTCCTCAGCTCGCCCGACGAGATCGACGCCACACGCGTCGAGGTGTCGACGGAGCGCCCGACGTGAGCGACGCACCGCCCCGCGCCTCGGTCGTGCTCCGCAACCTGCCGCTGCCGGAGGCCCACCTCGCCCTCCTCGCCCTCGGGCTCGCACTCCAGTGGCTGCGACCATGGCATCTGCCGATCCCAACCCGTGCCGCCGCGTTCGGAAGCGCCGTCGGAATCGCGGCATCTGCCGCGTCGATCCTCTGGGCAACGCGCGCTGCCGGGGACGTTGACCTGGTTGAGCCGGATCGGCTGGTCACGACGGGACCCTACGCGATGACCCGCCACCCGATGTACGAGGCCTGGACCGCGCTGTACGCCGCGATCGCGCTGGGCCTCCGCAATGGCTGGCTGGCGGCCTTCCTGCCCGTCGTCGTCGCCTTCGTCCACCGCGATACGGGCCGGGAGGATGCTCGCCTGCGCCGCCGATTCGGCCCGGACCACGCGGCCTACGCCCGCGTCGTACCGCGCTACCTCACGATCCGGCTGGTCCGTCTCTTCCGGGGTTCC
>DASTTX010000079.1:0-32562 GCA_035759945.1 Candidatus Limnocylindria bacterium | reverse complement strand
CCTGATCCGCGAGCGCGGCGCGCACAACGTGCCCGTCGTCTTCGTGACCATCACCAACAACTCCGGCGGCGGCCAGCCAGTGTCCATGGCGAACCTGCGGGCCGTCCGCGAGGTGTGCGACCGATACGGACTGCCGCTCTTCGTCGACGCGTGCCGCTTCGCGGAGAACGCCTGGTTCATCAAGCAGCGCGAGGACGGTTACGCCGATGCGTCCGTCCCCGACATCGTGCGCGAGATGGCCTCACTGGCCGATGGGATGACGATGAGCGGCAAGAAGGACGCGCTGGCCAACATCGGCGGCTGGCTGGCCATGAACGACGACGCCTGGGCAGAGCAGTGCCGCAACCTGCTGATCCTCACCGAGGGCTTCCCGACGTACGGCGGCCTCGCCGGTCGCGACCTCGAGGCGATGGCGCAGGGGCTCCGCGAGGTGGTCCAGGACGACTACCTGCGCTATCGGATCCGATCCACCGCCTACCTCGGCGAGGCGCTGGTCGAGTCCGGTGTGCCGTGCGTGCAGCCGATCGGCGGACATGCGGTCTATCTGGATGCAGCCGGCCTGCTGCCGCACATCGCGCCGCTCGAGTACCCCGGCCAGGCGCTGGCCTGCGCGCTCTATCGCGAGGGCGGGATCCGCGGCTGTGAGATCGGCACGGTCATGTTCGGCCAGCACCCCGACGGCACCGAGTCAGCCGCGCCGATGGAGCTCGTACGCCTCGCCATCCCGCGCCGCGTCTACACCCAGTCGCACATCGACTACGTCATCGAGGTCATCCGCTCCGTGGCTGCGCGGGCGTCCGAGCTGCGCGGGATGCGGATCGTCGAGCAGCCGTCGGCGCTGCGGCACTTCACCGCCCGTTTCGAGCCGCTCCACCAGGCCAGCACCGCCAGCAGCTGACCGAGCGTGGCGCCGCTCATCGGGGCAGGCTACGCCGCAAGCTCCGTCAGCGCCAGCAGCGCGAAGCTGCCGATCCAGTGCTCACCCGCGTATTCGCCGCTGAAGAGGTGCGGCATCGCCGCCTCGAGGTGGCGATCGGCCGCTCCGTCGGCGTCGGCGTCGCCCGTCGCCCGCGCGATCGTGCGCCAGCACCAGGCGCGCGAGAAGTTGAGGCCGTCGAGGTGGGCCAGCTTCGGATCGGAGCGATTGCTGACGATGGCGGGCTCACGGAGCGCATCAGGCGCCCTCGGCATGAATGCCGAGAACCATGGCGCGAAGGCATCGCCGAGGACTCGTGTCATGAGCGACGCCTCCATCAGTGCGCCGGACAGGAAGTCGTCGCCGCCGGGCTCGAGGTGAGCGGGATAGTCGCTGTCGCCGCCGAACCACTCGAGAGCTCGGGCGACGAGCGCCCGCTCGAACGGCTCGTCGCGCGCCACCCGCGCGTGATCGACGGCAAGGGCGAGCCCGAAGGCGCTGTTGGCGTGGGTGCCGGCGCGGATCGGATAGGTCGCGTCCGGTAGATGCGCCATCCAGTTCTCGCGGACGGCGGCCACTGCGGACGCCAGGGCGCCCGTCTCGATCTCGTCCGCGAGCGCCAGGAGCCACGCCCAGCCGTAGGTGCGCTCGAAGGCCGGGTGGTCACGGAGGTAGGAGGCCTCGACCTCGACCCGCTCCGGCGTCAGCGCGGCGAGGGCAGCGCGCGCGGCATGAGTCTGGGCGCCGGCTTGATCCAGGCGCAGCAGGCGGGCGAGCAGCCAGTGCTGGTGCACGCACGAATGCCAGTCGTAGCTGCCGTAGAAGCAGGGATGCAGCTCGCGCGGCGGCCGCAGGTCGGCAGGGCTGCGGAGGAGGTGTCCCGGCGCGTTCGGGTACTCGCGGGCGACGTTGTCGACGGCCATGCGAGCCAGCCGCTCTGCGAGCCGATCGTCGAGTGCGATCACCGTCACAGCGTACGATGCGCCGGTGAGCCAGCGAACCTCGGTGCTCCTCGCCACGATTCTCGGCTCGTCGATCGTGTTCCTCGACGGCACGATCGTGAATGTCGCGCTCGAGCACATCGGCCGCGAGCTCCCGACCACGTTCGTGGCACGGCTCGAGGGGCTCACCTACGTCACGAGCTTCTACTTCGCGATCCTCGCAGCGCTCCTCGTCCTGGCGGGCGCGCTGAACGACTACTACGGTCGTCGACGGATGTTCCGGATTGGGCTCGTCGGGTTCGGCGCGGCATCGGTCGCATGCGGGCTGGCGCCGACGATGGAGATCCTGATCGCCGCTCGCGTCGTGCAGGCAGGCTTCGGCGCCGTCCTCGTGCCCGGGAGCCTCTCGATCCTGACGGCTACGTTCTCAGGCGAGGAACGGGGCCGCGCCATCGGCCTGTGGGCAGCCGGCACATCGGCGACGTCGATCATCGGCCCGCTGCTCGGCGGCGTGCTGGTGCAGAGCGCCAGCTGGCGCTCGGCCTTCCTCATCAACGTTCCGCTCGTGCTGCTGGCCCTGTGGGCGACGCGTGGCGTGCCGGAGAGCCGTGACGAGGAGTCACATGCGGACTTCGACTGGCTCGGTGCCATCGTTATCGCCATCGGCGTCGGCGGGCTCGCGTTCGGGGCCACCCGCGGCCAGCAGATGGAATGGAACGACACGCTGGCGTGGGCGGCCCTCGCGGTCGGAGCCGTCGCGACGCTCGCCACGCCCGTCCTGATGCTCAGGAGGCGCCGGCCCCTCATCCCGCCGGCGCTGTTCGAGTCTCGAAACTTCACCGTCGTGAACCTGTCGACGTTCGTCATCTACGGAGCGCTGTACGTGTCGATGACCTTCCAGGCGCTGTTCTGGCAGGGGACGCTCGGGTACACGCCGCTGGCCGCCGGTGCGGTCGGACTCCCGGTGGCGTTGCTGCTGACGTTCCTGTCGACGCCGGCCGGCCAGCTGTCGGCGCGATTCGGGCCGCGCCTGTTCATGACCGCCGGGCCGCTGATCATGACGGCCGGCCTCCTCTGGCTTGCGCGAGTGCCACACGACTCCGAGCCGTGGATGGCCGATATCGCCGATCTCGCCACGCTTCTGCCACCGGCCGATACGCTGATCGACGTCGTCCTCGGCCTGACGGTCTTCGGGATCGGCATCTCTTTGCTGGTCGCACCGCTCACGACGGCGCTGATGAGCTCCGTGCCCGTCCGCAATGCGGGCCTCGGTTCGGCCATCAACAACGCCGTCAGCCGCGCGGGGTCGCCACTCGTCAGCGCCGTGCTGTTCATCGCGATCACCGCGACGTTCTACCCGTCGCTGGCTGGCCTCGTGCCGGGCCTCGACGTCGATGACCCGGCCGTCCGCGAGCAGGTCCAGCCGCTGACGCTGCCGCCTCCAGACACTGATCCGATGCTGGCCGATGCGGCGCAGCAGGCGAGCACCGATGCCTTCCGCCTGTCGATGATCGTGTCCGCCGCCCTCCTCCTCGCCGGCGCGGCGATCAACGCGGTCGGCATCAGGAACCCGTCGGCGGAGGAGCTCGAGTCGGCCGCCGAAGCCTCGTCGGCGGCTGGCTGATCAGAACACCCTGGGGCACCAGGGCGCGCGGTCGGTCCGGAACAGCGCATCGGCCCTGGCCAGGCCCCCCGGCTGCAGCTCGCGCACGCGGCCGGCGTCGGCGAGCTGGGTGAAGCTGAAGGCGCCCAGGTAGGCGGCGCCAACGTCGGTGATATCGCAGACAACGTCGGGCGCATCGGTGCCGGGTGCGACCACGGGCACCCCGTTCTCGACGCTCAGCGCCCACCGTCCGTCGTTCCACTCGCAGAACTCGTCAGCGACCTCCAGCGTGAGCGCTCCGTCTGACCGATACCGGCGCCCTGCCAGCGCGGATGACACGTCCACCACCCGCAGCCAGAGGGCGTCCCCGAGCGTCAGGTTCAGGCGGCGCGGCTCCGCGACCGCGAGCAGGATCGGGTCGTCCGGAGCGATGTTCCACGCCTCGAGCTCGTGCATCAGGTCGATGTCGAGCAGGTAGCGCCACAGGTCCAGGTGCGCCGCGGGGTTCGTCGCCATGAGCTCGACCAGCACGACCTTCGACTTCGGTCCGGCCGTCTCCCACGACTCGCGGATCCGGTAGCGCGCGTAGCCATCCGCCTCGCCGCCGACCTCGTGAACGACGTGGAACGCCGCCGTCGCGCCGCGCCGCCAGTGCTCAGGATCGGCGAAGACCTCGGCGTCCCAGTAGAGCGGCGTGCGCGCGAAGAAGCCCGGCCGGCGTGCCGCGATCGCGTCATGGATCGGCGGGAACAGTCGCGTTGCCGCGTCAGTGTCGACGAAGCGGATCGTGCCTGCCGGCTGGTGTGGTGTCCGGAAGGCGCTGCGGTCGCGGGTCAGCGAGACGCTGGCCTTCATGGAGCCCAGCCCGTAGCCGAAGCGCTGGTAGATGCTGCCCTCCGACGCCCAGAGGATGGCGAGTGGCTCGCCCGCTTCGTGGATCGAGTCGAGCTGGAGCCGCATCATCCGCCGCAGGATTCCCTGGCGCCGATGCGTCGGATGAACGCCGACGATCGTCACGCCCGCCGCCGGCAGCACCCCGCCGGGCACGCTGAGGTCGTAGCTGAAGCTGCCGGCCGTGCCCACGACGCGGTCTCCGTCGTACGCCGCGATGGCCCGATCGGGCTCGAACAGCTTCTCCCAGTTGGCCACGTCCTCGGGATGCGGGTGCTCGCTGAAGGCCAGCTCACCGGCCTCGAAGAACGCCTTCGGGTCGCCCTCGAAGCGTCGGACGTCGATTTCCATCGGCCGATTATGGCGCGGGACCTGCTCTATCATCCGCCCGATGTTCCCGATCGGCGACGAGAACGAGCGCGGTCACGGGCCGGCAGTCGTCACCCTGGCGATCATCGCGCTCAACGTGCTGGTCTTCATCTTCCTCCAGGGCGGCGGTGGGCCGGAGGGAGACGAGTTCACCTACGGCTACAGCGCGGTCCCGTATGAGATCACCAACGGGGTCGACCTGACGGAGCCCCAGCCGATCGATGTCGGGGGCCAGCAGGTCGCCGTTCCCCAGGAGCCGGGCCCGTCGCCGATCTGGCTGACGCTGTTCAGCAGCATCTTCATGCACGGCGGCTGGCTGCACCTCGGCGGCAACATGCTGTTCCTGTGGATCTTCGGCGACAACGTCGAGCACCGCATCGGTCACGTCCTGTACCTGGTCTTCTACCTCGCGGTCGGCGTGGTCGCCAGCATGGCGCAGATCCTGACGAACACGGGCTCGATCATCCCCACGCTCGGCGCGTCGGGCGCCATCTCCGGCGTCCTTGGCGCGTACCTGGTCATGTTCCCGACCAACCGCGTGACGGTATTCCTGTTCCGCTTCCTCATGCCGGTGCCGGCCATCGTGGCCATCGGGATCTGGGCCGTCTTCCAGTTCATCAGCGGGCTCGGCGTGGCCGCTGCCACGTCCGAGACGGGCGGCGTCGCCTACATGGCGCACATCGGCGGCTTCGTGGCCGGCGTGGTGGCTGGGTTCGTCTTCCGCACCATCTTCAACGAGCCACGCCGTCCGAGGGGCGCGCCCGCATCGGCGTACGGGTGAGCCGGCTGGAGGATGCCGCCGGGCTGTTCGGGCCGAACAGCGTCTCGTGGCGAGTCGATCGGGAGGTCCTTGTCCTGGCGGGCGGCTCGTGTGCGCTGCTGATGCAGGCGGCGCACCCCTTCGTCGCCGCCGGCGTGGTCGAGCACTCGACCTACGCGACCGATCCGTTCGGCCGCCTGCTGCGGACGCTGACGAGCAGCTTCGAGGTGGTCTTCGGCTCGCGCTCACGAGCGGAGGCGACCATCCGTCGCGTCAACGCGATCCACGCCGCCGTCCGCGGCGAGCTGCCCGAGGGCGGCGGCCGCTACTCGGCGCTGGACCCCGAGGCGTTGCTGTGGGTGCATGCGACGCTGGTCGACACCGCGTTGCGGGTGTACGGCCGCTTCATCGCCCCGCTCTCGCCGGAGGAGGAGCAGGCCTACCACCGCGAGGCGGCTCGGGTCGCGGTCCTCCTTCGCGTGCCGGTTGGCGACGTCCCGGAGACCATCGGCGAGATGCGAGCCTGGATGGACTCCATGCTGGCGTCCGGCGCGGTCCGGGTGACGCCCGAGGCGCGCGAGATCGCCCGAACCGTGCTGTACCCCACGCCGTGGCTGCCGCGCGTGATCTGGGATGCGGCGCACCTCATCAGCCTGTCGACGCTGCCGGCATCGCTGCGCGACGCGTACGGCATCAGCTGGTCGGCGCGGCGCGAGCGCGGCATGGAGCGCGTTGCCGCCATCACCCGGCGCGCGATGCCCCTGGTGCCACCGATGCTTCGGTTCGCGCCGCACGCCCGAACCGCAGAGGCGCGGGTGCGCCGCGCGGCGCTCGCCTCAGCCGGCTAGGGCATCGGCGTCGCTCTTTCACCGCCGTGGTTCGAAGCGGGCGGCCGCGGCTATCATGGGCTCGCCCCGCTCCCGTGCCCCTGGGCGGCCAGAGGAACCCGATTTGACCCGATTTGCCAAGCTTGCGATCGCCGCTGCCGTGGCGACCTTCGTCCTGATCTCCGTCGGCGGGCTCGTCCGTGCCACGGACTCGGGCCTGGGATGCCCCGACTGGCCGCTGTGCTTCGGCGACTGGATCCCGCCGGCCGACCTCAACGCCTGGATCGAGCACTCGCACCGGCTCGTGGCGGCCATCTTCGTCGGACCGCTGGTGGGGGCGGTTGGCCTGATCACCGTGTTCAGCCATCGTCGCCGCGACCTGCCGCTGCTCGTCGCCGCCGTGGTGGCCGGCGTCCTCGTCATCGTCCAGTCGCTGCTCGGTGCCGCGGTCGTCCTCCAGGGGCTCGCCGCCGAGCTGGTCACGGCCCACCTGGCCATGGCACTGACCGTCTTCGCGGCGGTGATTTTCATCGCGGAGCGCGCCACCAATGGACCGATGCCGGCCGCGCACCCGCGGCCGGGCCTGACTCGCCTGACGGCGGTCACGGGCCTGGCCGTGTTCGCTCAGATGCTCCTGGGTTCGTGGGTGACCGGCCACCATGCCGGCCTGGCGTTCTCCGACTTCCCGCTCATGAACGGGTCACTTCTTCCGGCGATGGTGGCCGACGCGCAGGTGCTCATGTTTGCGCACCGCGCGCTCAGCATCGTCGTCGCCGTCCTGGTCATCTGGTCGGCGGCCGCGATTCACGGCGCCACCAGCGTGGCGGAGCCCCGTCGCATCGCCATGTGGATGGTGGCGCTGATCGCGATCCAGATCGCGCTCGGCGGCCTCAACGTCGTGTCGCGGCTATCGGCGTTCTTCGTGGTGCCCCACCTCGCCGTCGGCGCCGGGCTGTGGGGGGCATCGGTCTGGCTGGCGCTCTCGACGCGTCGCCTGCGCCCGTCGGAAGTCAGCCTCCGTTCACGCGCCGCGGACCGCGAGCCCGGGCCGATCGACACGCTGCGGGCCTACGTGGCGCTGACGAAGCCGCGCATCATCGAGCTGCTGCTGGTGACGACCGTGCCGACCATGGTGCTTGCCGCGCGCGGGCTGCCGTCACTCGGCCTTATGGCCGCCGTGGTGCTCGGCGGTACGCTCGCCGCCGGTGGCGCGAACACCATCAACATGTACGTCGATCGCGACATCGACGACGTCATGCGTCGCACGCGCCATCGTCCGCTGCCGCGGCACGCGGTGCCGCCGGTGCACGCGCTCATCTTCGGGATTGTCCTCAACGTGGTCGCTTTCATCTGGCTGACCCTGGCCGTCAACCTGCTGAGCGCCGTCCTGGCATTGAGCGCAACGGCCTTCTACGTCTTCGTCTACACCCTGTGGCTCAAGCGCACGACACCGCAGAACATCGTCATCGGCGGGGCGGCTGGCTGCGTCCCGGTCCTGGTGGCGTGGGCTGCGGTCACCGGCGAGGTCGGGCTGCCGGCGCTCGTGCTGTTCGCGATCGTCTTCTACTGGACGCCGCCGCACTTCTGGGCGCTGGCCCTGCGCTACCGCGGCGACTACGCCGCGGCTCGCGTGCCGATGCTGCCCGTCGTTCGCGGCGAGGCTGAGACGGCGCGCCAGATCGTGCTCTACACCGTCGCGCTCATCGCGGTCAGCCTGCTGCTGCTGCCGGCCGCGGGCATGGGCTGGATCTACCTGGCCGCCGCCGTCGTGCTCGGCGCGTTCTACCTCATCGGCGCGCTCCGCCTGCTGGCCGATGCCGCCAACGGGCGCGCGGCGATCCGCCTGTTCCGCTACTCGATCAGCTACCTGACGCTGCTCTTCGCCGCCGTCGCGGCCGATGCGATCTTGCGGTTCCCGTTGGCGTAGCGCGCACGAGCTCCGTGGGCCGTTGTCCGCTGGGCTGAACCCTGGTAGTCCGCCACGGGGAACATCGGCCAAGAAGTGGCCGATACGCCCAGCAGCGTACCAAGAAGGGCCAACATGGCGCCTCGTGCCTGGCTGTACTTGCCGGCGGCGGACTACATCGGCCAGGAAGTGGCCGATACGCCCAGCAGCGGACTAGGTGGCTGCCGAAGCAGCCGAGCTCAGGATCGGCGCGGTGTCCACGCCTCCTCGCCACGAGCGGTGCGCTCGGCAGCCAGACGGGCGTCGAGTCGGGACGTCCGCCGCTCCTCGTGGCGGACCCAGAGCGCGACCACGACCGCCATGCCCGCCAGGAATGCCATGTCGCCCATGACCCACATCAGCACCCCGCCGAGGTGTTGGTCCTCGAGCGGCGAGGGGCCCCACGTGCGCCCATTGGTCACGTAGTGCGGATAGAGGACGGTCGAGGTCTGGAGCAGCGCCACGCCCAGGAACGAGTTCTGGGGCATGGCCAGGAAGAGATAGAAGAGGCGCATCGGGTGGGGGAGGCGCCACGGCGACGGATCCGCGCCGATGGCCGGCCACCAGAACAGCAGCGCGGCGCCGAGAAAGGTGGCGTGCTGGACGTAGTGCAGCAGATCGTTTTCGAGCGCCTGGTCGTACAGCGTGCTGAAGTGCCAGCCCCAGTTGACTGCCGCGAACAGCACCCAGGCGATGACGGGGAACGAGATCACGTGCACGACGCGGCTCTGGAGCACCGCCAGCAGGCCGCGGCGCACGCGAGGCGACGAGACGCGCAGCGCAAGAGTGATCGGCGCGCCGGCGAGCAGCAGGGGGGCGGCGACCAGCTCGAGCAGCATGTGCTGGATCATGTGGACGCTGAAAAGCAGCCCCTCGTAGGCCTCGATCGGCGAGGTCAGCGCGACGGCGATTGCCACCAGCCCGGCCATGAACAGCCAGGTCCGATGCGCCGGATGCCGGTTGCCCGGATGAGCGGCGTCCACCCGCCGCACGGCCCACGCGTAGAGTGCCGCGACCAGGGCCAGCGGCACGATTGCGGTCGGATCGAACCGCCACTCCAGCAGCACCGATGGGAAGCTCGGCGTGGGGGCCTCCGCGCCATGGGCGAGCACGCGGGTCGGAAGCAGGAGCTGGATGCCGATGAGCACCGGCGGCAGGAGGCGACGCATCGGCGTCATTCTCGCCCGAATTCGACGGAACCGCCGCGACGCCGATGGCGTCCATGCGCGCATGAAACGAATCATCCCGGGCATCGCCGCGCTCCTCCTCCTTGCCGCCTGCGCGGCTCCCGGCGGTGCGCCGGGCAGCTCGTCGTCTGGCACTCCATCCGCATCGTCCCCATCACAGGGGGCGATCGAGCACCCCACCGGCGACGAGCCGGTGCTCGTCATCGAGGATGTCGGCGGCTTCGCCATGGTCGACATGATCGCCACGCGGCTGCCGTCGTTCATCATGCTCGGCGACGGCCGCGTGATCATGCAGGGCATGCAGACGCTCGAGTTCCCCGGCCCGGCGCTGCCGGCGCTCCAGGAGCGAACGCTCACCGGGGACGGCATCCAGCAGGTGCTCGAGGCCATCGAGCAAACGAACCTGTTCGCATCGGATCTCGAGCTGAAGGGCGCGCAGGCGATGGTCGCCGACGCGACCGACACCGTCTTCCATCTCAACGCCCATGGGCGCCAGGTGACAGTGAGCGTTTACGCGCTCGGCCTGCTCGACCCGTCGATGGACATGCCGCAGGGCGTGCCGGCCAGCGAGCTCGAGGCGCACCGGCTGCTCAGCCAGCTGCGCGACTCGCTGATGACGATCGACACCTCGGTCTCGTCCGATGGCTGGGAGGCCGAGGGCTGGCAGCCGTTCCAGCCGGAAGCCTTCCGCCTGTACGTGCGAGACGTGACCGGCGAGCCCGTCGATGCCGACCTGCCCGGCCAGGTGCGCGAGTGGCCGACCGACGACGATCCGGCGACCGTCGGTGAGGAGCAGCCGACCTTCGGGAACGGCACCCGCTGCCTGGTGGTCGAGGGCGAGGCCGCCGCGACCTGGCTGACGGAGCTCGAGGCGGCGAACCAGAACACCCAATGGACCGATGACGGCGACCGGCGCTTCACGGTGCTGGCACGCCCGCTGTTGCCCGGTGAAGCGGCCGCCTGCCCGGACGTCACCGGCGGCTGAGGTTCCACCTCGTCCGACCCGGCGGGGCGCCGGCCCGGGTGACACCGGGCCGGCGCCCTTCGCTACAATGGATGGCGTGCCGCGGTCGGCCCGCCTGCGCGCGAGCGCCCGACCCTTCTCCTCAACGTGACGTCGTCTCAGGAGCCTCGAGTACGAGTTGATGCAACCAATGGCGCCCCGAAGCCGGCTACGCGCGATCGTGCGCATCGGCGCACCGCTTCTCCTCATCGGCCTGCTGTCGGGCTGTCTGATCCCGCCGGACCCGAAGACCGAGGCCGCCAAGGACGTCTTCAACCTCTACCTGCTGGTCCTCGCGCTGGCCGCGATCGTCTTCATCGGCGTCGAGGGCTTCCTGCTGTACGCCGTCTTCCGCTACCGGCGCAAGCCGGGCGACGACGTCCTGCCGGAGCAGCTGCACGGCAACAACACGGTCGAGGTCATCTGGACGCTCATTCCGACCGTCATCGTCTTCACGCTCTTCGGGTTCAGCATGATCACGCTGGGTGAGGTCAACGCGAAGGCGGACAACCCGACGACGATCCAGGTTGACGGCTTCCAGTGGCAGTGGACCTTCCGCTACGACGACGGCCCGTCGATCACCGGCACCGCCGTCGATCCGCCCGTCCTGGCCGTGCCCGTCGGCGAGCCGGTACGGCTCGTGCTCAACTCGCTCGACGTGAACCACTCCTTCTACGTGCCGCAGTTCCTCATCAAGCGCGACCTCATCCCGGTCGGCGAGAACGGCACTCCGAACGAGCTCGAGTTCACCGTCAGCGAGGAAGGGACGTACTCGGGCCAGTGCGCCGAGTTCTGCGGCGCGTTCCACGACGACATGACCTTCAGCGTCGAGGCGATGTCGCGCGACGCGTTCGACCAGTTCATCGCGTCGGGCGGGGCTCCACCCGAACCGGCGGAGGGCGAGTGCTCGACCACCATCCAGCTGGCCGCGGTCGAGAGCATCCGGTTCGACACCGATTCGATCGAGGTTCCCGCCGGCGAGGACTTCTGCGTCGAGCTGACGAACAATGACACCGTCCCGCACGACTTCGGTGTCGTCGAGACCCAGTACACCGGCGAGATCGTCCAGCCGGGCGAGTCACTGACCTACGTCGTCCCGGCCATGGAGGCCGGCGACTATACCTTCCTCTGCACGCTGCACCCGACCGCCATGGTGGGTGACCTGACCGTGACCGAGTAGCACCGGAGCGCGAAGCAAATGGCAACCACGACCCTCGAACCCCGCGCCGCCGGTTACCGACGCGCCTGGGTGCTCGATTGGCTGACAACCGTCGACCACAAGAAGATCGGCATCCTCTATATCGTCAACAGCTTCCTCTTCTTCTTTGCCGCCGGGATCCTGGCGCTCGTCGTTCGCAGCGAGCTGGCCGTGCCCGGGATGCAGTTCCTGGACGAGCAGACCTATAACCAGGCCTTCACGATGCACGGGACGATCATGCTGTTCCTGTTCATCATCCCGGTGCTGTCCGGGTTCGGGAACTACATCGTGCCGCTCCAGCTCGGTGCGCCCGACATGGCCTTCCCACGCATCAACGCGCTGAGCTTCTGGCTGCTGCCGCTCGGCGGCCTCCTGATCTTCAGCGGCTACCTGTTCGGCGGCGCGGCGGCGGAGGGCTGGACCAGCTACGCGCCGTTGTCGAACCGGGCCGAGGGCGTCGGCACCGACCTGTGGATCATCGGCCTGGCGCTGGTCGGCACGGCGTCGATCCTGGGAGCGGTGAACTTCATCACCACCATCTTCAAGATGCGCGCCCCCGGGATGACCCTGTTCCGGATGCCGATCTTCGTGTGGACCATCCTGGTGACCGCCACGCTCATCCTGCTCGCCACGCCGGTGCTCACGGCCGGGCTCATCGCGCTCTTCATCGATCGCAACTACGGCGGATCGTTCTTCGACCCGAGCGTGGGCGGCAACCCGATCCTGTGGCAGCACATCTTCTGGTTCTTCGGCCACCCCGAGGTCTACATCGTCATCCTGCCCGGCATGGGCGTGGTGAGCGAGGTGCTGCCGGTCTTCAGCCGCAAGCCACTCTTCGGCTACAAGGCATTCGTGTTCGCCACGATCGCCATCGGCCTGCTCAGCTTCAGCGTCTGGGCACACCACATGTTCACAACCGGCGGCGCGCTGTTCCTGCCGTTCTTCAGCTTCATGACGGCGCTCATCGGCATCCCCACCGGGGTGAAGATGTTCAACTGGCTCGGCACCCTGTACCGCGGCAAGCTCGTATTCTCGACGGCGATGCTATTCGCGCTCGGCTTCATCAGCATGTTCCTCATCGGCGGGATCAGCGGCGTCATGCTGGCCTCCCCGCCGATCGACTTCCACGTGCAGGACACCTACTTCGTCGTGGCGCACCTGCACTACGTCTTCTTCGGCGGATCGGTCTTCGCCGTGTTCGCGGCGACCTATTACTGGTTCCCGAAGATGTTCGGCCGCAAGCTCAACGAGCCGCTCGGCAAGATCCACTTCTGGATCCACTTCATCGGCTTCAACCTGGCCTTCTTCCCCATGCATGAGCTCGGATTGCTCGGCATGCCGCGCCGGATCGCCGATTACGCCGATCGACCCGATTGGGTGATCCTCAACTTCATGTCGACGGTCGGCGCCTTCATGATCGCGGTCAGCGTGATCCCGTTCCTGATCAACGTCATTGCGACATTCATCAACGGCGAGCCTGCCGGCGACGACCCGTGGGAAGCGAACACGCTCGAGTGGGCGACCACCTCGCCGCCGCCCCCCTACAACTTCGACCGGCTGCCGCCGATCCACTCCGAGCGGCCGCTCTTCTTCCTGACCCACGGCCACGGCCATGCCGCCGAGCGCCCGGGCGATCTGGAGGAGGGCTCCGAAGAGGACGCTGAGCACCGAAAGGGAGTGGTATGACCGCCGGGACGATGCAGGCCCACCCGGCCGGCGAGGAGGAGGCGCGCGCCGCCATCACCCACGGCCAGTCCGGCATGCCGACCGTGATGGTCGGGATGCTCCTCTTCATCGCCAGTGAGGTGATGTTCTTCGGCGGGCTCTTCGCGACCTACTTCAACGCGCGGGCCACGACCGTCGGCGAGTGGGGACCGCCAGCCGGCGGGCACCTGGACATCGCGCTGGCCGGCGTGCTGACCGCGATTCTGGTCGCCTCGAGCTTCACGATGCAGTTCGGCGTGTGGGCCATCCGCCGCGGCGATGCCGGCAAGCTGAAGATGTGGACCGGGATCACCCTCGCCCTGGGCGTCCTCTTCCTGGCCGGCCAGCTGTACGACTACAGCGAGCTCGGCTTCGGCATCGGCGATGGCGTCTTCGGCACGGTGTTCTACACCCTGACCGGCTTCCACGGCGCGCACGTCTTCGGCGGCACGGTGGGACTGACCATCGTGCTGGCTCGCGCACTGCGCGGGCAGTTCAGCGCCCGAAACCACGTGGCGGTCGAGGCGGTCAGCATGTACTGGCACTTCGTCGACGTCGTCTGGATCGGCGTCTTCTCGACCATCTATCTGCTGGGCTAGGAGCGTCGCGTGTCCGATACCGCCATCGGGTTCCTGATCATCGGCGTGGGGATGCTGTTCGTGCTGGGGGTCGCCTTCGCGATCGCCGCACGCGGGGCCTCGCCGTCGCGGGGACGACCCCAGCCACCGACCGGAGTCCACCTGCCGGCACCCAGCTTCCTGCCCGTGGTCATGTCGTTGGGCGCGGCCCTCATCGGCTCCGGGCTCGCCTTCCGTGGCGAGGACCAGCTCGCCAACCCGTTCCTCGCCATCCCCGGGCTGCTGGTGCTCATCCTGGCCGTGATCGCGTGGGTCCGGGCGGCGAACCACGAGTGGCGGGACACCGAGCACGGACAGCACGACGGGGCCTCGCACTGACCCGCGGATGACGGCCGACACCTCGGCGCGGCGAAGCGTGGCGCTGGGACGGCTGCCGCTCGGCTACCTGGTGGTGGCCGCGACGCTGCCGCTCATCCTCCTCATCCTGCTGGGTCTCGTCCTGCTGGCGCGCACGGCTCCGGCCGCGCCGGCCACCGTCGGCAGCGTGGCGCCCGACTTCGCGCTGGCCGACCTCGATGGCAACCCGATCCACCTGGCCGACCTGGCTGGACGGCCCGTGATCGTCAACTTCTGGGCCAGCTGGTGCGGCCCATGCGTGGAAGAGTTCCCACTGCTGCGCGACGCGGTCGCGGAGCATGGCGATGATGGGCTGGCGGTCATCGGCATCATCTACCGGGACCGCTCCGAGGCGGCGCGCGGCTTCATGCGCCGCAACGATGCGACCTGGGCCGCGGCGATGGATCCCGGCCAGCGCGTGGCCGACGCGTATGGCATCCTCAGCGTGCCGGAGACGTTCTTCATCGGTCGCGACGGAACCGTCGTCGCGCGCCAGATCGGTCAGTTCTCGGCACGATCGCTCGACGAGAAGCTGGCCGCCATCATGGACGAGGAGTGAGCATGGACAGCAACCTACCGGCAACCCGGACCGATGCGCCCGCGCTGGACACCGACGAGCGCCCGGCGCTGCCGCGCCAGCAGCTGATCAGCGTCGCCTTCCTGCCGCTCGCGCTGGTCGCCTTCATCATCCTGGCCTTCGCGATCGCGACCTGGACGTTCCTCGCCGCCGGAGCGTGAACGCGGTCGAGCTTCGCGGGCTGCGCAAGTCGTACGGCTCGTTCGAGGCCGTCCGCGGCATCGATCTGACGGTCGAGACGGGCGAGGTCTTCGCGCTGCTCGGCCCGAACGGCGCGGGGAAGACGACGACCGTCGAGATCCTGGAGGGGCACCGCCAGCGCTCGGCTGGCGAGGTGAGCGTCCTCGGGCACGACCCCGGCCGCCACGAGCGAGCGCTCAAGGAGCGCATGGGAATCGTGCTCCAGCAGACGGGCGTCGACGAGTACCTCACCGTCCGGGAGGTGGTGCAGATGGTCGCCGGCTACTATCCGGCGCCCCGGGCCGTCGACGAGGTCATCGGACTGGCCGGACTCGGCGAGCAGCGCGACCAGCGCGTCAACAAGCTCTCCGGTGGCCAGAAGCGGCGCGTCGACCTGGCCGTGGCGCTTGCCGGCGATCCGGAGCTGCTGTTTCTCGACGAGCCGACCACCGGCTTCGATCCGTCGGCACGTCGACAGGCATGGGAAACCGTCCGCAGCCTCGCCTCGCTGGGCAAGACGATCTTCCTCACCACCCACTTTATGGACGAGGCTCAGGCGCTGGCCGACCGCTTGGCGATCATGGCCGATGGACGAATCGTCGCGACCGGCACCGCGGACGAGCTCATCGGCGCATCCACTCCGTCGACTCACGTCCGTTTTCGGCTGGCCGATGGCGTCGAGCCGCCGGCCGGCCTGGGCGCTCGTCCCGCCGCATCGGCATATGAGCTGGACACGGCCGAGCCGACTCGCACCCTGCACGAGCTGACGGCCTGGGCGCTGTCCGCCGGGGTCGAGCTCCACGACCTCGAGGTGGGCCGCCGGTCGCTCGAGGACGTCTACCTCCAGCTGACCGCCGAGGCCGAATCGGGCACGCCGGCGGAGGCCGCATCGTGAGCGGAGCGGCCCTTGCCCTGCGACAGATCGGCTACGAGAACCGCGCCTTCTGGCGCAACCCGCCGGCCGCCTTCTTCACCTTCGCCTTCCCGCTGCTGTTCATGGTCATCTTCAACGTGCTCTTTGGCGCCGATGCCGCGCGGTTCTTCACCCCGGCGATCATGGTCTTCGGGGTGGTGACCGCCACGTATACGAACCTGGCGATGACGGTGACCATCGCGCGCGACGAGGGCATCCTCAAGCGGCTCCGCGGGACGCCGCTGCCGGGCTGGGCATACCTCGCCGGGCGGATCGGGCACGCGATCCTCATCGCCCTGCTGCTGATCGTGATCGTCGGTGCGTTCGGCGCGTTCGCCTACGGCGTCGAGGTGCCGTGGGAGCACCTCGCTGCGATGGTGCTCGTGCTGGCCGTGGCGGCCGCCGCCTTCAGCGCCCTCGGCCTGGCGCTGTCGGGGCTCATTCCCAATGCCGATGCCGCGCCGGCCGTCGTCAATGCCACGATCCTGCCGGTGCTCTTCATCAGCAACGTCTTCTTCCAGATGGACAACGCACCGGATTGGCTCGACGCGGTGAGCCACGTCCTGCCGACGCGGCACTTCGCCGATGCCATGCTCGGCTTCTACGGCCTGGGCGATACGGCGGAAGCGGGCGTCCCGTGGCTCGAGATCGGCGTCATCGCGGTGTGGGGCGTGGCGGGTGTGCTGGCGGCGATGCGGTTCTTCCGCTGGGAGCCTCGCCGGTAGCGGCGCTCGCGCGCCTGATCAGTCGATCAGCAACCGGCTCAGCTGGGCGAGGTGGTCGACCTCTTCGGCCGCGACGTGAGACTCGTATAGCTCCACCGACATCCGGCCATGTTCGCCATGAACGCCGATGCGCCGCCAGCCGGCGTCGTCGAGCCCGTCGAGAATCGCGAGATGCTCCGCCCGCAGCCGCGCAAAGCGCTCCAGCTGCTCCGAGATGTCGAGCTCGATGTAGCGACTCTCGATGGCGAGCGCGGCCTGGTCGAACGGCTCGAGCTGGGGCTCGTCCTCGGCGAGCATCGTCTTGACCCGGCGCAGCGCCCAGTCCTCGCCGTCGGCGAGGTGCGCGACGATCTCGACCGGCGCCCACTCGCCCTCGGCCGGTCGACGCCTCACCGCTGCGCCATCGATCGACGCGACGAGCGCACGGAGGACGTCGGGCACCGCGCGCATCGACTTGCGCAGCTCCAGGCGTGGATCAATTGCCACGGACTGCCCCCACGAGCGGCGACGGGTAGCGCCGCTCGACGTAGTCGTCCAGGATCGCCAGGAAGCGCGGCACGATGTCGTCGCCGCGCAACGTCGTCGCCTTCTCGCCGTCGACGAAGACCGGCGCGACCGGCTCCTCGAAGGTGCCGGGGAGGCTGATGCCGATATCGGCGTGCTTCGACTCGCCGGGGCCGTTGACGACGCAGCCCATGACCGCCACGCGCATCTCCTCCACGCCGGGATGGCGCTCCCTCCAGGCGGGCATCTGCTCCACGAGGTACGCCTGGATGTCGCGGGCCATCTCCTGGAAGAAGGTGCTCGTCGTTCGGCCGCAGCCGGGGCAGGCGCTGACCTGCGGCAGGAAGGAGCGGAGCCCCATCGACTGGAGCACCTGCTGGGCGACCTGCACCTCCTCGGTGCGATCGCCGCCCGGCGCCGGGGTGAGCGAGACGCGGATGGTGTCGCCGATGCCGCGCTGCAGCAGGATGGCGAGCCCTGCCGTCGAGGTCACGATGCCCTTGGTCCCCATCCCCGCCTCCGTCAGCCCGAGGTGCAAGGGGTAGTCGCACCGATCGGCCAGCCGCGAGTACACCTCGACCAGGTCCTGCACGCCGCTCACTTTCGCCGACAGGATGATCCGATCGTGCTCCAGCCCGGTTTCTTCGGCCAGCCGAGCCGATCGAAGCGCCGATTCGACCATCGCCTCGATCATCACCTCGCGCGAGTCCATCGGCTGCGCGGAAGCGGCGTTGGCGTCCATCATCTCCGTCAGCAGCTGCTGGTCGAGCGAGCCCCAGTTGACGCCGATGCGGACCGGCTTGTGGTTGGCGATGGCCACCTCGATGATCTGCGCGAACTGCTCGTCCCGCCGCTTCGTGCCGACGTTGCCGGGGTTGATGCGGTACTTCGCCAGGGCGGCGGCCGCCTCCGGATATTTCGTGAGCAGCAGGTGGCCGTTGTAGTGGAAGTCGCCGATGAGCGGCACGCCGACGCCGAGCGCGTCGAGCTTGGCGCGAATGACCGGCACGGCCTGCGCGGCCGCATCGTTGTTGACGGTGATTCGCACCAACTCGGAGCCGGCGTGCGCCAGCTGGGCGACCTGGATGGCGGTCGCATCCGCGTCTGCCGTATCGGTGTTCGTCATAGACTGGACCACGACGGGGTGCGCCGATCCGACCGGGATGTCACCGATCAGCACCGTCGGGGTGGGACGACGAGAGGGCAGGCTCACGAATTCATGGTAGAGGGTGACCCCGTGATCGGCACGCGGCATGCACGGGGCGCCGGCGTGAGTCAGGGAGTCTCGGAACCGCCGAGCTGGCAGCCGCGTGTCTGGATCGTCGAGGACGAGCCCGCCGCGGCCTCGCTGGCCGTCGAGCTGTGCGAGGGCTGCGGGGCGACCGCATCGGTGTTCGAAGGTCCGCTGCCATACCTCGCCGCACTGCGCACCGACAGCCCGCCGATGGCGGTCGTGCTGGACTGGCGGCTGGAGCGCGAGCTCAGCGCGGCGCTGTACATGACGACCCGCCATCACTATCCGCTGCTGCCGGTGATCTACTGGACCGGTAGCCCCGCGGCCGCCCTGCCGACCATGATTCGGGATGACGCGCGCACGACGGTCGTCGACAAGGCCGGCGGTACCGGATCGTTCGAGAACGCCCTGGCATGGGCCCTTGCCGGCTCGACCGGGGACCCGAGCGTGGAGCAACCGGCCTAGGCCCGACCCAGCACCAGCGCGGCGTTCATTCCCCCGAAGCCGAACGAGTTCGTCAGCGCCGCCTCGACGGTCGCGCTGCGTGCCTCGCGAAGCAGCGTCAGGTCGATCGTTGGATCGGGCTCGACCAAATTGCACGTCCCGGGCAGGACGCCACGCTGCAGCGCCAGCGCCGTGATTGCCGCCTCGACCGCCCCGGACGCGCCGAGGGCATGGCCGTACAGCCCTTTCGTCCCCGACACCGGCACGTCCTCGCTGCCCGGACCGAGCGCCGTGCGGATGGCCAGTGCCTCCGCGGGCTCGTTGAGCGGTGTGCTCGAGCCATGGGCGTTCACGTAGCCGATGCGCTCGGGACCGATGCCGGCGTCGCGCAGCGCCGCGCCGATCGCACGCGCCGCGTCGCGCCCGTCGGGCCGTGGGGCGGTCATGTGGTACGCGTCGTTGCTTGCGCCATAGCCGAGGACCTCGGCCACGATCCTCGCGCGCCGCGCGAGGGCCGCCTCGCGCTCCTCGAGCACGAGAATGGCCGCCGCCTCGCCCATGACGAAGCCATCGCGGTCGCGGTCGAACGGGCGGCTGGCGGTCGAGGGGTCGTCGTTGCGCGACGAGAGGACCCGGATGAGGGCGAACGCGCCGAAGGTGAGCGGCGCCAGCGGGGCCTCGGCGCCGCCGGCCAGCGCCACGTCCACGGAGCCGTCGCGTATCGCATGGAACGCCTGCCCGATGGCGGTGGCGCCCGATGCGCACGAGTTCGCATTGCCGACGGTCGGCCCGGTCAGGCCGAGGTCGAGCGCGACGTTGCTTGCGCCCGCGCCACCGAAGACGGCCAGCGCCAGCGTCGGCGACACGCCGTGCACGCCCCGTTCGACATACCGCTCGTGCTGCTCCTCGCCGAAGGCGACGCCACCCAGCGCGGAGCCGATCCAGACGCCGGTCCGTGCCCCAACGCCGTTGCCGACGCCGAGCGCGGCATCATCCACGGCCATGCGGGCGGCCGCCACGGACAGCGCGCTGAATCGGTCGAGCCGCCGCGCCCGCCGCGCGTCGAGGTGGGCGGCGGGATCGAAGCCATCGATCTGCGCGGCGATGCGCGACGGGAAGGCCGAGGCGTCGAAGCGGTCGATGGCCCGTACCGCGGAACGGTTGGCAATCACGCCCCGCCACAGGTCCTCCGCCCCGCTGCCGATCGGGGTGATGGCGCCGATGCCGGTGATCACGACGCGACGCGAGCTCATCGGTCCATCCCTTCGGCCATCTCGCGGATACGACGCAGGGTGCGTGCCGCGATGGCCTCGATGAACTGCGGCCCGATGACCCGCTCGGCTGCGAAGTCGCCGATCAGTGGCCAGTCGAGCTCGAGCCGGTGCTCGATGCTCACGTCGAGCGCGCCGTCGCGCTCCTCGAAGCGCCACGCGACCTGCATGCCACGCGTCACGCCACCGGTGTGCTCGAACTCGATGCGTCGCTCGGCCCGAAGCGGGCGCTGGATCGCCTCCCAGCGCACCGGGATCGGGCCGCGACGAGCGCCCATGGCGAACCGCCGCTCGGTCCCGGGCAGGCGGCGAACGTATCGGTAGTGCGGAAGCAGCTGTGGCCAGCGCTCGACATCGGCGGCCACGTCGAAGACGCGGTCGTACGGCGCGCGCATCATCTCGTGCAGCTCGCTCCTCATGGCCGCAGAACGTCAAGCAGCGCGCGCGGCGAGAGGGCATCCGTGGCGGGCCGGCAGTCGCCGAGCGCCGAGCCCAGCCGCAGTGCCGCCTCGGGGCGGTCGGCCAGGCGCGCGACGGCGTGCTCCAGCAGCGGTGGTGCCGCGAGGAAGCCCTGCACCAGCCAGCTCAACGCGGACTTGGCCGCGAACGCCCGGCGGCGCTCGCGGCGGTAGGCCCTGACGACGTCTCCGCCGCCGATGATGGCCTCCGTGACGGCCCGCCCAGAACGGAGTGCGCGATGGATGCCCTCGCCGGTGAAGGGATCGACGAAGCCCGCGGCGTCGCCGATGAGCAGCCACCCGGGACCTGCCACGTCCGCAACGCGATGGCCGATCGGGGCGGCGCCACGGATCGGGGTGAGGCGGGTGGTTTCGCGCAGCCGCTCGGCGACGGCCGGGATGCCCGCGATGGCGCCGTCGAAGCGCGCGGTGGCCGGCCTGCCCCCGTCCACCAGTGGCAGGGCAATGCCGACGTTGAGCTCGCCGCCGGGCGTCGGCGCCAGCCCGACGTAATAGCCGTCGCCGACGTGCATCTCCCCGTGATCGGTGAGCTCGGGGACGCCCGAGTGGTGCGCGACGAGGCCGAGGCGACGCGGAAAGCCGACGCGCCGCTCGACCCCGAGCAGGCGGGCGACGCTGGAGCGAGCACCGTCGGCTCCGATGATCCAGTCGGCGCGAAGCTCTTCGTCGCGACCGTTGGAGAGGTCGCGGAGCCGAACGGCGGTCACGCGCCCGTCGTCCGAGGAGACGTCGACCAGCGCCACGCCTTCACGCAGCTCGGCCCCCGAGGCCGCGGCATGCTCGGCCAGCCGGGCGTCGAAGCGGCGGCGATCCACGCCCCACGCCGGACGCCGAGCGGTGCGATCGGCGTACCCGATCCGGACGGCGCAGCCGCCGGCGTGGAGGTGCATGCCGGACAACGGCACGGCGTCGGTCGACCACGCCTCGAACGGCAGCCCGATGCGCGCAAGCTCGTCGACGATCCGCGGGCTGGCGTATTCGGCGCACGCCTTCGGACGTGGATGATGCGCACGCTCGACGAGCACGACCCGTGCGCCGGCACGCGCGAGACCGGCGGCGGCGGCCGACCCGGCCGGTCCCGCCCCGACGACGATCGCGTCGAGCGCGGTCATGACGGGACGGCGGCCGTCACGACGCGCGGCATCCAGGCCGGTGAGCGCCATCGGCACCGCAGGCCGGCACCCGCCAGGAGCCGATCGAGCTCCCGGACGGTGTAGGCGCGGCGGGCCGAGGCGAGCCCATCCACGCGGGTGACGGGGCTCCTGGCAAGGAACGCCGTACTGGCCACCGTGGCGAGCAGGGGCAACGTCCCGCGCCGGAGGTCGTTGATCACGACGCCACGACGCGCGACGCGCCCCAGCTCGCGGAGGGCGGCCACCGCCTCGTCCGGATCGAGGTGGTGGAGCAGCAGCGAGCAATGCGCCACGTCGAAGGCGTCATCGGCGAAGGGGAGATGCCGAACATCGCCGTCGACGACCTCGACCTCGCCATGCCGCTCGGTCGCGCGACGTGCGACGCGAGCGACCTGCGGGTTCGCGTCGACGGCGACGGTCCGCCAGCCGGCGCGCGTGAACGCGATCGGCATGTCGGCGCGGCCCGTCCCGGCATCCAGGATCGAAGCACCAACCGTGCCGTTCAGCAGCGAGCGGATGGCGCGGACGCTCGTCGCCGTACCGCCCGGCAGGCGGTT
The DNA here is from genome assembly GCA_035759945.1 of Candidatus Limnocylindria bacterium. GTDB lineage: Bacteria > Chloroflexota > Limnocylindria > QHBO01 > QHBO01 > JACDBZ01. The sequence goes on along the minus strand of DASTTX010000079.1, from coordinate 10,227 downwards.
GAGGCGCGCCAGGTCCGCCAGGTTGCCATCGACCTCGCGAGCCGTGAGGGTGCCGGAGTCGAGGAGCTCGTCCGCATCGGCCCGTGTGCTCACCGCAAGGAGGGCATGCAGCCCGTTCAGCATGCCGTCGCCGGCATCGGCTTCACCTGGTCGATCACGGTCGCGGAATGATAGGCGACCCATACCGATGGGTACGCGGCCGGTGTCGGGCGTTACACTTCGAGGACGATGACCGCCACCGTTCCGCCCTCGGGCGCCGCGACCGATCAACCCGACACCGAGACACGACATCACAAGGTCGCCATCATCGGCTCCGGACCCGCCGGGTTGACCGCCGCCATCTATGCGGCCCGCGCGAACCTCGAGCCGCTCGTGATCGCCGGCAACACGCCGATGGGTCAGCTGATGATCACCTCCGACGTCGAGAACTATCCCGGCTTTCCCGAGGGGGTCCAGGGGCCGGAGCTCATGCAGAAGTTCCGTGAGCAGGCGGAGCGCTTCGGCGCCAGGCTGGTCGAGCGCGACGCCACCAAGGTGGACTTCAGCAAGCGGCCGTTCAGCATCTGGATCGGCGAGGACCTCTACCTGGCCGATGCGGTGATCGTTGCGACTGGCGCATCGGCGCTGTGGCTGGGGCTGCAGTCCGAGGAGGACTTCCGAGGGCGAGGTGTCTCCGCCTGCGCCACCTGCGACGGCTTTTTCTTCCGTGGTCGCGAGGTGGCCGTGGTCGGCGGTGGCGACACGGCCCTCGAGGAGGCCACCTTCCTGACGCGATTCGCCGACAAGGTCACCATGCTCGTGCGCCGCGGCGAGTTCCGGGGCTCGAAGATCATGCAGGACCGCGCGATGCGCGACCCGAAGATCGAGGTGCTCTGGAACAAGGAGGTCGCCGAGGTTCGCGGCGAGATGACGGTGAGCTCGCTCATGCTGCGCGACACCGCCACGGGCGAGGAGAGCGAGCTGCCGGTGCACGGCATGTTCGTCGCCATCGGCTACAAGCCGAACACCGAGCTGTTCGAGGGCCAGCTGCGCGTCGGCGAGGGCGGCTACCTCGAGATCGTCGGCGAGACGGGCTCGGGCATCGATGGCGTCTTCATCGCCGGCGATGTTCACGACCATCACTACCGCCAGGCGGTCACCGCCGCCGGCGACGGCTGCAAGGCCGCGATCGACGCCGAGCGTTGGCTGGCGTCCGTCGGCGAGATCGAGCCCTCGACCGCCACGAACTGGTAGGCCGATGCTGAGGCGGCTCCTCGGTCGAACGTAAGCGAGCCTTCCGGCGGTGGCTTGAGCCGCTCGTCCGGAAGCTTCGGCTGAGCCGCGGCGGCTTCGCCGCCGTTCCGAGCTATCGGCATGGGACGTGCGGTTGCCACGAGCAATCGCACCAAGGAAGCCCTCGACCATGACCGATTTCGCACGACTGATCGTCCGCCTGGTGATGGGCGGCCTGCTGGCCGGCCACGGAGCCCAGAAGCTGTTCGGCTGGTTCGGCGGCGGCGGACCAGAGGCAACGGCCGGGATGATGGAGTCGCTCGAGATGCGGCCGGCGCATCGATGGGCGTTCCTCGCGGGCGCGTCGGAGTTCGGTGGCGGCCTCCTGACGGCGCTCGGCGCGCTGAACCCGCTTGGACCGCTCGGGATCATCGGCTCCATGACCATGGCAACCACGACGGTCCACTGGGGCAAGCCGATCTGGACGACCAGTGGTGGAGCCGAGCTGCCGCTCACGAACCTCTCGATCGCGACGGCGCTCATGATCGTCGGGCCGGGCCGCTTCTCGGTCGATCACGCGCTCGGGATTCGGCTGCCGCGGCTGGTCGGCGTGCTCGGCCTCATTGGCGTGGCGCTGACCGTTGGCCGGGCCATGCAGCCCGCCGAAACGCCACTACTGTCCACGAGCGAAGAGCCCGTGGCGGCCGATGCGCCCGTGGCCGAGCCCACGCGGTCGGAACGCGAAGCAATCTCCATCTGACGGCGCTCGCGGGCTAGACTGGCGGCCCATCCCCACTGGAGAAGTCTCTGCCGATGGCCGCCCGCGCACCGCGCCCCGAGGACCTCTACGACCTCCAGGTCCCAACCGATGTCGCCCTCTCGCCGGATGGTCGTTACGTCGCGTTCAGCGTCAAGGCGGTTGCGCCGGGCAAGGATGGCTATCGCACCTCTCTGTGGCTTGCCCCTGCCGATGGCGGCGAACCGGCTCGGCAGCTGACCGTTGGCAGCAAGAACGACACGTTCCCGCGCTGGAGTCCCGATGGCCGCACCATTGCCTTCCTGTCCGACCGTGGTGCGGTGCTCCAGGCGGGGGGCGGTGGGGCGAAGCCGGGCAAGGCCGAGGCGCCGAAGGAGGGCGGCACACAGGTCTGGCTGCTGCCATTCGCCGATGGTGGCGAGGCGCGCCAGCTCACCGATCTTCCCAAGGACGTGGAAGCCATCGAGTGGTCGCCGGACGGCCGACGGCTCGTGGTCGTCAGCACGGCCGACGCTGCGGAGCCGGAGAAGAAGCCCGACCGCAAGCCCGATGATCCGCCGCCGCCGGACACGCGCCTGATCGACACGCTGCTGTACCAGTTCAACGGCGCCGGGTTCATCAACGAGCGGTTCACCCGCCTGTGGCTTGTCGACGTCGGGAGCAGCGAGGTCGAGCGCCTGACGACGGGCGACCACCATGACGTCGACCCGCAATGGTCGCCGGATGGGCGGCAGATCGCGTTCGTCTCCGACCGGCACCCGAATCCGGACCTGGGCTGGCGCAGCGACATCTACGTCATCGATGTGCGTGGCCGGAATCTTCGCCAGCTGTCGCCCGGCCGCGGCCGCCAGGCATGGGGACAGCCCTCGTGGTCGCCGGACGGCAAGTGGATTGCCGCGATCGGCAACCGCGACTGGACGCGTGGCGAGCTGAACCAGCCCTCCGTGTGGCGCATGCGCGTGCGAGACGGATTGGCCGAGGACCTCATCGGCGAATCAGATCTCGAGGCCGCCGCCGGCATCAACAGCGACCTGGTCGGCGCCGCGGTCGGCCGGCCGAAGTGGCTGGCCGGCGGACGCTGGCTGATGTTCGCGGCACCCGTCGAGGGCTCCATGGAGCTGTGGCGCGTCGAGATCGACGGAGGCCGCCTGGAGTGCATGACCGGAGACCGCCACTTCCTCGCGCGGGCGACCGCCATTGACCTCCCGCGCGGCGGCGCCCGGATCGCGGCGGCGCGGAGCACGGCGACCCAGGCCCCCGAGATCGTGGTCGGCGACATCGGCGCGGCGCGGCTCTCCGGCAACGAGCGCGTCGCGTTGCGCACCGTCAGCAAGCTGATGTCAGAGCGGTGGGGGGACGTCGCGCTGGTCGCGCCCGTCGAGCGCTGGCACGAGGTCGACGGCCGGCGCGTGCAGGGCTGGTTCTATCCGGCGCCGGGCAGCACGAAGCGCAGCCCTGCACCGCTCGTTGTCGAGATCCACGGAGGTCCCGCCACGCTCTACGGCTGGTCACTGATGTGGGAGTGGCAGCAGCTGGCGGCGTCGGGCATGAGCGTGTACGCCTGCAATCCGCGCGGCTCGCAGGGCTACGGCCAGGCATTCCTTACCGCGAACGTGCGCGACTGGGGCGACGGGCCGATGCAGGACGTGATGGCCGGCGTCGACGCCCTCATCGCCGATGGACTGGTCGATCCGGATCGGATGGGCGTCACCGGGGGCTCGTACGGCGGCTATCTGACGTCGTGGATCGTCGGCCACACGGATCGCTTCAAGGCTGCGGTGACCTGCCGCAGCGTGAACGACATGATCAGCCAGATGCTGTCGGGCGATATCGGCGGCCCGACCTTCGGCCTGTTCGAGTACGGCGTCCATCCGTGGGAGGACTGGGACCTGTACCGGCGCCACTCACCGCTGACATACGCGACCAACGTGACCACGCCGCTGCTGATCCAGCATTCGGAGAAGGACCTGCGCTGCACGATCACCCAGGCGGAGGAGCTGTTCGCCGTCCTGCGATCGCTCCGCAAGACCGTGCGGCTCATGCGCGTCCCGGAGGAGTCGCACGAGCTGACCCGATCCGGCACGCCGTTCCGGCGCGTCGACAACCTGCGCCTCATCGACGAGTGGTTCCGCCACTTCCTGGTGGAAGGCAAGACGCGTCTGCCGAGGATCGACCCGAAGCGCGGCTGAGGCGGGGACGCGCCAATCCATTGGCGCTATTCCACATGAGGCCGATGCCGCGCTGGATTTCGCCAGTTCGCTGGCGAGCTTCACGCACGAAGCGTCCGCCCCGGCGCCCCTCATGCGGCGGCAGCCCCAATGGACTGGCGCAGGGCCGCATGGCAGGGCCTTTAGGTGAAATAGCCCCAATCAATAGGGGACTGGCCGAGGGCTACTTCTCGGCTATCCAGGTGATGCGGATGCCAGGAGACGTCCCACGAGCGCCGGGTCGTCGCCGACGAGCCCAGCCTCGGCGACGTGTTGCAGGGCCTCCCGCCAGGAGGGATCGGCGCTGAAGGCGACCTGCAGCTCCGCCTGGGCTGCCTCCTCGTCGCCGCCGAGCGCCAGCTCGATGCCGCGCCAGAAGACGAGCTCCATCGCGTCCGGCGCCAGCCGGCGCGCATCGGCGTAGCGCTCCTCGACCGGTCGGTGGTCGGCGGCACCGACTTCCAGCTCGCCCATGAGCCGATACGCCTCCGACATCTCCGCCAGCCGCCGAAGCTCGGGCACCGGGTTGGGATGGTCGTCGACCCGCACGTCGAGCAGGCGGCCCTGCCATGCCTGTGCGACCGGCTCACCGGACACGACCACGATCGCCGCGCTCTGGCGGCCTCGCACGTCGCCGCCGGCTGCCTCGGCAGCCTCCAGGGCGAGGAGGAGACGCTCCCAGAAGGGCGAGCCTTCGGAGCGGCGATATGCGTCTTCCATCGCCGGCCAGCAGGCCTCGGCGCGGAGGAGGTTGCCCTGGACGCTGAATCCGTCGCCGACGACGTGGCCGGCCGCGGGGATGCACCGCTCCCCCGTGTGCGCGGCCGCGACGCCGTCGCGGTCGACCACGCCGATCTGCCGTTCGGCGGAGCCGGTATCGGATGCCACCAGCGCCGCGATGACGTCGGGAGCCGCGCGGCCGGATCGGAGCAGCTCCAGGCCGATCGGCCCGAACGAGACGTTGACGGTTGCCTGCGTCGCGATCGCGCCGATGCCCGGCTCCAGCCACGGCACGACCGGGCCGACGCCGAAGAAGTGCGACTGCACGGCGACGCCGAAGGCACCGCTGGCCGGGTCGCGCGCCACGATGCTGTACGTCATCGGTGCAGCGTACGGGCGGCCGGTACACTCCGGCAATGTCCACCGATGTCGAGGCCGCGCTGGCGGCCGGCTACGCCTTCGACGGCGGCGCGCTCTCCTTCGGCGCCGGCATGCGGGGCGAGGAGGCGCTTCCCGGCGCCCAGATCCGCGTGCCGCTGGCAATGATGAACCGCCATGGGCTCGTGGCGGGCGCAACCGGCACCGGCAAGACCAAGACGCTCCAGGTGCTCGCCGAGCAGCTGTCCGACGCCGGCGTGCCGGTCTTCATCAGCGACATCAAGGGCGACATCTCGGGGTTGGCGACCGCCGCCGAGCCCAATGACAAGCTCATCGGACGCGCCAACGCCATCGGCTTTGCGGAGTACGCGCCGAAGTCGTACCCGGTCGAGTTCTTCACGCTCGACCGCGACGGCAAGGGCGTTCGCCTGCGCGCATCGGTCTCGAGCTTCGGGCCGATCCTGCTGGCCAAGGTTCTGGACCTGAACGAGACGCAGCAGAGCGTCCTGGCGCTGGCCTTCAAGTACTCCGACGACAAGAAGCTGCCCCTGATCAACCTGGCCGACCTGCGGGCGCTCCTCAACCACCTCAACTCGGACGAGGGCAAGGCCGAGATGGCCGAGTACGGCGGGGTGGCAACGGCAACCGTCGGCGTGATCGTCCGCAAGATCGTCGAGCTGGAGCAGCAGGAGGCCGATGCGTTCTTCGGCTCCCCGGAGTTCGAGGTCTCCGACTTCCTGCGCACCGCCGATGACGGCCGCGGCATCGTGAGCATCCTCGAGCTCGCCGACATGCAGGACCGCCCGGCGCTGTTCAGCACCTTCATGATGTGGCTGCTGGCGTCCCTGTACGAATCGCTCCCCGAGGTCGGCGACGTCGAGAAGCCGAAGCTCGTCTTCTTCTTCGACGAGGCGCACCTGCTCTTCCGCGACGCGAACAAGACGTTCATGCAGCAGATCGAGCTCGTCGCGCGCCTCATCCGCTCCAAGGGCGTCGGCGTCTTCTTCGTGACCCACGCCCCGACCGACGTTCCGGCCGAGGTGCTCGGCCAGCTGGGCAACCGCGTTCAGCACGCCCTCCGGGCATTCACCCCAGATGACCTCGAGACCGTCCGCGCCACGGCCGACACCTTCCCGACCACGGAGCTCTACGACGTCGAGGAGGAGCTGACGGCGCTCGGCACCGGCGAGGCGCTCATCACCGCGCTCGATCCGAAGGGCCGGCCGATGCCGACCGCGCGCACCATGATGCGGCCGCCGATGTCACTCATGGCCCAGGTCGAGCCCGCCGTCTTCGACGCGGTGGTCAGCGCCTCGGCAATCGCACCGACGTACGCCGCCGATACCGATCCCGAGTCTGCGAAGGAGCTCCTGGCCGCCCGCATGAAGCAGGTCGAAGAGGATGCTCGTGAGCCGATGGAGGGAGTCGAGGATCCCGAGTCGTCAGACGAGCGGCGCATGCGTCCGACCCGCGCGCCGGAGCGTGGCGTCGACTGGACCGACGTCGCCCAGGAGGGCGCCCGCTTCGTTCGTTCAGGCACCTTCAACACCATCCTGCGCAGCATCCTCGGGATCCTGGGCAAGCGGCGCTGAACGCCCTCGTTGGTTAGTTCGCTGCCGGGAGTATCGGCCAGGAAGTGGCCGTTTCTCCCCGTGGCGGACCAGGGACAGCCAACATCGGCTCTGTTGCTTGGCCGTCCTTGCCGAGGGCGAACCAATTCGGCCAGGAACTGGCCGTTACTCCCAGCCGGTGACCAAGAGGTGGCGCGAAGAACCGCGTGACAGCGGGCGTAGACTCGATGTCTTGCCGGCCCGATCTCGTCGGCAGCTTCACGGGCCGATGGCCGGGCGGGCGCCACGAACGGAGGTGGTTCGCATGCATGCGTTCATCGTGAGGTTGCCGAATCGGCCTGGGAGCCTTGCCGACCTGGGCGACGCCCTCGGGGAGCGTGGCATCAACATCACCGGGATCTCGGGAATGACCTGGGGCGACGGCGACGGAGCGCTCGCGATCATCACGAACGACGAAAACGGTGCGCGATCGGTGCTCGAGGAGCGTAGCGACGACTATCGCGAGGTGAGCCTCGTCTCGGCCAGCCTCGAGGACCGGCCCGGGTCACTCGGCGATGCCGCCCGCCGGCTCGCCAGCCGCGACGTGAACATCGAGGCGGTGATCCCGACCGGGATGCAGGGCTCGCGCGTGACGGTTGCGCTCGGCGTCGACGACGAGACCGCCGCGCGAGAGGCGCTCGGCGACCTCGCCGCCATGGAGAGCAGGCCGGTCGGCTAGGCCGACGGACCCAGCGCCGCCCTCGCGATGTCGGGCACGTCGGTGACGAAGCCCCACAGTCCGAGGGCGGCGAGATGCTTCATCCGCTCCGGGTCGTTGACGACATAGCAGCCGATCTCGCGCCCGTAGGCACGCGCCTGGGCGAGCAGGGGCAGGGGATCGATCCCCAGGTCACCCTCCCACGGATGGACGCCGAGGTGCCCGTGCTCGGTGGCCCACACCAGCGCCGGCTCGATCGGCTGGGTTGGGACGAGCAGGTAGCCCGTTCGGATCTCGGGGTTCAGCTCGCGAACGCGCTCGATGGTCGCCTCGTCGAAGCTGATGACGGACAGGCGCCCGTCGGCGAGTACCGGGTGGGAGGCGACGGCGGTGGCCACCGCGTCGGCGGCCGCTCGCGCCTTGATCTCGATCACCAGGCCGAGCGACTGCGGCAGCCACTCGAGCACATCGGATAGCTCGGGCACCCGCAGCCCTCGATCGGCGAACGGGAAGCCGGAGTCGTCGTCTCGGGAGAAGGTGGCGCCGGCATCGGCCTCGCGAATCTGGTCCATCGTCTGGTCGGCGACCCGCCCGGTGTGGTCGGTGGTCCTCTCGAGCGTGTCGTCATGGATGACGGCGAGCTGGCCATCGGCGGTGAGGTGCACGTCGAGCTCGATCGCATCGGCCCCTGCCTCCACCGCGAGCTGGAATGCCTCCATCGTGTTTTCGGGCGCCTGCCGCGACGCCCCGCGGTGGGCGACGATGACAGTCATGCGGCCGCGCCCTCGGTCAGCGCGTCGACCGCCGCCTCCTCGTTCTCCGGCGTGCCTTCCGGCACGCCACGGAGGATGAATGTGCCGACCAGCAAAAGGACGAAGAGCGAGCCGATGGCGATCTGGTACGCGCCCTTGTCGAGGGTCTCGAGCAGCGTCGCGACGATCGCGCCGTAGACGATTGGCCCGATCACCGCGCTGAACTTCCCGGCCAGCCCGTAGAGGCCGAACATCTCGCCGATGCGGTCCGGTGAGCTCAGGCGCAGCAGCATGAGCCGGTCCACCACGCCGACGCCGCCCAGCCCCGCGCCGAGCATCGCGCCGGCGATCAGGAACGGGACCGTCGACAGGAACAGCGTGATGATTGCCAGCCCCAGCGCCCAGGTGCCGAGGACCGCGAAGAGGGTGCGGCGCGGACCCCATCGGTCCGCCAGGAAGCCCCATCCGAAGCTGGCGATGACGGCCACCACGGTCAGGATGAGCAGCACCTGGAGCGCCTGGCCCTCGGTGAAGCCGACGGCATGGACGGCGAATGCGCTCATGACGGCGATGGCGGTGTTCACCGGGTCGGAGTAGAAGAACCGCGCCACGATGAAGCGCAGCAGGCCGGGGGTCTCGCGTGCGTGGCGGACGGTGGCGCGCAGCTGCGTCCACGAGCGTGCCGCGTCGAGCGCGCTGAATCGCCCACGCGCGCGTGACTCCTCGCGCACCAGCAGGAAGAGCGGGCCGGCAAACAGCAGGAACAGCCCGCCGACCAGGAGGAAGGTCGAAGGCGTGGAACGGCCGCCGGGATCGGTGCTGACGCCGAGCAGCAGGAGGACGCCGACCAGGAGGGTGCCGCAGTAGCCGAGCGCCACGCCGATGCCGGAGAGCCGACCGCGCGTCACCGGTCGTGCCACGTCCGGCAGGATGGCGTCGTAGTAGATGAGCGCCGCCTGGTAGGCGAAGTTGGCAAGCGCGAAGGCAACCAGCCCGAGCCGAATGTCGACCACGCCGATGACCACCGTGCCGCCGATGCAGAGCGCGGTGAAGAACGCCAGGAATGGCTTGCGCCGGCCGACGCGATCGCTCATGGCGCCGAGCACCGGCGAGACGATGGCGTTGAGCAGGACCGATACGCTCACCGCGGCGGTGAACCAGAAGGTGCCATCGGCCTCGCCAAGGAAGCGGATGGACCACAGGCTCATCGCGAAGCTGACGATCGCGAAGCTGAAGATCGTGTTCGCGAAGTCGTACAGCGCCCAGGCCAGGCCCTCGACCGAGCTGCCGGAGCGGGTCAGGCTGCCGAGGCCACGCCACCACGCGGTCGGGGCGAGGACGGTCATCGGTCCGAGGCTCGGCGCGTCACGCGGCGGATCATAGTCCGCGGCGAAACGCCAGATTCACACCCCAGCGACACGCGGTGCTCGCAAAGGTTTGAGGGGCCCTGAGGTTGCCACGATGTCGCCCGTGATGTGCATTGTGGCGACGGAGTGGCGGTTTCAGCCGAGCGACGCTTTCAGGTGCACACACCGTGTGAATCTGGTGATCCGCGCGGCCTCGAGGCGGCTCAGGCACCCGGGACGGGCTTGCGCTACGCTGCGCATCGCCCGCCCGTCGCAACCCCGAGCTCACGAGATCGATTCCGCATGCGAACCAGGCTGCTGGCCGTTGGGCTGGCGTTCATCGGCGTCCTCTCCGCCGGCGTGGCGGCCGCCGCCGTGTGGCGTCGAATGGGGCGCGAAGCGAGGGCGATCCAGCACGGGCCGATCCGTCCCCCGGCGATCTCCGCACCAGCGCCGCGCCAGCTCCCGCCGGATCTCGAGCCGCATCCGACGGGCATCTTCGCCGCGCTGGGCCGGTTCGACTATCGCTTCCGACGCGTGCTCCCGTTCATCGGTCTGGCGGCCGTCATCGGCCTCAACATCTGGGC
>DASTTX010000078.1:0-2052 GCA_035759945.1 Candidatus Limnocylindria bacterium | reverse complement strand
GCGATCAGCATCCTCGGCAACCCGGGAGCAGCGACGCTCGACTGTGGCGAAGAGACGAACGTGCCCGGCATCGGCTTCGGTGCGCAGGACCTCGTCGACTGGCTGCGACAGCATCCCGGCCTGAACACGACCGAGCCGGAGTCGCGAACGATCAACGGCCTGTCGGCGCTGTCCCTGTACATCGAAGGCAGGACCGATTGGACGGGGACCTGCGACGAGCAGAACCCGTTCGTGGCCGTGCCGATCTTCTATCGGCTTGGCGGGTACCACTGGGCGCTCGATGTTGGAGAGCGCTACCACGTCACCCTGATCGACCTCGGTGACGGCAACACCGTGGCCGTCATGGTCGACACCGCCGAGGACGCCGACCTCGAGGCGTTCGTCGACGAGACCAGGCCGATCGTCGAATCGTTCGAGTTCCCGCCTCGGTAGCCTGTCGTGGCCGGGGTGGCCAAGCTGATGGCCACTCCGGCTCCCGTGTCAGGCGCCGGCGGGCGCCGGCCTGACGTTCGCGTTCAGGTGGAAGACGTTGTCCGGGTCGTATCGGCGCTTGACCTGCGCCAGACGGGCGAGCTTGGCGTCGTTGTACGCACGCCGAACGCCGGCCTCGCCCTCGTCCATCAGCGTGTTGACGTACACGCCGGTCGCGAAGGGCTCCATGGCACGGCCGTAGGCGCGAGCAGCCGCGATGCGCTCCTCGTCCTCGGCCGCGTCAAGCCAGGTGGTCGACCCGCCCCATTCGACCAGCGTGCGCCGATGGCTGAACGCCGATTCATCATCGGAGACGTCGCGGATCGCACCGCCGTGCGACTGCAGGCCACCGTTCGGCAGCCGGCTCCAATCGGGCTCGACACCCGACGCAACGCCCCGTCCGATGAAGGCGTCGATGGCCGCGTCCGACAGCTCGCCCAGGTAGTGGCCCTTCATGTAGCGGCGCTTGCCATGGTGGTGCACGTCATCGGCGATGCTCTGCAGCTCGACGTAGCGCATCTCCGCGACGTCCTCCGCCAGCGTCTCGCCCGTGTCCCGGAACCGTTCGAGGTAGCGGCGACCATCTTCGAGGTCGCCCACCCACGTGAAGCCGATGCCGACTACCGACCGCCCACTCAACCGATCTGGCAGCGAACCGTCTTGCGCGGCGGTGAACACGTCGGCGGTGAGCGTCGCCTGCCGTGGCGCATCGGCCAGGAGGTCGCGCCAGGCGCGCAGCGCGGCAGGTGCGTCGTCGAGGTCGAAGTAGCGGTCGACCGCCAGCACGGTGTGCGTGAGCGGGTGGAGCCGAAATTCGAAGTCCGTCACCACCCCGAAGTTGCCGCCACCGCCGCGAAGGCCCCAGAACAGGTCGGGGAGCTCATCGGCGCTCGCACGGAGGACCTCGCCGTCGGCCGTGACGACCGTGTATGACGCGACGTTGTCGCACGCCAGACCGAACTGGCGGGCGAGCCAGCCCATGCCGCCACCCAGCGTCAGGCCGCCGACGCCGGTATGTGAGACGTTGCCGGCAGTCGTGGCCAGGCCGTGGGGCTCAGCGGCGCGGTCGAGATTCCGGAGCAATGAGCCGCCCTGGACGTGGGCGCGGCGCGTGGCCGTATCGATGCGAACGGCGCTCATCGGGCTGAGGTCGATCATCAGGCCGCCATCGGGCACCGAGTAGCCGACGATGCTGTGGCCGCCGCACTTCACGCCGATCTCGAGGTCCCCCTGGCGGGCGTGGCGGACGGCGGCGGCCACATCCTCCGACGTGGTGCAGCGCGCGATGAGATCGGGGCGTCGGTCCACCATGGCGTTCCAGATCTCGCGGTGCTGGTCGAAGGTCGCGTCGCCGGGGCGAATGAGCTCTCCGGCGAATCCGGGAATCGTCGCCGTTGCCATGCCTTGTCCTCCGCAGGATTGCCCATTAGACGCCCGAAATGCTCGCCAGTCATCGGTGGTCGCGTCCAACCGCGATGCCGTTGGTCGCTGCGTGGGGGTATCGGCCACTTCTTGGCCGATCTAGACCGCTCCTGGGAAAGTCGGCCAAGCTCGAGGCCCTTGCCTGGCCGTTCGTGGGTC
>DASTTX010000077.1:0-2068 GCA_035759945.1 Candidatus Limnocylindria bacterium | reverse complement strand
AGGCGCGCCGCTCAGGCGCACGACATGGTTGATGTAGAAGCCCGGATGGCCGGGCAGGAACTCCATGTGCCGCAGGCGCATGAGCTGGATGGCGGTGACGCCCGCGAACGCCCCCAGAGCAGTGCCGATGAGCCGTGCGATGCGACGCAGCCAGCGATCCATGTCACGACCGTAGCGCGTCACGATGCTTGACGCCAACCGCACAATCGGTCGCGTGCCGCACGTCCCGCTGGTGATCGTGAACCCGACGGCCGGTGGCGGCCGGGCCGCGAGGCTCATCCCGTGGCTTCGCGAGCGGCTGGAGCGACGTCCCGACGTGGACCTGTTCATCACGCGCCGCCGGGGCGATGCCGAGGAGCGGGCGGCGAGCGCCGCGGCGGCCGGGCAGGACCGCATCATCGCCGTCGGCGGCGATGGCACGATCCAGGAAGTGCTGAACGGCGCGTTGCGGAGCGACGGCGCGGTCGCAGGGCTCGGCATCATCCCGGTCGGGACCGGGAACGACCTCGCTCGCAGCCTCGGCCTGCCCAGCGAGCCGGCGGCAGCGTGGCGGGTGGCGGTCGGTCGTTCGCTGCGCGCGACCGACGTCGGCCGCGCGCGCAATGGCGCGGGCAAGGAGCGCTGGTTCGCGTCGGCCGGAGGCATCGGTTTCGATGCCCAGGTGGCGACGGCGATGGCGCGGCGTCGCGGCTGGCAGGCGAGCCGGGCCGGCTACCTGCTGACGACGCTGGGCGAGCTGCGGCGATTCGAGAATTGTCGCGTCCGCATCGCCCTCGACGGGCAGGTGCTCGAGCGCGACGTCCTGCTGATCGCCGTCGCGAACGGCGCGTACTACGGCGGCGGGATGCGGATCGCACCGGACGCGCGCGCCGACGACGGGCTCCTCGACGTCTGCGTCGTCGGCGACATCTCGCGAATCACCGCCCTGCGCGAGCTGCCCAACCTGTACCGCGGGACCCACGTCCGGCATCCCGCCGTGTCGATGCACACGGCAGTCGCGATCGACGTCGAGGGAAGCCCCGCCACGCGCATTCATCTCGACGGCGAGCCGTTCGGGTCGCTGCCGCTCGCGATCTCGCTCGTGCCTCGGGCGATCGAGGTGGCGGTGCCCGAACCGTCGGCTAGGCTGTGACGGTGAGCACCGAGACGACCGCCATCCGCGTCGGGGCGAGCCTGACCGGCGAGCGCGGTCGCCGCATCGGCACGGTGGACGCCGTCTTCGCCGACTACCTCCTCGTGCGGACGAGTGGGCTCGTTCCCGTTGACCTCTACATCCCGCGGCCCGAGGTCACCGTCGGCGCTGATCGGCTATGGGTGTCGTACAGCCCGGACGAGGCGTACGCGCGCTGGCACCGGCCGCTCAAGCGCGCGCCGCATGGCGACGGCTGAGCGCGCCCGCCGATCCCCGCCGATGCGACCGGCCCGTGCGTGCCGGTCGCATCGGTCTTGCAGTACCCTTGGTCGCCATGGATGACGCCGATACGATCCAGCCGCTGAGTGGCCGGCCGCCGTACGCGCGAGGGGACGCCGATGCCTTCTACGCGCACGTCGGCTCCGGGGGCAAGGTCGAGGCGGACGACTGGATGCCCGACGACTACCGCGCCGCGGTGCTCAAGTTCGTCGAGATGCATGCCAACTCGGAGCTGATGGGAGTCCTGCCGGAGCGCGACTGGATCATGCGTGCGCCGACGCTGCGCCGGAAGCTTGCCCTGACGTCGAAGATCCAGGACGAGGTCGGTCACGCGCAGCTGCTCTACCGCGTCGCCGAGGACCTCGGCAAGCCGCGCATGGCAATGCTCCAGGACCTGCTCGACGGCAAGACGAAGTTCCACAACGTGTTCCACTACCCGACGCGCTCGTGGGCTGACGTCGGGATCATCGCCTGGCTGGTGGACGCGGCGGCCATCGTGAGCCAGCAGGCCCTGCGCGACTCTTCCTACGCGCCGTACGCCCGCACGATGAAGAAGATCTGCTGGGAGGAGTCCGTCCACATCATGCACGGCCGCGACGTCGTGCTGACCCTCATGAACGGCACGCCGACGCAGCGAGCGATGGTGCAGGAGGCACT
>DASTTX010000076.1:0-6400 GCA_035759945.1 Candidatus Limnocylindria bacterium | reverse complement strand
CGAGCGACTCCGTCTCGGTCGGCTCGACCATCAGCGCCTCCTCCACGATCAGCGGGAAGTACATCGTCGGCGGATGGATGCCGTGGTCCAGGATGGCCTTGGCGATGTCGAGCGTCGTCACGCCGTGCTGCCGCTTCTGCCGGCGCCCGCTGAACACCACCTCGTGCTTCGACAGCCGGTCGTAGGGCAGGTCGTACACGTCGTGCCGCCTGACCCGAAGGTAGTTGGCCGCCAGCACCGCGTCCTCGCTGATGGTGCGCAGCCCCTCCGCGCCATTCGAACGGATGTACGTGTAGGCGCGCACGAACATGCCGAAGTTGCCGTAGCAGCTGCGCACCTTGCCGATGCTGTCGGGCCGATCGTCGTCCAACGTCCACCGCGCGCCCGGCGTCGACCGACCGTCTCGCGCGTTGCGGAGCACGTCCGTCGCGCCGCCCTCGACGAGCACGACGGTCGGGCTCGGCAGGAACGGCTCCAGCTTGTCGCTCACGCCGACCGGCCCGGCCCCCGGACCGCCGCCGCCGTGCGGCGTGCTGAACGTCTTGTGGAGGTTGAAGTGCATGACGTCGAAGCCGGCCTCGCCCGGGCGGAAGCGCCCGAGGATTGCGTTCAGGTTGGCGCCGTCCATGTAGGCGATGGCGCCGGCGTCGTGGACCGCCGCGACGACCTGGTCGATCTGATCCTCGAAGATCCCCAGCGTCGACGGATTGGTGATCATGAGCGCCGCGACGTCGGGGCCCAGCGCCGAACGCAACGCCTCGAGGTCGATCCCGCCGCGCTCGTTGGATCGGATCGTCACCGTCTGGTAGCCGACCATGGTGGCCGTGGCCGGATTCGTCCCGTGTGCGGAGTCGGGCACGAGCACCTTCGTGCGCGAATCCCCCTCGCCGCGAGAGCGATGGTAGGCACGCGTCATCAGCATGCCGGTCAGCTCGCCGTGCGCACCGGCCGCGGGCTGCAGCGAGACGGCCGCCATCCCGCTGATCTCCTTCAGCTGCTCGGCCAGCAGCCACATCAGCTCCAGCGATCCCTGCGCCAGCCCCTCCGGATCGAGGGGGTGCGACTCGGCCAGGCCCGGGAGCCGCGCGGACCACTCGTTGACCTTCGGGTTGTACTTCATCGTGCACGACCCGAGCGGGTAGAAGTTGAGATCGATCGCCTGGTTGAGGTGCGCCAGCCGGTTGAAGTGCCGCAGCATCTCCAGCTCGCTCACCTCCGGCAGCCGCGGCGCCTGCTGCCTGAGGGCCGATGCGGGCAGCGTCGGCTGCCCGGCGGCGCGCTGCCGCGCGCGGTCGGAAGGCTGCGGGAACCGAACGGCGCGCCGCTGGGCACGCGAGCGCTCGAAGATGAGGGGCTCGACGATGCTGAGCTCCTCGCCGCCGGTCGCGCCCGAGAAGGCCGACCCGCGGCCGGAGGTGTCGGAAGCCGGTGCCTCGGCCACGCTCATCGGGTCGCCTCCAGCGCCGAGACCAGGCGCGCAATGTCGTCGTCGGTGGTGAGCTCCGTGGTCGCCAGCACCAACGTGTCCTGCATCTCCGGCGCATCGCGCTCGGCGAGGTACCCGGCCACGATCCCCTGCTCTGCCAGCGCCGCGTGGCGGCGCGCGGCGTCCGGGACCCGCATGGCGACCTCGGCGAAGTAGCTGCCGCCGAAGCGGCGCACGCCGACGCCCGCCTCCTCCATTGCCGCAACCAGGTGCCGCGCCTGGGTCATGGACAGCTCGGCGACCTCGCGCAGGCCCTGCGGCCCGACCGCCGAGAGATACGCCGTGGCCGCCAGGGCCATCAGCGCCTGGTTGGTGCAGATGTTGCTCGCGGCCTTCTCGCGGCGGATGTGCTGCTCGCGCGCCTGGAGCGTGAGGACGTAGCCCTTGCGCCCGGATCCGTCGCGCGTGGCGCCGACCAGGCGTCCGGGCATCTGCCGGACCGAGGCCATGCGCGCCGCCATGAGGCCCACGTAGGGCCCGCCGAAGCTGGCCGGGATGCCGAGCGGCTGCCCCTCGGCTGCCACGAGGTCGGCGCCGTACGCGCCGGGTGGCTCCAGCAGCGCCAGCGACGTCGGCTCGACCACGGCGACCAGCTGCGCTCCGGCGTCGTGCGCAACGGTGGCCAGCTCGCGCATCGGCTCGATCTGGCCGTAGAAGTTCGGCTGTGCGGCGACCAGGCAGGCAACGTCATCCGCCAGTGGCTCCAGCGAGGTCGTGCCCGACCCGCCGTCGGCGAGGTCGATCGGCACCGTGACCACCTCGATGCCGGGCCCCGAGCAGTACGTCTCGAGCACGCGTCGGTAGTCCGGGTTCACCCCGGCCGACACCGCCACGCGTGATCGTCGGGTCAGGCGGCAGGCCATGAGCGCGGCCTCCGCGGTGGCCGTGGCGCCGTCGTAGTGCGAGGCGGTCGCCACCTCCATGCCGGTCAGCTCGCAGATGAGCGACTGGAACTCGTAGATGCTCTGGAGCGTGCCCTGCGACACCTCTGGCTGATACGGCGTGTACGCGGTCGCGAACTCGGAGCGGCCGATCACCTCCCCCACCACCGAGGGGATCAGGTGGCGGTAGACGCCGGCACCGAGAAATGAGACGTCCGGAATGCGGTTGCGTCCGGCCAGCCGCGCCAGCTCGGCGCGAACCTCCTGCTCCGACAGCGATGGCGGCAGGTCCCAGTCGGAGGCACGCACCGAGGCGGGGATGTCGGCGAACAGGTCGTCCACCGACGCCACACCGATGGCGTCGAGCATGCGCGCCCGATCGGCATCGGTGTGCGGTGAATAGGTCATCAGCGCCGCGCGGACCTAGGCGGTCTCTTGGCCGTATGCGGTGGCGTCCATCAGCGCATCGGTCTCTGACGCGTCGGCGACCTCGACCACGGCGATCCAGCCGTCCCCGAAGGGATCGGAGTTGATGAGCTCCGGCGCGTCTCGGAGGGCCTCGTTGACCTCGACCACCTCGCCGGAGATCGGTGCGAGAAGGTCACTCACCGCCTTCACGCTCTCGACCACACCGAACGCGGAGAACTGCTTCAGGCTGGCGCCCACCTCGGGCAGCTCGACGAAGACGATGTCGCCCAGCTCATCGGCTGCGAAGCTGGTGATGCCGATGGTGGCGCGCGATCCGTCCATCCGCACCCACTCGTGCTCACGCGAGTACGCCAGATCGTCGGGGTAGGACATCGGCCGATGGAACCTCCTCTTGGGCGGTGAGGGCCGCGGGTCAGTCGCGCGGACGCCGGTAGAAGGGCAACTTTACCTGCTCGGCACGCTGCGGGCGCTCGCGGACCATCACCTCGAACTCGTTGCCGATGCCAGCGAGCGCCGCGGGCACGAGCGCCATGGCGATCTTCGTGCCCAGCGTTGGCGACAGCGTGCCGCTGGTGACCTTGCCCACGGCATCGCCGCCGGCTCGCACCTCGTAGCCGGCGCGCGGGATGGCGTTGTCGACCATCTGGAGGCCGATGAGCTTGCGCCGCGGACCAGCATCCGCGACCGCCTGGAGCGCCGGCCGGCCGACGAACTCGCCCTTCTCGAGCTTGACGACGCGTCCGAGGTTGACCTCGAACGGAGTCGTGTCGCGGCTGAGCTCGTTCCCGTACAGCGGCATGCCGGCCTCGAGCCGCAGGGTGTCGCGCGCCCCCAGGCCGCAGGGCCGAATCCCGTCGCCGGCGCCTGCCGCGGCGACCGCCTGCCACAGCTCGCGGGTGCGCGATGCGTCACAGAACAGCTCGAAGCCATCCTCGCCGGTGTACCCCGTCCGCGCGACGATGCACTCGATGCCGGCCACGTTGCCACGCGCGAAGTGGTAGTTCGCGACCTGATCGAGCTCGAGGTCCGTCAGGCGGGCGAGCACCGTGGCCGCCAGTGGACCCTGGGGAGCGACGAGGCCGGTCGCGTCGCTGCGGTCCTCGACCTCGGCGGCGAGGTCACCGTCCTCGAGCAGCGTCATCAGCTGCTGGATCACCGCGAAGCGATTCGAGGCGTTGCACACGACCATGAAGCGCTGCTCGTCGAGCCGATAGATGATGAGGTCGTCGATGATCCCGCCGTCGTCGTCGCACAGCATCGAGTACTGCGCCTGCCCGATCTCGATCGCCCCAGGATCGCTGACCACGGCGTACCGCAGGAACGCGACCGCCTCGTCGCCGCGCACCTCCAGCTCGCCCATGTGTGACAGGTCGAACAGCCCGACGGCGCCTCGGACGGTGCGGTGCTCCTCGATGATCGATTCGTACTGGACCGGCATCTCGTAGCCGGCGAACGGCACCATCCGCGCGCCGAGCTCGAGATGGAGGTCATGGAGTGGGGTGTGGCGCAGCTCGTCGGTCGCCGCCGAACTCGTCACGCGCTTGCCTCCGCCGAGCGGACCGATGCCCTGCGTGTCTCGATCAGGGCCGCCGCCTCCTCGACCACCGAGCGCTCGGTGGCGTGGCTCATGATCGCCAGCGCCTCCGACAGGTCCGTCCAGCGCACCTCGTCGAACTCGGCGTCGTGGGCGTCGAGGCTCCCGCCAATCGGCCGCATCAGGAAGAAGTGGACGGTCTTGTGGAAGCGCGTCGTGCCGCGCACGAAGAAGTACCGGATGGATTGCAGGCGCGCCTCGATCTCGACCTCGAGGCCGGTCTCCTCACGCGTCTCGCGCAGCGCCGTCTCCTCGATCGTCTCGCCGGAGTCCGGCGTGCCCTTGGGCAGTGCCCACAGCACCGGTGCGCGTCGGTGGACCAGCGCGATCTGGACGCGACCCTCGATCAACCGATGGACGACGCCGCCGGCGGACGTCGCTCGCGCCGTGCGCAGGATCGGCACGCCGGCGCCGCTAGGAGCGGCGGGCGCGCGGCAACCCGAAGGGGAGCGCGGGGCGACGGGCGGGCAGGCGAGTGGCGCGGCCGACCGCCGGGAAGCGGAACCGGCTCGTCTGCGAGCGCAGGGCGCTCACGCTGGCGACTGACGCCGTCGACCGTCGCGGACGGTGGTAGACCGTCGTCGCGCGGTCCAGGCCGAGCCGAGAGCGCTGGGCAGCGCGGCGCGGTGAACCGAAGTCGATGGATGGGTGGGAGACGAGGCGGGCCACCAGACTCACTCGCATGCGAGGCATTGTACGCCGGCCCCAAGTCGGCGCAAGCCAAATCGGCATCAGCCGGCGCCGACGGACCGATACAGCTCCTCCACCTCGGCGATGCGGGCACCGATGTCGAAGCGCGCTGCGCCCTCGGCCGCATCGGCTGCCATGCGCACGCGCGTGTCGCGATCGCGAGCGAGCTGCGCCAGCGCGGCGCCCAGGCGCCGGGCGCGGGTCGCCTCGGGTTCCGCGGGCACGATGACCCCGTCGATCCCGCCGCGGATCGAGTCCCCCACCCCCGGGCCGTCGACCGCGACCGCGGGCAGGCCGGCGGCCAGCGCCTCCGCCAGCACGAGGCCCTGGGTCTCGGTGCGCGATGCGAAGACGAACAGGTCAGCCCCCTTCAGCCGCGCCAGCGCATCGGCGTGTGGGAGCGCACCAGTGAACGTCACGCGGCCGGCGAGATCCGGGCGTTCGGCCCGCCGGCGAAGCGATTCCTCGGATGGGCCACCACCGATGACGAGCAGGCGCACGTCGTCGACTCCCGCGACCGCGTCCAGGACGACCTGCGGACTCTTCTCCGGCGCGAGACGGCCGAGCGAGGCGACGACGATCGCGTCATGTGGCCAGCCCGAGGTTGCTCGTGCGTCGACTGCGGCCGTGTCGCGGATGGCAGCGACATCGACGCCGGTCGGGATGACCTCGATCCGACGTGCGCCGCCGCGGGCGTCGATCTCGGTCGCGAGATCGCGCGACGGTGCGATCACCGCGCTGCACGCCCGCCAGAAGCGCGACAGGTAGGCCTCGACCCCCCGTGCCGCGAGGGCCGCGAGCGGGCCGAAGTAATGGCCGTAGTCGCCGAAGCGGGTGTGATGGGTGAAGACGAGCGGGGCACCCGTGGAGCGCGCGAGGCGCACGGCCATCAGACCCGTCACGAACGGCGAATGGGCATGCACCACGTCCGGGCGGAACCCCTCGGCCGCCCGGAGGGCACGTGACCACGGATTCGGCCACGGCATGCGATACATCGGCGGCGCGACCCACGGCAGCTGGTACGAGTCGAGCCACGCGAGCTCCGGCGCCGGTCCGCTAACGCCGCCCTCGGCTGCGGGCGTGCCGGCGCCGGGCCGCGGTGCGACGACGAGCACGTCGTGGCCGCGGGCGCGAAGGCCGCGGGCCAGGCCATCGACCGAGATCGTGACGCCCGACACGTACGGCAGGTACGACTCGGTGGTGAGGACGACCCGCATCGGCTCAGGAGCCGGTCAGGAGAGGAGAGATGGTGGGCGATACTGGATTCGAACCAGTGACCTCACGGATGTGAACCGTGCGCTCTAACCAGCTGAGCCAATC
>DASTTX010000075.1:0-3321 GCA_035759945.1 Candidatus Limnocylindria bacterium | reverse complement strand
GGACGCGGCCGCAACCGCCCGCCAGGCGTGATACGCGTCACCCACGGCCGCGACCAGCGCCGCATTCGCGGCGAAGCCGTCCAGCAGCGCGAGCTGATACGCCGGCTCCAGGAGCCGCTGCTGATCGTGCTGGCCGTGGATCTCGCCGAGGCGCGTGCCCAGCGATGCCAGCCCGCCGACCGTCACCGTCCGATCGTTGACGCGGGCAACTGAACGACCGTCGGCGCCGATTTCGCGTCGCACGATGACCGAGCCCTCGCCCGCAGCGATCACGTCGGCCAATGCGTCGTCCGGCTGCGGTGGCGGCGCATCGAAGATCGCCTCCACGCGCGCCGCATCGGCGCCCGCGCGGACCTGGTCGGTGCTGGCCCGCGCCCCGAGGGCGAGCGCCACCGCATCCACCACCAGCGACTTCCCGGCGCCGGTCTCGCCGGTCAGGACCGTGAAGCCGGGCGCAAGCGCCAGCCGGACGGACTCGACCACGGCCAGGTTCTCGACGGTGAGCTCGCGCAGCGGCATCGGTGCAGTATCGGCCTAGTACGGCAGCAGCGACGCCTTTGTGCGCAGGAGGTCGTAGAAGGGCGTGCTGCCGGTTGGCTCGATCATCCGCATCGGCTCGGGCAGGGCGCGGACCTCGACCCGGTCACCGATGGCCATCGGCAGGTCGAGCTGTCCATCCAGGCTGACGAGCGCGCCGTCGTGCGCCTCGCGCAGGATGAGGTTGACCTGGTGGCCCTCGCCCGCGACGACGCTGTGCAGCGGCGAGAGGTACGCGGCAACGGGCGTGATGATCATGTTTCGCAGGCGCGGATCCAGGATTGAGCCGCCCGCGCTGAAGCTGTAGGCGGTCGAGCCCGTCGGCGTGGCCACGACCACGCCATCGGCCACGTAGGTGGCCAGGTGGGAGCCGGAGACCTCGACCTCGAGGCGGATCATGCGCACCCGGCTGCCACGCGTGACGACGACCTCGTTCAGGCAGGCGTGCTCCTCGCTGCTCCCATCACGGCGGATCAGCGTGGCGAGAATGCGGAAGCGGTCCTCCGTCACGTAATCGCCGGCCGCGACCTGGTCGAGCGCCGCCTCCAGGCCGTCCGACTCGACCTTGGCCAGGAAGCCGACGCGGCCCAGGTTGACGCCCAGCGCCGGGACGCCCGAACCGCCGATGGCACGCGCGGTGCGCAGGAAGGTGCCGTCACCGCCGAGCACGCAGACGAAGTCCGTCGCGGCCAGCTCGCCCTCGATGCGCTCGTAGGCGTCGCCGGGTGCCTCCCACATCTCGACGCCTCGGTCGGCGCACCACGCACGGGCGCGACCGAGCATCGCTGACGCGCGGTCGCTGTACGGGTTGAAGGTGAAGCCGATGCGCTTCACGCCGGATCGGCCTCCGATCGGCTCAGCCGCTCGGCGATGCGGTCGACGCTGCGGCGCAGCTCGGCGAGCTCCGCGGCCATGTCACGAGGCTCGGTGACGGCGGCATATGAGCGATCCAGCCCGGCGGCGATGAGCGCGCGCATCAGGCTGGATGGCGACACGCCACGCGCCTGGGCCGCCTCCTCGACCCGCGCGAGGAGCGCATCGGGCATGCGCAGGCTCACGATCTGGCGCATCGTGTCCGGCGCTGGCTCGTGCGTGGCCGGCTCGACGACCTCGAGTCCCTCGAAGCCGATCCCGAGCTGCTCGACCTGCGGCGCGGCGGCGCTTCTTCGCTTCATCGGCGTGATCGTAATACGCGCGTGCTACGCGGCGCGCCCAGATTGCCGGTGCGCAGCAGCGCGCTCAGGCATTCCGCACTGCCGCGAATGCGCTGTCCAGGTACTCGGTCCGTTCGGTGCCGCCTGCCACGCGCAGATCGACGAGGAACTCGACGTTGCCATCGCCGCCGCGAATCGGCGAGCGAATGGCGCGATGGGCGTGCAGGCCCGCGCCCTCCGCATCGGTCCACATGTCGCGGAGGATGCGCTCCCAGACGGTGGGATCGGTGACGACCCCGCCCCTCGGGACGTCGTCGCGACCCGCCTCGAACTGCGGCTTGACCAGGGCGACCACGCGACCGTCATCGGTGAGCAGGTTGCGGACGGCCGGGAGCACCAGGCGCAGGCTGATGAAGCTGAGGTCGAGGGTCGCGAGCCCAACCGGCTCGGGCAGCTCGCGGAGCTCTCGAAGGTTCGTGCGCTCCATGCTCACCACCCGCGGGTCGTCGCGCAGGCGCTGAATGAGCTGCGCTCGCCCGACGTCGACCGCGTAGACGATGCGCGCGCGCCGGGCCAGCAGGACGTCGGTGAAGCCGCCGGTCGAGGCACCGGAGTCCAGTGCGACCGTGCCGGTGGGATCGATACCGAAGGCGTCGAGGGCCGCTTCCAGCTTCGCCCCGGCGCGGCTGGCCCACCTCGGCTTCTCGACCAGCGAGACCGATGCGTCCGCGGCCACCATCTGACCCGGCTTGAGCCGCCGCGTGCCGTCCAGCTCAACGTCGCCGGCGTGAATGAGCGCCTGGGCCTCGGCCTTCGAACGCGCGAGCTCCCGATCGACGAGCAGCTGGTCCAGTCGGATGCGTGACGCCATGCCGCACAGCATGCTACGGACGACCGGCCTCATGGTGCGCGGTCACGTCCCCGCCCTGCGCGGCCGGACGAAGTGGCGGGCGAACCGTCCCAATTCTCGTCGAGTGGGCATAACGCGTCCCACAAGAGCGAAAAGCGCCTGAATTGTCGCCTGGTGCTCAGCTGGAGGGAATTCGGCCCGTTCGGGCGCCGGCGAGCCGGATACCGCTCACCTGGCCGGAAGTCGACCTGTTCGCGGTCCGCTTTCAGGAACGGCGGCGCTGAGGAGCGGACGCTACGCGGCGCTGACCTTCGATCGACGTTGCGTCGCACGGATACCGAGCGTCTCGCGGACCTGGGCGACGATGCCCGTCGCATCGATGCGCTGCTGCGCGCGCAGGTCGTCGACGGCACCGTGATGCACGAATCCGTCGGCCAGCGCCACCTTGTGCAGCGGCACGTGGATGCCGGCACGGTTCAGCGCATCGAGCACGCCGTCGCCGAAGCCGCCCATGGCGGCCGACTCCTCGGCGGTGACGACCAGCCGCTTGCCCGCCGCGTGCTCGGCGATCAGTGCCTCGTCCATCGGCTTCGCCCACCTGGCGTTGATCACGGTCGCCTCGAGGCCATCGGCTGACGCGAGCTCATCGGCGACGGTCATCAACCGCTGCACGATCGGCCCGAAGCCGACGAGCAGAAGGTCGTCGCCGGTGCGGAGCACTTCACCGCGACCGACCTCAAGCGTCTCCCCCTGCCGGTCGACCAGGTCTTCGCCGGCGTC
>DASTTX010000074.1:0-27976 GCA_035759945.1 Candidatus Limnocylindria bacterium | reverse complement strand
CGTAAGCCAGCTGGTGGCGGCCGTTCGCACCAGCGATCACGGCCCCGACATGGCCGCCGCGCTCGCCGTGGCGGTCTCGACGCTGCGGGATCGCTTTGGCGCGGATCCGGCGGCCTGGGCCTGGGGATCGGTGCGGCCGCTGCGCCTGCTGCACCCGCTCGGGGTGCGCGCACCACTGGATCGACTCCTCAACCTCGGACCGGTGCCGCTCGGCGGCGACGCGAACACGGTCGCTCAGGCGGGTGTGCGGCCGCTCGAGCCACTGGCCAACCCGGCCGCCATCGCCAATCATCGGACCGTGATCGACCTGGCCGATTTCGAGCGCAGCCGATACGTCGTCGCGGCCGGCCAGTCCGGCAACCCGGTGTCACCCCACTATCGCGACCTCTTCGCCCTGTGGCGGCGCGGCCAGGGCGTGCCGATCGCCTGGTCGGCCGACGCTGTCCGCGCGTCGACGGTCGATCGCCTCATTCTGAGACCCGAGGCGTGAGCGCGGAGCCGGCATCGGCGCAGGCCGCTCCCACCCGCATGGCGACCTTCCTGCGGCGCGCCGACTTCATCCGCTGGGCCGGAATGGCGGGTATCGGGCTCGGGCTCGCGGTGTTGATCGCCTACGCCTGGGTCGAGTACATCAACAATCCCGGCATCAGCCTGATCGATGGCTACTGGATCGGTCGCGTGCCGTGGACGCCGGCTGGGGTGGTGCTCATCCTGGCGGGCAGCCTCGCGACGCAGCTGGCCGGTGCAGCGATCGTGATCGTGCTCGGCGATTGGATGCGCCGGCTGCTCCTCGTTGCCGTCCTCATTCCCCCTCTGGCCTGGTGGCTGACCGGGCTGGGCGTGGTGCCCTTTCCACGGTTCATCGGGCCGGACCCGGTGACGCTCGCCTACTCGCTGCCGCAGGCCGCGGCGGCCGCGCTGGTCATCCCCGCCCTCGCCGTCACCGCACTGGCGCTCGTGCCGATGCAACCCGGTCGTCGCGTCCGGCTTCGTGCCGTGCACGACGCTCGCGACGAGCGCTCGGCCGATTGCTAACTGGCGGCGCGTCGACGTGGTTCGCGGCGGGCGTCGGTCACGTTGGCGGCGGGCGATCTGACGACCCCCGTCGGGCCTACATCTCCCCTTCGTACGCGGGCTGCGGCATGCGCAGCTCCTTGTCGCGCCGGTAGCCGAGCAGGTAATCGGCCTGCATGAGCGTATGGATCTGCGAGGTGCCCTCGTAGATGACCGAGCCCTTCGAGTTGCGCAGGTAGCGCTCGACCGGGTACTCGTTCGAATAGCCGTACGCGCCGTGGATCTGAATCGCGTCCAGCGCTGAGGCGACGGCGTGGTCGGTGCAGAACCACTTCGCCATGCTGGTCTCGCGCGTGTTGCGCTCGCCGCGGTTCTTCTTCCAGCCGGCCTTCCAGACCAGCAGGCGCCCCGCCTGGATGCCCTGCTCCATCTTGGCCAGCATCTGCTTGACGAGTTGGTGCCGGCCAATCTCCTCGCCGAAGGCCTTGCGCTCGTGCGCGTACCTGACCGATGCGTCGAGGCACGCCTGCGCAAGCCCCACGCTTCCGGCAGCCACCGTGTAGCGGCCCTGGTCGATGGCGCTCATGGCGATGGTGAAGCCCTCGCCCTCCTCGCCCACGCGGTTGGCCGCCGGGACCTCGCAGTCGTCGAAGGTCAGGATGCCGGTGTTGCCAGCGCGGACGCCGAGCTTGCCGTGCAGCGAGCCGGAGCTGAAGCCGGGGAAGGAGCGCTCGACGATGAAGGCGGTGATTCCCCTGTGGCCCTTCGACCGATCGACGTTGGCGAAGACGAGGAAGTGGTCCGCCGTGTCCGCCAACGAGATCCAGATCTTCGACCCGTTGAGGATGTAGCGGTCGCCGTCGCGGCGCGCCGTGGTTGACAGGTTTCCCGCATCGGATCCCACGCCGGGCTCGGTGAGTCCAAAGGTCGCCAGCTTCTCGCCGCGCGCCTGCGGCACGAGGTACTGCTGCTTCTGCTCCTCCGATCCCCACTGCAGCAAGGTGAGCGAGTTGAGCCCGGTGTGGACCGAGAGGATGACGCGGAAGGCCGTATCGGCCCGCTCCATCTCCTCGCAGAGCAGCGCGAAGGCGATGTAGTCCATGCCCGCCCCGCCGTACTGCTCCGGGATGGGCAGTCCCAGCAGGCCTTCTGCGCCCATCTTCTCGTACAGGCCGCGGTCGTACTCGGCGTTCGCGTCCATCTGCTGGATGCGAGGCAGGATCTCGCGCTCGGCGAAGGCGCGCGCGGTGCGCTGCACCTCGCGCTGCGCATCGGTCAGCGAAAAGTCGATCATCGGTGCTCCGTGGGTGCGAAGGGGCGGGCTTCTGATTCTAGACCGATGCGCCCCGTGGGCGGCAGACTGTGCCCGATGGTTCCCGAGACGCGGTACGCCCGCACCACCGATCGGACACACGTCGCCTACAAGGTGAGCGGCGACGGGCCGATCGACATCCTCGTCATGCGGGCATGGTCCTCGAACACCGAGAACGAGTGGCGTGAGCCCGTCCTGGCGGGCATCCTGCGTCGCCTCGGCGCGATCGGCCGGGTCGTCCACCTCGACCGGCGGGGCACGGGGCTGTCGGACCGCATCGAGCCCGGCGTCACGCCCACCATCGAGCAGCGCGTCGACGACATGCGTGCCGTGCTCGACGCCATCGGCTCGGAGCGGGTCGTTCTGCTCGGGTTGGCTCACGCGACTGCCCTGTGCAGTGTCTTCGCGGCTACCTATCCGGAGCGAACGGCGGGCCTGATCGCGTGGTCGCCGCCGTGGGGCCTCGTCGGCCAGGACCGCCACGCGCTGGTGACCGGCTACGCGGAGAAGATCCGGACCCAGTGGGGAACGATCGAGCACGCAGCGGACATCGTCCGCGCGGTCGCGCCGAGCCGCATCGACGACACCGATTTCGTCGAGTGGATCCGCCGGGATCAGCTCGAGAGCGGCACCGCGGACGACGCCGTGGCGCAGTGGCGGATGGTGGCCGAGACGAACGTCGACGACATCCTCCCCAGCGTTCACGTGCCTGCGCTCGTTCTCTGGCGCGCGGGCAGTGAGCTTGCGTCGCGCTACGTGGCCGAACGGATTCCCGGCGCGACGGCCGTCGAGCTTCCGGGCGAGGATCACGCCTTCATCTCGGGTGACTGGCGTGCGGCCCTTACCGAGATGGAGTCGTTCATCGAGCGCGTCGCCGGGCTCGAGATCGAGTCCGACCGGATCCTGGCCACGGTCCTCTTCTCTGACATCGTCGAGTCCACCCGGATGGCCGATACACTCGGCGACCGGGGCTGGCACGAGCTCCTCGAGCGGCATCACGGCATCGTCCGGCGGGAGCTCGCCCGCCATCGCGGGCGCGAGGTCGACACAGCGGGCGATGGCTTCTTCGCCGCCTTCGACGGACCGGCGCGTGCCATCCGCTGTGCCGACCGCATGCGCGCCGGCCTGCGCGACCTGGGTCTCGAAGTCCGGGTGGGCCTCCATGCCGGAGAGTGCGAGCGCGCGGGCTCCGCGCTCCGGGGCGTCGCCGTCCACATCGGCGCGCGCATCCAGTCGCTCGCCGAACCGGGCGAGATCCTCGTGTCGAGCACCGTGCGCGACCTGGTGGCCGGCTCAGGTATCGGCTTCGAAGACGCCGGCGTGCGGACGCTGAAGGGCGTTCCCGATTCCTGGCAGATCTACCGGGTCACTGGCCTCTGACGAATCCCGACCGATCCATCGGTGATTTGGTTTGACGAACGAAAATGGTAAGGCTAGCCTTACAACCCGCCGGGCCAGTCGCTCGATCGCAGCGCGCCCGCCCACGGGAGAGGACCTTGGACTTCGGATTCCTGACCACCGGCTTGCTGACGGGATTGCGCGAGGGCGTCGAGGCTGCCCTCATCGTGAGCATCATCCTCGCCTACCTGGCCAGGACCGGGAACCAACGCCACTTCGGCAAGATCTGGCTCGGTGCGGGCGCTGCCGTCGCGTTGAGCGTCGTCATCGGCCTCGTGCTGTTCAACACGATCGGCGGGTTCGAGGAGCCGGCGGAGCAGATCTTCGAGGGCTTCGCGATGCTCATCGCCGCCGGCGTCGTGACGTGGATGCTGTTCTGGATGCGCCGCACGTCGGCGAACATCAAGGGTGAGCTCCACGCCGGCGTCGACCGCGCGCTGCTCGAGGGCGGCATCTTCGGCCTGGGCGTCCTCGCCTTCACCGCGGTCATTCGCGAGGGCATCGAGACTGCGCTCTTCCTGATGGGCCAGGCGACGGCCGCCGGCACCGAGGCGAGCAGCACCCTGGTCGGGGCGCTGATCGGTCTCGTGATCGCCGTCGCCATCGGCTATGCGCTGTACAAGGGCGCGCGGTTCATCAACCTGCGCACCTTCTTCAGCTGGACCGGCATCGCGCTGATCTTCATTGCCGCCGGCCTGCTGAGCCACGGCATCCACGAGTTCATCGAGGCCGGCTGGATCAACTTCGGCACCGCCACCGCTTTCGACATCAGTGCGGTGCTGCCGCACGACCCGGAGGCTGGTGCGCTGGGCGTCATCGGCTCCATCCTGCGCGCGCTGGTCGGCTACACCAGCACGCCCGAGTGGATCACGTTCCTCGCCTGGCTGGCCTACGTGGTCGTGGTGCTGTACCTCTACACGCGGCCGGTTCGGCCCTCCGAGTCGCGCTCGCTGCGGACGGAGCAGCCGGCTCCCACCGCCTGAGGCTTCTCTCGACCGATGCGCCCGCCGCGGCACGGCCCGGCGGGCGTTTTGGTTCTCCGATGCCCCTCAGCGAACGCCCATGAACGCCAGGATCTCGTCCCAGGCGGCGGCGCTGGCATCGGCGTAGTCGGCCGCCTTGCGGTCGAAGAAGGAGTGCGGTGCCCCGTCGTAGGTGACGCTGCGGTGCTCCACGCCGGCGGCGTCGAGGGCGCGATCGAACTCCTCGCGGGCCCCGGCCGGGATGCCGGTATCGGCGCCGCCGTAGATGGCGAGCACCGGGCACGCAAATCGCGGCGCCTCGACTGCCGGAGATGGAATGCCGCTGCGATGCTCACCGGTGGGCCATGGATACAGGCCGATGACGCCTGCGAGCTCCAGCCCGGCCGCCGCCTGCAGCAGGCTGACCCGTCCGCCCAGGCAGAAGCCGATGGTGTAGAGCCGCTCGGCCGCTCCCCCGTCGCTGGAGCGCAGGAACGCCGTTGCCGCGGCCACGTCCTCGTTGACCGCGTCCGGGCGCAGCTGGCCGACGTGGGGCTCGTGCGCGAAGCCCTCGCCGCGCGGCTGGTCGGCGGCGGTGCGGCCGTACAGGTCGATCGCCACGGCGTGCACGCCCGCCTCGGCGAAGCGCAGGGCAAGCTCCTCGTAGTACGGGTGCAGGCCGCGCACGTCGGGAATGACCACGATGCCGGCGCCGGACGGCTGCTCGGCACGCGCCGCATGGGCCGCGAACGCGGTGCCGTCGCGGCTGGTGAGGGTCAGCGATCGGGCGTCGATGGCGCCGCCGCGGATCGGCGGCAACGGAGGTCGGGAGTCGGTGTCGAAGCACATGCCGGAGAGGATCGCACGGACCGTGACCCGGCGCGAACTAGCCGACCAGTCGCTCGACTGCCACCCAGGAGCCGATGACCAGCAGCACCGCGACGCCGGCGTAGATGGCGGCGCGCACGGCGACGGGCATGGCGCCGGTCAGCCGCTCCCCGGTCGGCGTCCGCCACATGCCGGCCATGGTGGCCACGCCGGTGGGCGGCAGCAGGAAGCCGAGAATGGCACCCACCGCGAGCCCGCCGAGGTGCCCGGTCCAGCTGATGCCCGGCACCACGAACGTGAAGATGAGCAGGAAGACCAGGTAGCTGCCGATCCCGCCGATCAGCGAGCGCGCCTCCCGTCCGAGGACCGCGTGGTGCCGGCGCGAGACGACGAACAGCAGGCCGATCAGGCCGAAGATTGCCCCGGACGCGCCGGCGGCGAACTGGACGGGGTCGACCAGCATCGTCAGCACGCTGCCGCCGGCGGCGCACAGCAGGTAGATGGCGGCGTACTCGATCGGCCCGTACATGTGCTCGACGATCGAGCCGTACAGGTAGAGCACGTACATGTTGAAGCCGATGTGGATGAGGCCAAGGTGGAAAAAGGCGCTGGTGAAGATGCGCCACCACTCGCCCTGGGCCACCATCACGCCGTTGATGGCGTTGGCCTGGCCCAGCGGGCCGAGGCCGCCGAAGAGGCCGCCGCCGAGCGTCGAGCCACCGCTGAGCGCCCCGTCGATCAGGAACAGCGCGGCGCAGATCGCGATGATCAGGTAGGTGACGTAGGCGGTGTGGCTCGCGTAGGCGCCGCGCGCGCGGTTGAACTGCCGCCGCGCCGCGAAGTCGTGCCCGGTCTCCTTGAGCAGCCACGCGATGCGGTTCGCGATGGCCCCCCGCTCCATCGGCGGCGCGCGACGGTCCGCCTCGCGGTACGACGCGATGGCGGCCTCCAGGTCGCCATCGCGGACCTGCTGCTCGGCCGCACTGCGCCAGCCGAGCCAGGCGTTCCGGCCGCCGACTCGAGCCGCCGACAGCCACGCGGCCAGCGCACCCTCCTCGTCGTCCGCGCGGTAGCGCGCCGTCCCGATGTGCTGCCACGCCTCGCCCGAGAGCTCCGGATCGGGGTGGCCGGTCAGCTGCGCGAGGACGCGGACGGCGCCGTCGAAGTCGCCGTCGTCGAGGAGTCTCCGCCCCTCCTCGAGGCGCAGCGTCGGTTCGTCAGCCATGGCGACCGATTATGCGATAGATGCGAACGACCGCCGAGAAATTGGCACCTCGGCGGTCGTTGCGTCTGCCCCCTGGCAGGGGCGCACCCGGACTCGGCCGGGAGCGTGAAATGTCGGTCGAGCTACTTGCTGCGACGCAGGAAGTCGAGAACGTCGTCGTAGCGGAAGCGGCGATCCCCGCGCTTGCAGACGCGGAAGAACGGCAGCTCGCCCCGGTCGCCCAGGCGCTTGACGGTGTTCACGTGCAGGTGCAGCATCTCGGCGACCTCGGCCGCCGTGAGCAGCTTTCCGACCTCGTTCGTCATCATCGGTGTGTTCTCGGTCCTCGTGTTCGGGCACATGGCACGTGCCGTCCGCACGGGCAGTGCGGTGGGTGCGGCTCGTGGTCGGATAGTAAGGTTGCGGTGCCCTCCGCCCGCCCGGTACCTTCGGTGCAGGTCCAGGAGTACTTCCGTTCATGTCCCCTGATTCGGTCCCGCCCGACGTTCGACGCCTGCTCGACGAGCGCGCAGCCGCTCGTGAGGCGCGCGACTTCGATCGCGCCGATGCGCTGCGCGATCAGATCGCGAGTCTCGGATGGGAGGTCCAGGACTCCGGTACGGGGTCGAGCGCCAGGCCGATGCTGGCCGGTGCACCAGCAACCGACGGCGGATCACCGCTCGCCCAACCGGCCACGGTGGAGGCGTCGGTTCAGATCGCGGCCGAAGACCACGTGGATGACTTCGTGCGCGCCGCTCGTGGCCTCGCCGCGCATCCGCCCGCGTCGACGTGGGAGCTCGTGGTCGTCGACAACGCCGCGAGCTTCGACGCGGCGGGCGCACTGGGCGCTGAAGAGCTGGTCATCGATCCGGTGATCGTCGCGGCGCCGGCCCGCCTTGGCTGGGCGGACGCGCGCACCCTGGGCATGCAGCACTCGCGCGGCGAGATCACCCTCCTGCTCGACACGTCACTCGAGCCGGTGGGCGACTTCGTGGCCCCGTTGCTCAGAGCGTTCGACGACCCGGGCGTCGGCATCGCCGGCGGCTGGGGCGTCATCAGCGCCGATGCCCGCGAGTTCGACGACGCGCCGCCGGGCGAAGTCGATGCGATCGAGGCGTACTGCCTGGCCGTCCGCCGGGAGGCGCTCCGGGCGGTCGGCGGCTTCGATCGGCGCTTCCGCTACTACCGCAACGCCGATCTGGACTTCAGCTTCGCCGTCCGCGACGCCGGATGGCGCGCCGTGCGGACCGAGCCCCTGCCGCTCGTGCGCCACGAGCATCGCGGCTGGGAGTCGCTGCCCGTAGAGGAGCGCGACCGCCTCAGCAGGCGCAACTTCTACCGCTTCCTCGAGCGCTGGCGCGACCGGCCCGACCTGCTGCTGCATCCCGCCGAACGATGACCCCGCACCGCGTCGTGGTGCTGCCCTGGCTGCGGCTGGTCGGCCGGTTCCTGATCGACAACTGGCTGGCCATCACCATCGGACGCACCGTCTTCGCCTGGCGCCCGTTGAACGATGTGGAGCTCGAGCACGAGCTCGAGCACGTCCGTCAGTGGCGGCGGTACGGCGTGGCCTTCCCGGTCGTCTATCTCGCGGCAGCGTTGCGAGCGCGGCGGGCAGGCAGGAGCTGGTATCGCGACAACCGCTTCGAGGAGGACGCGCGCAAGGCCGCGTCGAGCATCAAGAAGCGCTAGCGCCGATGGCCCTCGACGCAGGTGCAGCCGGCCAGGCCGACCACGGCGCCGTGCCGCGTGCCCGGCGGCAGCTCGAAGCCGTCACCGGGGCGGAGCTCAACCGGCACCTCGTTCGGGCCGACCAGGAAGGTGATCGACCCCTCGGCGCAGATCAGCAGCTTGGTGTAGCCATGCTCGTGCGACGCGTATCGGTCGCCGGGCGCATTGCTCCACGTGCTCGGCTCGGTGCCCAGCGCACGCAGGCGCTCGATCGCACCGGCGAGGCTGGGGGCCGCCTCGCCCGCATCCGGAAGCGGGCGGAGCGGGGCGGGGAGCTCCGCCGAGGTCAATCGACGAGCAGCGCGCCGCGCTGGAGCAGGACATCGCCCTCCAGGCGAGTCACCGACACGACGCGGTCGAGCGGCTCGAGCCACGGCAGGACCTGGGCCTGGTACTCGCCAGTGGGATCGAACATGGCGATGGCCGGGCCCATGGCTGCCTCGATGGCCTGGCGTGCGGCGGTGACGTCGACCCAGGTGAGCGCCGTCGCCGACGGTCCGCCGAGATCAGCGATCGCGTCGCTGAAGCGAGCCGCGGCGCCGAGTGACTCGCCGGCATCCAGGTCCAGCACGCGCCCGACGAACGATTCGCCGAAGCCGATGATGGCCCGGTCGTCGGTGACGGTGTACTGGACCGAGATTGCGCCCGGCACCGGCATCATCGGGTCGGGCGTTTCGCTGCCGTCCTGCCAGCGGATCGTCGTCACGGTCTGCGAGCCGATCTCCGATTCCTCGACCGTCACACCGCTCTCCGGGTCGAGGCCGGCAAGGGTCGCGAACGACGCAAGCTGCGAGAGGCGACGCTCGGCGGCGTCGACGTCGTTGGGCACGAGGAGCAGGCCGGCGTACGGCTCACCGTCCCGAACGCCGATCGCAATCGCGCCATCGTCGATCCAGCTCACCAGGTCCTCCAGATCTCCGCCGAGCGCGGCCTCCATGGTCGCGATCTGCTCCTGGGCCTCGAGCGTGGCGGCCATCGCTTTCTTCATCGGCTCGATAAGGGCCGTGAACGACGCGCCGATGTTGCCGGCCTCGCTGTAGTAGACGACGTCGGAGGGCACCTCGTCGGCGAGGCCGCGGTCGACGTTCTCGACCGCCAGCTCCCCGCTGGGCGGGTCTGTCGCCACGTCGAGGGTCAGGCGGTTCCCAGTCGCGCTCAACGCGAAGGCACCGCGCAGCGGCTGACTGTCGAGGAGCGTGCCGAACGTTTCCGCCATCTCCGGCTCCTCGGTCGCAGCCGCCTCGAGCGCGGCCGCCATGACGTCACGCAGGTCGTAGAGCCCGAAGGCCAGCCAGTCGTCCGGCAGGGCCTCGGTCAGCGCGCTGATCTCGTCCACCTCGGCAACCGTCGTCGACGCATCGGCGTGGGCGTCGAGGGCGGTGACGATGTCCTCGGCGCGCGGAGCGAGCAGCAGCTGGTCGTCCGCCAGGGCATAGGCGCCCTCGTCGCTCGACGAACGGATCGTCACACCCGCATGGCTCTGCTCGGTGAACGTCAGCGGCACATCGGCCTCGGCCAGCACGCGGCCGATCGAGGCTTCGGCAGCGGCGCGGTCGGTCACGCCGAGCAGCGCCACCATGGGCGGTGCCTCGTCGGCGGACGGCATGTCGCCCGACATGGACTCGACCGGGATGTCGAGGACGGCGAAGGCAATTCGCCCGTCGAACCAGGGGGCGGCGTCGGCGGCCCAGCTGAGATCGGTGTCTTCGTCGGCCAGCATCTCGTCGATCCGATCGCCGAGCTGGTCATACAGCGGCGCGTCGAGGTCCAGGCCCTCGACGGCCGGGAAGCGCCCGAGCACCTCGCGCAGGGCGGCATCCTGCTCGTCGGAGGCATCCAGTCGCAGCTCGACGTAGAACGGGGCCGAGGCCGGCACGTAGGAGGCGCCTCCCCCGACCGCATCCGCTCGGCCGGCGATGAGGAAGCTGCCGGCCGCGGCACCCATACCGACGGCCAGGACGGCGACGATGCCGATGACGGCCTTGCCCCAGGCGGTGGCGCCGGTGGCTGAGGCGATCGAGGTGGACACGAGCGAGCTCCCTCCGATTTGCCCGACGGCTCGGTGGCCGGACGCGCGCCTAGGCTACCGCGCGCCACCAAACGCGGCACACGACCATCGGTTCAGTACCTCCCGCCGCCGGTCGCGCCGCCCGCGATGCGCTGCGCCAGGTAGACCGGGATGGCCGACAGCAGGATCAGCACGAAGGCCACGACGTTCACGACCGGCACCTCGGCAGGACGTTGGATGGCCGCCAGGATCCACATCGGGATCGTCTGCGTCCCCGGGCCGGCGGTGAAGTTGGTGACGATGATCTCGTCGAAGGAGAGCGCGAAGGCGAGCAGGCCGCCGGAGAGGAGCGCGGTGCCCATCGCCGGCAGGGTGATGCGCCGGAACGTCGTCCAGGTGTCCGCGCCCAGATCGGCAGATGCCTCCTCGGGGGTCCGCGGCAAACGCCGAAGGCGGGCGATCACGTTGTTGTAGGCGATGACGATGCAGAAGGTGGCGTGGCCCACGATGATCGTGGCCAGGCCGAAGTCGACGTCCAGGGTCTGGAACGTGGTTCGCAGCGCGATGCCGGTGACCACGCCGGGCAGAGCGATCGGCAGGACGAAGAGGAACGAGATCGTCTCGCGGCCGAAGAACGTGAAGCGCTGCACGGCGAGCGCGGCCGCGGTGCCCAGGACGAGCGCAACTCCGGTCGCCCCGGCACCGGCGATGAGCGAGTTGATGATGGCCGCACGCAGCCCGGGGTTGGCCGCGGCCTCCGCGAACCAGTGCAGCGTCAGCCCGGTGGGCGGCCACACCTGGAGGCGCGACGGGTTGAAGGCGTAGATCGCGAGGATCACCAGCGGCAGGTACAGGAAGACGAGGACCCCGCCGCTCGCCAGCGCAAGACCGATGCGGACCCAGCGCGGCTCGGTCATGACGGGGCGCTCACAGCGAGTCGAAGGCGCCGAGGCGCCGCGCCACGAGGAGGTAGCCGATCATCACCACGATCGGGAGCAGCGAGTACGCCGCCGCCAGTGGCAGGTTACCGAGGCTCGAGTTGTCGTAGATGACGTTGCCGACGAACTTCGCGTCGGCCACGAGATCCGGGGTGATGTAGTCGCCCAGCGTCAGGGAGAAGGTGAAGATCGAGCCGGCCACGAGGGCCGGAAAGACGAGTGGCAGCGTCACGCGCCGGAACGTGATGCCCGCCCGTGCGCCGAGGTCCGCCGACGCCTCGTGGAGCGAGCTCGGGATGCGCTCGAGCCCCGCGAAGATCGGCAGGATCATGTACGGCAGCCACAGGTAGCTCAGGACGACCCAGGCGTTCAGGATCTGGCCGAGTCCCGGCGCGTCCACACCGAACGGGCCGAGGGCCCACTCCAGGAAGCCGTTGCCCTGCAGGATCGTGCGCCACGCGTACACCTTCACCAGGTACGCGGCCCACAGCGGCATGAGCACCGCGACCACCATCAGCTGTCGCACGCGTGGCGTGGCAATGCGGGCCATGTAGTACGCGATCGGCACGGCCAGGATCGCGTCCGTCAGCGTCACGGCCGCGGCGATCGTGATCGTGCGCACGGCAATGGTCAGGTAGACCGGGTTCGTGATCAGCGACTCGAACGCGTCGAGGCTCCAGGCGAACGGCTGGACCTGCCCGGTGAACGGATCGCGGTCCCAGAAGGCACCGAGCAGGAGGATGAAGAGCGAGCCGAAGTAGGCGACGACCATCCACGTCAGCGGGCCACCGAGGAGCAGGGTGCGCTGGACGCGCTTGTGCAGGTGAAGCCACGCCGCGAATCGCCGGAGGCGTCCGGGCTGCGGGGTCGCTGTCTCCGGGGCGGAGACGGAGCTGGCGGTCGTCATGCGCGTGCTCGGAAC
This sequence comes from Candidatus Limnocylindria bacterium, assembly GCA_035759945.1. GTDB lineage: Bacteria > Chloroflexota > Limnocylindria > QHBO01 > QHBO01 > JACDBZ01. The sequence continues at coordinate 15,659 of DASTTX010000074.1, read as the reverse complement.
TTCGTCGCGGCAGAATGATGCTCCCCGGAGCGGTCTCCGGGGAGCATCGGTTCGCTCAGAGCCGACGGATCACGCGCCGCGGAGGGACGTCCACGCGTCGACCCAGTCCTCCTGCGTCACGCAGGTCGTGTCGGGGTCGTCGTCGGCGCAGTCCTCCTGTGGCGTGCTCCAGTACCACACGTTCTCCCAGTAGCCGGGATCGTCGGCATGCTGTGACTCGCAGTGGCCGGCGGACAGCGCCTCGGCCGCCTCGCAGGCCGGCTCGCTCGTCGCCGCCTCGCCGAACCAGACCGTGGCCTGGGCGTTCGCCTCCGGCGACATCATGTGGTCCATCCACATGAGCATGCAGTTGGGGTGCTCGGCCTCCGAGTACATCATCCATGTGTCCGACCAGCCGGTCGTTCCCTCCTCCGGGAGCGTCGCCTCGATCGGAGCCGACTCCGCCTGGAGCAGGTTCACCTGGTATGGCCACGTCGTGCCGATGACGACGTCGCCGCTCGCGTACGAGCTGATCTGGTCGTTGAAGTCGCTCCAGTAGAGCGGGTCGTTCGCGTCGAGCTCCTCGAGCAGGGCGACCGACGCGTCGAACTGCTCCTGGTTGAGCTGGTACGGGTCGGTGATGCCGAGGTCCGGCTGCGTGGCCATCAGGTGCAGCGCGGCATCGGCGATGAAGATCGACGAGTCGTAGATGCTGATCCGGCCCGCATAGTCAGCGCCACCCTCCCAGATCGGCTCCCAGCTGGTGGGCGCGCTGGTGACCTCATCGGTGTTCCAGGCCAGCAGGTTCGGTCCGCGGCCGTGCGGGACGCCGTAGTTGACGCCGTCGACAGTGTTGTGCGGCAGGTTCTTGAGGTCGTCGAAGACCGCGTCGTAGTTCTCGAAGACATCCGTGTTGATCGGCGCCGCCAGGCCGCTGGCGATGAGCCGCGTCGTCGCGTCGCCCGACGCGCTGATGCCGTCGTACTCGCCCGACTGCATCAGCGAGACGCCGTTGTTCGAGTCGGTCATGTTGGTGGTGTTGACCTGGCAGCCGGTCTCCTCCTCGAACGGCGTGACCCAGTCATAGGCTGCATCGGTCTCGCCGCTCTCGGCGTAGCCGGCCCAGATGATCAGGTTCAGCTCGCCTTCGCCGTCGCCGATCTCGGCGATCGGGGTCGGGCCCGTCGAGCTGCTGCCCTGGCCGCCACAGGCGGCGAGCAGCAGCGCCACGGCGCTGAACAGCACGGGAATGCGCAGGTGCCTCATCGGCTTGTTTCTTCCTCCGTTTCCCCCTCGACTCCCTCGCTCGTGGCGAGGCTCAACACGTGCCGGCGCTTCCAGATGAGGCGCACCGGCCTGCCCTGGGTCTCGAGCGCCTCCATCGAGGAGGTCTCGAGGTTCTGCTGTGTGACGACGAGCTGTCCCCCGAGCTCGAGCTCGACGATGTATCGCGTTTCAGGACCGATGTAGACGACCTCGCCGATGCGGCCGGCAGCCGATCCCTCGTCGTCGGCCGGCGCCACGCTCGGGTCGGCCAGGCGGATCTTCTCGGGGCGCACGGTGTAGACGCCGTCGCGGCCGATGACGGCCCGCGCCGCGTCGCCGGTGAGCAGGTTCGACGTCCCCACGAAGCCAGCCACGAAGGTCGTCGTCGGATGCTCGTACACGTCCGCCGGCGTCCCGACCTGCTCGATGCGGCCGTCATGGAAGACGGCGAGCCGGTCGCTCATCGTCAGCGCCTCTTCCTGGTCGTGGGTGACGTACACGAAGGTGATGCCGACCTCCGCCTGGATCGCCTTGAGCTCGATCTGCATCTCCTCTCGCAGCTTGAGGTCGAGTGCGCCGAGCGGCTCGTCGAGGAGCAGCAGCCGTGGGCGATTCACGAGCGCCCGAGCCAGCGCGACGCGCTGGCGCTGTCCGCCTGACAGCTGCGACGGCCGGCGCGCTTCGTAGCCGTCGAGCCGAACCATGCGAAGGGCGTCCGTCACGCGCGCGCGTCGCTCGGCGCGCGGAACACCCCGGACGACGAGCCCGTAGCCAACGTTGTCGCCCACGGTCATGTGCGGGAAGAGGGCGTAGTCCTGGAAGACGGTGTTCACATCGCGGTCGAAGGGCGGGACGCCGGTCATGTCGCGGCCACTCAGCCAGATCCGGCCCTCGGTCGGCTCCTCGAAGCCCGCGATCATGCGCAGCGTCGACGTCTTTCCGGAGCCCGACGGGCCCAGCATGCTGAAGAACTCGCCGTCGGCGATCTCGAGGTCGATGCCATCGACCGCCGTGACGTCCCCGAAGCGCTTGACGACCCCATCGAGCCGAACTGCCGCGACGGCGGAGCCGATGTCAGAATCCGCGCTCGCGTACCGGGCTGTGTCGACCGCCACGAACACCTCGCGCCGTTGGCCGCCACCGGACCGGGTCGTTCCGGCACCATGGGATGGTCGGCTCGGGATTGGCGCACTATCCGATCCGCCACCGGCGGGTGTCAAGACCCGATGCCGCGCATTCCGGCGGCCGTGACGCTGGCGGTGACGGGATCCGCAGGCTGGCCGCTTCAAGCATCCGGATTCGGTCGTCTGGCCGGTGGTCGCCATCGGGTACAGTCGGCCTGTTCCACCCGCCCGCTCACCGAGGATCGCTTGCCAACCATCGGCATCGGCGCCGGGCTGCTCGGCGCGCTCTCCTTCGGCGCCGGCGACTTCGCCGGCGCCATCGCGTCGCGACGTGCCGGCGCGCTCGTCGCCGTGGCGGGCGCCCATCTCGTGGGGCTCCTCGCGCTCGTCGTCGGGGTTCTCGTCGTGCGACCGCCCCTGCCGGATATCGGCGCCATCGGAATCGGGCTGGTGGCCGGGCTCGCCGGCGTCGCCGGCCTCGCAGCCCTGTACCGCGGCATGTCGCTCGGCAGCATGGGACTGGTGACCTCGATCAGCGGCGCGGGCGCGCTGACGCTGCCGCTTCTCGCCGGCGTGGCGCTGGGCGCGACGGTCGCGCCACTTCAGCTGGTGGGGGTGGCGGCCGCCGCCGCAGCCGCGGCGGCGGCCGGCGGAGCGTCACGCGACGAGATCGGGCGCCGATCGCTTGCCCTCGCCGGCCTGGCGGCGGTCAGCTTCGGCGCCTGGTATGTCCTGCTGGACCTGGCGGCCCGCGGTGGGGATCCGCTCTGGGCGCTGGTGTTCAACCGCGCCGCCTCGGCTGGGCTTGCCGTGCTTGTCGTTGCGATTCGCGGCTTCGATCGCCGCGCGGTGCCCCGGCGAGTGGTCGTCGCCGCCGGGATCTTCGACGTCGGCGGCAACGCCCTGTACGTCGTCGCGCGCGAGCAGATGGCACTCGGCCTCGCCGCAGCGCTCATCGGCCTGTATCCGATCGTCACGATGCTCCTCGCGCGCTATCGGCTCGGAGAGCACCTCCCGCGGCTCGGGCAGCTCGGCGTTGCGCTGGCCGTGCTGGGCATCGTCCTCATCTCGGCGGGCGGCTGAGCGTTCGCCCGCGTCAGTAAGCGGCTGGTAAGCGGCTGGTAAGCGGCTGGTAAGCGGCTGTGGAGTTCCATAGGGCAGCGCTTCGGAACGGGCAGCTGACGACCCGTCGAGCGCAGAACGAGGGCTCCCGAACATGTCTCGTCGCTGGCTTCGCAATCCGCTGGTCTGGTCGCCGCTGGTGGCCCTGCTGCTGCAGCTCGTGCTGGCCGGCGTCGTCGCGGCATCCACCGGAGGAGGCGACTTCCCCTTCTGGCGATAGCCATGCGCGGCGGCGCTATCATGGGCTGGCCCGCCCCCCGAATTCACCGAGCCAGCCTGCCGCATGACCTGGGATCGCGTCGCCGTCGTCGAGCGACAGCTCGATGACTATCTCGCTCACGCCACGCCGGCCGAGCGCCGGCTCGACGCCGATGCGCCGCTCAGTGCGGGGTCCAGCCTCACCGCGGCCGCCGCCATGGCGCTCTTCGAGGACCAGCTGGCATCGCGCCAGGTCGACGTGGCGTCGCGCGAGCTGAAGAAGACGAACCGCAGCTTCTACACCATCGGCTCGGCCGGCCATGAGAACAACGCCGTCGTCGGCGCGCGACTGCGCGTCGATGACCCGGCCTTCCTCCACTATCGCTCCGGCGGCTTCGTCATGGCCCGCGCCCGCCAGCTGCCTGGCTCGACGCCGACCCTCGACACCCTGCTCGGCGTCGTGGCTTCCAGCGATGACCCGATCGCACAGGGCAGGCACAAGGTGTGGGGCAGCCGGGCGTTGTGGATACCGCCACAGACGAGCACGATCGCCAGCCACCTGCCGAAGGCGATGGGGCTGGCCTTCAGCCTCGCGCGGGCGCGTCGCGTCGGGGTCACGAGCGGGCTCAGTGACGACGCGGTGGTGGTGTGCTCGTTCGGCGATGCCAGCGCGAACCACGCCACCGCCCTGTCGGCCATCAACACCGCTCGCTATGCCGTGCGCATGGGTCTCCCCATGCCGCTCCTGCTGGTGTGCGAGGACAACGACACGGGCATCAGCGTCCCGACGCCGGACGGCTGGATCGAGGCGACCTTCGGCAATCTGCCACACCTGCGCTACGTGCGCGCCGACGGCGAGGTCGACGAGGTGTGGGACGCCGTCGGAATGGCGATCGCCCACGTGCGCTCGGCGCGCCAGCCCGCGTTCCTGCACCTGCGCACGGTTCGCCTGTGGGGCCACGCGGGCAGCGACGCCGAGCAGAGCTACCGATCGTTGCCGGAGATCGAGGCCATCGAGGCGCGCGACCCGCTGCTGCGAAACGCGCGCCGCCTGGTCACGACCGGAGCATCGACGCCGGACGAGCTGCGCGACCTGGTGCGCGAGGCGCGGGCTCGCGTGATGGCCGTGGCGGAGGAGGCGGCCCGGCGGCCGCGGCTCCAGACCACCGAGGAGGTCACCGCTCCACTGGCGCCCTCCCATCCCGACCGCGTCGCCGACCGAGCCCGCGCCCCGCTCGCGACGGCGAAGGAGCGTCGCGACACGTTCGGCGCCACGCTGCCCGAGGATGCCACCGCGCCGACGGCTCGGACGCTGGCCGGCGCGATCAACGCGGCCCTCACCGACGAGCTCCTGCGCCGTCCTGAGCTCCTCGTCTTCGGCGAGGACGTCGGCCGCAAGGGCGGCGTGTATGGCGTGAGCGTCGGCCTGCAGAAGCGGTTCGGCGCCGCGCGCGTGTTCGACACCCTGCTCGACGAGACGAGCATTCTCGGCATCGCACAGGGCGCTGCCCACATCGGGCTGCTGCCGATCCCGGAGATCCAGTACCTGGCCTACATCCACAACGCGCTCGACCAGCTGCGCGGCGAGGCTGCGTCGCTCCAGTTCTTCAGCTCCGGCCAGTTCCGCAATCCGATGGTCGTCCGCGTTGCCGGCCTGGCGTACCAGAAGGGGTTCGGCGGCCATTTCCACAACGACAACAGTGTCGGTGCCCTGCGCGACATCCCCGGCCTGGCGCTCGCCGTCCCATCACGCGGCGACGATGCGGCCCGCATGCTGCGTGGCGCGATCGCCATGGCGGCCGAGGACGGGCGCGTCGTCGTCTTCCTGGAGCCGATCGCGCTCTATCACGAACGCGACCTGTACAGCGATGGTGACGGCGACTGGCTCACCGACTATCCTCCGCCGCCGGACGTGCTGCTGCCGGGCGAGGTCGGCATGCATGGCGAGGTCGAAGGCGACGCGGATCTCCTGCTGGTCAGCTACGCCAACGGCCTCCGCCTCAGCCTCCAGGCCGCCAAGCGGCTGAGCGAGGATCACGGCCTCGCCGCGCGCGTGCTCGACCTGCGCTGGCTCAATCCGCTGCCCTTCGAGGCCGTCCGAAGGCAGGCCGCCGACGTCGGGGCAGTCGTGGTCGTGGACGAGTGCCGGGCGACCGGTGGTGGTGTCGCCGATGCCCTCGTCGCCGACCTCGCCGAGCATGCCGTTGCCAGCGGGCTGTCGAGCGTCAGGGCAGTCGACTCGTTCGTCCCGCTCGGTCCGGCGACCTCCGCTGTGCTCGTCGGCGTCGATCAGATCGTCGCCGCCGGCGTCGCCGCGGCCGGTCGCAGCCGGCACGCCGCAGCGCGATCATGAGCCGCGCGGCCGTCGCATTTCCCGGACGCGGCTCGTATGGGCCGCGCTCGCTCGGCTCGCTGCCACCGAGCCACCCGTGGGTGCGCCGCGCCGACGAGCTGCGCGCCGCGGCACAGCTCCCGCCCCTCACGGCGCTGGACGGCGCTGGTGGGTTCGACCCGCGAGTCCACCTGCGCCCGTCGAACGCCTGGCCGCTGATCTTCCTGACCAGCCTGCTCGATGCCGAGCGCATCGCCGACGACCACGAGGTCGTCGTCGTCATCGCCAGCTCGACCGGGTGGTACACGGCGCTGGCAGCGTCGGGCGCGCTCGGGTTCGACGACGCCTTCCGCCTGGTGCAGGAGATGGCCCGAGCAGCCGAAGCACCGCTCGCCGACGCCGCCGCCGCCGGCGAGCTGATCTATCCGCTCACCGACGACGCCTGGCAGCCGGACGACGACCGCCGCTCCGAGGTTCGCGCGGCGCTGTCGCAGGCCAACGGCAGTGCCGGCCTGGCGATCGATCTCGGCGCCTTCGCCGTCATCGGCGGCACCATCGAGGCGCTGGACCGCATCGGCTCGTCGCTGCCGCCGGTGGCGGTGGCCGAGCGAACCTATCCGCTCCGTCTGGCCGGTGGGGACGGCTGGCACACCCCGCTGCGTCGCGACGCCGGAAATCGCGCGGCGGACTCCATCGGCGACCTGACCTGGGACCGGCCGAACGTGACGCTCGTCGATGATCGCGGCGCGCGCTTCACGCCGTGGTCCACCGACCCCGCCGACCTTGCGGCCCAGTCGCTGCGGGGCCAGGCCGGCTCCACCTACGACTTTGCGGCGGGACTGCGCGTCGCGCTCCGCGAATACGCCCCCGACGTGGTGCTGCTGCCGGGGCCGGGCGCCTCGCTCGGTGCAGCATGCGCGCAGGTGATCGTGGCAGAGGGTTACCGCGGCATTCGCAGCCGGACGGAGTTCGAGGAGGCCCAGTCCGGCGTCGCGCCAATCCTGCTGTCGATGCGCCGGTGATCCGCGGCCGGGTCGAGCTGCGCGGACCGCTCGAGCTCGGAACGACACTCGGCCCCCTGGTCCACGGCCGCGGCGACCGCACCGTCCGCCTCGGCCGCGCGGAGGCCGCGCTCGCGTTCCGCACGCCCGACGGACCGGCGACGCTGCTGCTTCGCCTCGAGTCGCCAACGGTGCTCACGGCGCAGGCATGGGGCGAAGGGGCGCAGCATGCGGTCGCATCGGCGGCCGAGCTGGTCGGCGAGGACGACCGTCCCGAGCTCTTCGAACCCCGGCATGACGTGCTCGCCGAGCTCGTTCGGCGCCATCCCGGCCTGCGGCTGCCGCGGACTCGCCGCGTGCTCCACGCCCTGCTGCCGGCGATCCTGGAGCAGAAGGTGACGGGGACGGAGGCGTTCCGGTCGTACGCGGCGCTCCTGCGCCGCTATGGGGAGCGCGCGCCGGGCCCGATCGACCTTCGCCTGCCACCGGCACCAGCCACGCTGGCCGGGCTGCCGTATCACAGCTTCCATCCGCTCGGGGTGGAGCGGCGGCGCGCCGATGTCATCCGCCATGCCGCGTCGCGCGCGGACGCCATCGAATCGGCGCCATCGGCGGGCGAAGCCGGGCGACGTATGGCGTCCTTGACGGGTATCGGGCCGTGGACCGTCGCCGAGGTGCGCCGCGTTGCGTTTGGCGATCCCGACGCGGTCAGCGTGGGCGACTTCCACGTGCCGAGCACGATCGCCTGGGCGCTTGCCGGTGAGCCGCGGGCCGACGACAGCCGCATGCTCGAGCTGCTCGAGCCGTACCGTGGCCAGCGCGGTCGAGTCCAACGTCTCCTCGAGGCAGGGGGTATCTTCGCGCCCCGGCGGGGGCCGCGATTCGCTCCACGGAGCTTCACCACCATATGACGCGCATCGCCCTGGCCACGGTCGGCACGAAGGGCGACGTGGCGCCGTTCGCCATCCTCGCGCGCGAGCTCGCGCGCCGCGGCCACGATGTGACCGCGGTGACCTGGCCGGTTCATCGGTCCCTGCTCAGCCAGGCCGGCGTGCGGGTCGAGGTCGCTGGCTCGCACGCCGACGCGGGACGCATCGCCAGCGTTGCTGCGGATGCGGCTACTCGCGGACCGATGGACCAGGTCGCCGTGCTGCGCGACTTCCACCTGGCCGATGGCGAGGCGCACCACCGCCGCCTGCTCGAGCTGCTGGCGGGTCACGACATCGTCGTGCTGCATGCGATCCATGCGCTGGCGCACGCGGCCGTGCTGGATCTCGGGGTTCGCTGGGCAACCGCCGTCTTCGACCCCGTCCTGCTGCCGACCGCCACGGCGCCACCGCCCGGCATGCCGAACCTCGGACCCCTCAACCGTCTCGCGTGGTCGATGCTCGATCGCATGCTGGCTCGTACGGGAAGGCCGCTCGACGAGCTGCTCGCCCGCGCGGGAAGCCAGCAGCGCAGCGTGCCGCTCTTCCGGTCGCGCTCCCCGCTGCTGCACATGGTGGCCTGCTCGCCGTCCATCATCCGCGTCCCGGGCGACCTGCCGCCGACGACCAGGGTCACCGGCGCGTGGCTGGACAGGACGACGCCCGCGACGTTGCCCGCGGCGCTCGAGACGTTCCTGGACGATGGCGCGCCGCCCGTGGTGGTCGCCTTCGGCTCGATGTCCGGCGCCGCCGATGACGCCGTCGGTGCCGCGGTCGAATCGATGCTCCACGCCGGCCGGCGGGTCGTCGTGCAGGGCTCGGCCGCCGCTGCGCTGAGCTCGCCGAACCTGGCTCGTATCGGCAGCGTCGACCACCGCGCACTCTTCCCGCGTGCCGCGGTGGTGATCCACCACGGTGGCGCAGGCACCACCCATGCCGCCTGCGCCGCCGGCGTCCCGTCGGTGGTTGTGCCGCATGTCGGCGACCAGCGCTACTGGGCCGATCGCCTCCACCGGCTCGGCGTTGCGCCTCCCGAGCTTCAGGCGCGCTCGCTCGACGCCGCGAAGCTGGCCGATGCCGGCCTGGCCGCCGCCGTGGATCCCGAGATGCGCGCGGCCGCCGAACGCTTGTCCGCCTCGCTCGCCGCGGAGAACGGGGTGGCGACCGCAGTCTCGGCCATCGAGTCCGCCGCCGGCTGAAGCTGGCGTCCCCGGCAGGATTCGAACCTGCGACCGGCCGCTTAGAAGGCGGCTGCTCTGGTCCACTGAGCTACGGGGACCGGCGGCAAGGATACCGATCCGTCGGAATGGCCTCCAGTGGCTATACTCGCGCCGACCTCCACGCCCGAGCGAAATATGGCTGCCGATCGGTATCGCATCAGCGTTCTGAACGACAACCCCGAGTTCCTGGAGCTGATGACCGACATCCTCGACGGGGATGGCGGCTATGAGGTCTCGACCTTCGAGGATCCCACCACCAGCGTGGACGACCTCGCCGCGTCCGAGCCACACCTGGTGATCGTGGACCTCCTGCTGGGCGGAGCATCGGGCTGGGAGATCGTGGCACTGTCGCGCGCAGACGACCGGCTGTCATCGGTTCCGATCATCGTCTGCTCCGCCGACGTCGCCGCGCTGCGCAACCGCGCCGACGACTTCGAGCGGATCGGCAACATCCATGTCCTGCCGAAGCCGTTCGGGATCGAGGAGCTCACCGGGCTCGTCGAGCGGCTCCTCGAGCGGCAGGCGCCCGCATCGGGCTAGACTGCGGACACATGGCCGATGAACCGATCATCACTCCGGTGCAGCTGCAGCGGACGCAGATGGACGTCGATCGCGAGCTTCTGCGCGACGAGGACCTGCTCAACGAAGAGCACCTGCGCCGCATGGACCAGGTGCTGCTGAGGCGCAACCTCGACCACGCCCGCATGACGAGCCGGAAGTTGAGCCTGGAGCTGCAGCAGTTCGTCCATCTCTACACCCCCGAGGCCAACGAGCTGCGCCGGCGCATCACCAAGTACATGGTCATGGAGCGCATGATCGAGCGCGAGATGGCCCGTCGCCACACCTACTGACGAGAACGCCCCGCTGGGCCACAGCCGAGCGGGGCGATGAACTGACCTCGATGCAGACGGGTCAGGCGACCGCCTGCGCTGCAAGGCGTGGTGTCGCGGCTCCCCGATGGGCATCGGTCTCGCGCTGCTCGGCCATGCCGGCCAGGACGGCGCGCGTCCAGTTTGCCAGGCGAGGCATCTCGAGCAGGGAGAACGTCAGTCCGCGTGCCGCAAGGTCGGCGTGGCTCCAGCCGTTGAACTCACGACGGGCGGCGACACCGCACATCTCGTCATAGAGCTCGGGCCAGGTCGCGCCGCGTTGCTGGTGGCAGTAGCGGATGAACGCGACGACCTCCGGGGCGGGCAGGTCCCCGGGCGGTCCGTGCCGCGGGGCGGGGTCGGACACCAACGGCCGCTGGGTCATTCGATGGCACCCTCCGTTGAGCGAGTGGGATGGAGTTGGATGATTCCCGGGGTCTCTGCACCTCGATGGGCAGGATGCAGGACCGCGTCGGATCGTAGGCCCCGCTTCCCGCGCTCCGGAAGGGGTCTGTCCACCAAGTTGTCCACATTCTGTGCAACGCCGTGCTCGGGAAGCCGAATCTCCTATCCATCGGTACCGGTGGACCCGATCCGCGACCGGCGGGATCCTAAGGTCGGGCGACGCGACGCAACGGCTCATCCGCACCAGCCCGGAAGCGGCCCAGAGAGAACAACGAGATGTCGTGCCGGGTCGCTCCGTCGAGCGCGAGGTCGGCCATGATCTCGCCGATCACGCTGCAGAACTTGTAGCCGTGGCCAGAGAAGCCGGCCGCGACACTGACCTGCGGCGCATCGGCGAGCGTATCGATGATGAAGTGCTCGTCAGGTGAGTTCGTGAAGATGCACGCCTTGAGCATGACCGTCGGACCGGCGCCGTCGGGGAAGTAACGCTCGGCGAAGGCACGCAGGGCGGCCTCGTCGTCGGGCCGGGCGGAGCGGTCAGGGTCATCGGGATCGATCGGCTCGCGGAAGTGGTGGTACCACCCGAACTTGAAGCCAGGCACGTCGTGCACCGGGAAGCCGTAGTAGCTGCCCTCCTCGACGTCGACCAGGAAGACCGGGAAGCGCTCGAGCCCGAACAGCTCGGGACGCCTCGGCTGCAGCCACGCCAGCACCTGGCGTTCGGGCACCGCCAGCTCGACGAGCGACGGCAGGAGCTGGCGCGCCCACGGGCCGGCGCAGATGACCAAGCGATCGGCCTCGTACGTCGCGCGGGCCGTCGTGACGCGGACGCCGCCATGGTCCAACGCTTCCCACGAGCGCACGCCCTCGCGGAACCGGAGGTCGGCGCCCGCCGCGAGCGCACCGTTGACGTGGGCCAGGATCGTCCTCTCGGCGAGCAGGAACCCGCCATCGGCCTGGAAGACGACCCGTGTCGTAGCGTCAAAGCCGGCATAGGCCGGATAGCGCCGGCGCATCTCGCCCGCATCAAGAACCTCGTGCGGAATGTCATGCAGCCGCGCCGCCTCGAGGGCACCTCGAAAGGTCGGCCCGTCCTCCGGCCCGCCCTCGACGCTGCCGGTCGTGATGAGCAACGGCTCTCCAGCCACCGCCTCCAGCTCATGCCACAGCTCGTACGCCCTGCGCAGCAGGGGCACGTACGACGGATGCTCGTGGTAGGCGAGGCGGATGATCCGGGTCAGACCATGCGACGACCCGAGCTCGTGCAGGAGGTCGAACCGCTCCAGGCCGAGCACGCGCTGACCACGACGCGCGAGATGGAAGGCCGATGCGGACCCCATGCCGCCGAGGCCGATGACGATGGCGTCATAACGTTCCACGCGCCGAGTCTACGGGCGTAGAGTGCGCCGGTGAGCTTCAACGTCGCCGCGGACGCTTACGACCGGTTCATGGGCCGATACTCCCGCCACCTCGCGCCACAGATGGCCGACCTGGGCGATGTGGCGGCAGGCCAGCGCGCCTTGGACGTCGGATGCGGGCCCGGTGCGCTCACCTCCGAGCTCGTGGCACGGCTGGGTGCGCCGTCCGTCGCGGCTGTCGATCCATCCCCTCCGTTCGTCGAGGCCGCGCGCGAGCGGCACCCCGGGGTCGACGTCCGCCAGGCATCGGCCGATGCCCTTCCGTTCGGCGACAGCGCCTTCGACGCTGCGCTGGCCCAGCTCGTCGTCCACTTCAGGCCCGATCCGGTCGCCGGCCTGCGCGAGATGGCACGGGTCACCCGCCGGGGCGGAGTGGTCGTGGCCTGTGTGTGGGACCACGCCGGTGGCGAAGGTCCCCTCGGGGCGTTCTGGAACGCCGTCCGCGAGCTCGACCCGTCGGCGCATGACGAATCGGATCTGCCAGGCGCCCGACGCGGTCACCTGCAGCAGCTGTTCGAGGCGGCTGGCCTCCACGACGTCGAGGAGACGAGCCTCGATTCAGTGGTCGAGCATCCGACCTTCGAAGACTGGTGGGAGCCATTCACCGGCGGGGTCGGCCCGGCCGGGGCGTACGTCGCGACGCTGGACGAGCCCCGGCGAAACGCGCTCCGCGACCGATGCAGCGCGCTCCTCGGTCCGGCGCCCTTTGTGATCACCGCACGCGCCTGGGCCGCCCGCGGCGCGGTCGCGTGACATTGGCGGGCCGACGGCATGCCGCCTGCTTGCCGGACAGTGGCATCCTGCCCGACTGAGGAGGACTGACGCATGGCTGGCACCGGGGTCGCCGATTCGCCAGTCGCCCGCGTGCTCGCTGGCCTCGACGCCATCCGTCCATGGCAGGAAGAGCTCTATCGGTCCCTCCACCAGCATCCCGAGCTCCCCCATCAGGAGGTCGCGACTGCGGCAGCGGCAGCCGATGCGCTGCGCGACACCGGGTACGACGTGCGCGACCGGATCGGGTCGACCGGGCTCGTCGGCGTCCTGCGCAACGGCGACGGGCCGACAGTGCTCATGCGCGCCGATATGGATGCGCTGCCGATCAAGGAGGAGACCGGCCTCCCCTACGCGAGCACGGCGCACGGGACCGACGCCGCCGGCAACGCCGTCCCGATCGCGCATGCCTGCGGACATGACGTCCACGTCACGAGCCTGGTGGGCGCAGCACGCCTGCTGGCGGAGGCCCGGGACGCGTGGCGCGGGACGTTCGTCGCTCTCTTCCAGCCGGCGGAGGAGACGGCCACCGGCGCGACCGAGATGGTCGAGGCGGGCCTCACCGACCTCGTTCCGAAGCCCGACGTCGCCCTGGCACAGCACGTCCTCGCGTACGCGAGCGGGACGGTCGGGACGCACGCTGGACCGTTTTTGTCGACCGCCGCCAGCATGCGGATCACGGTGCACGGGCGCGGCAGCCACGGGTCGATGCCGCAGCGCTCGGTCGATCCGATCGTGCTTGCCTCCATGATCGTCGTCCGCCTCCAGGCGATCGTCGCGAGGGAGGTTGCGCCGGGCGAGTTCGCCGTCATCACGGTGGGACACCTCGCCGCCGGGACGAAGAGCAACATCATTCCGGATCACGCGACCATCGAGCTCAACATCCGCGCCTACAGCGATGCGACCCGCTCGCTGCTGATCGACGCAATCGAGCGCGTCGTGAAGGGCGAATGCGCAGCGTCCGGCTCGCCCAGGGACCCGGAGTTCGAGCTGTACGACACCTACCCGCTGACCTCCAACGATCCGGACACGACCGCGAGGGTTGCTGCCGCCTTCGAGGAGCAGTTCGGCGAGCGCGCCTTCAGCGCGCCGAGCCAATCGGCCAGCGAGGACTTCAGCACCATCGCCGATGCCTTCGGCGTGCCCTACACCTACTGGGGCATCGGCGGCAGCGACCCCGACGAATGGCATCGGGCAGACGCGGCGGGCACGCTGACGACCGACATCCCGGCGAACCACTCGCCGAAGTTCGCTCCGGTGATCCAGCCCACGCTGACGACCGGCACGACGGCCATCGTGGTCGCCGCGCTGGCGTGGCTCGCGCAGTGACGCAAGCATCGCTAGCGCCTGCCGCGGCCGCCGCAAGACCGATCGGGAACGACCGCCTCCTGATCGGGATGATCCTCGGCGTCCTCGCCTTCTGGCTGTTCGCTCAGACCACGCTCAACATCGCGTCGACCATGGCCACCGACCTCGGCATGGAGATGAGCGTGATGAACATCGCGGTGTCGATCACGGCGCTGTTCTCGGGCATCTTCATCGTCGTCGTTGGCGGCGCCGCCGACCGCATCGGACGGGTCAAGACCGTGCAGGCCGGCTTCGTGTTCGGCATCATCGGCGCGCTGCTCGTTGGCTTTGCGCCATCGGGGCCGCTGGGCCCGGTCAGCCTCATCCTGGGCCGCATCGCCCAGGGGCTCTCGGCCGCGTGCATCATGCCCGCCAGCCTCGCGCTGGTGAAGGCGTACTGGGAGGGCGCGGGCCGCCAGCGCGCGATCAGCCTGTGGTCGATGGGCTCCTGGGGCGGCTCCGGATTCGCGGCGCTGTTCGGCGGCCTCGTGGCCGACAACGTCGGCTGGCGGTGGATCTTCTTCGCCTGTGCGGCCGTGTCCGTCATCGGCATGCTCATGGTCCGCGGCACGCCGGAGAGCCGGGTCAGTGGCGGCGGTGCGTACAAGCTCGACCTCAAGGGCATCGTGACGTTCATGGTCGCGATGGTCGCGCTCCAGGTCCTGCTGACCCAGGGCTCCGCGATCGGGTGGCTCAGCCCGGCTGCCCTGGCGCTGGTACTCATCACCGTCGCCTTCGGCTACCTCTTCTTCCGCGCCGAGTCCGACAACCCCGACGCCTTCGTCGACTTCAAGCTGTTCAGGAACCGGACCTACAGCGGCGCGACGCTGTCGAACCTGCTCCTCAATGCCGTCGCCGGAATCATCATCGTGGCCATGACCCTGGTGCAGGTGGGCGGCGACATGAGCGCACAGGAGGCCGGACTGCTCACGATCGGCTACGCGATCGCGATCGTCGCCTTCATCAGGGTGGGCGAGAAGCTCCTGCAACGCTTCGGGCCGAGGAAGCCGATGATCTGGGGGTCGCTCATCGTGGCCGTCACCATCGTGCTGCTCATGCCGACGAACCTGCTGCTCGACACGTACACCATCCTGGCCTTCATCGCCTTCACGCTGTTCGGAGTCGGCCTCGCGTTCTACGCAACCCCATCCACCGATGCCGCTCTCGCCAATCTGCCCGACGACCAGGCCGGTTCGGGATCCGGCATCTACAAGATGGCGTCGTCGCTGGGGGCGTCGTTCGGCGTCGCCATCTCGGCCGCCATCTTCACCGCGCTGAGTGCCGAGACCGGGCCGGTCAACTGGATCGAGGGCGTGATCCCCTTCGTCGGCCGGCAGGACAACCTCGCCGTTCGCGAGGCGGCGCTGTTCGCGTTCGGCGCGAACCTGCTGATGGTGATCGCCGCCATCATCTCGATCATGGTGTTCGTGCCGAAGGGCCACCCCCGCGACGGCGCAGACCCTGGCTCGGCGGCGAGCTCCTGACCCGTTTCGGCCCCGCGGCCGTCGCCGGATAATACGGGAGGAGCATGGAAAGCCTCGTCCTCGCGCTCGACCTGGTCGGGACGTTCGTCTTTGCGCTCTCCGGCGCCATGGCCGCCGTCCGGCATCGGCTTGACATCTTCGGCGTGCTGGTCCTGGCATTCACCGCGGGCAACGCCGGTGGCATCACCCGCGACCTG
>DASTTX010000073.1:0-2384 GCA_035759945.1 Candidatus Limnocylindria bacterium | reverse complement strand
CGACTGTGCCGTCGGCCCGGTCCGGCGTGAGCTCCAGGTCGACTCGATCGAGCGGCAGCGGATGGCAGAGCGGAATGAGGTCACTGGTGCGCTTCGCGGCGCCGATGCCGGCGAGCCGGGCGGTGACCAGCGCGTCTCCCTTCGGACCGCCAGCGTCGAGCAGCGTGGCGAGCACGTCGGGCCGCATGCGCACCACGGCGTGCGCCACGGCGCGCCGAGCCGTCACCGGCTTGTCCCCGACGTCGACCATGCGCGGCGTGCCTTCATCGTCGAGGTGCGTGGGGCGCATCACGCGACGTCCCGGATCGGCCCGAGCATGATCGCCTCATAGGTGCGTTCGGGTTCGGCGGCGTCCGGGCCTTCGGGGACCACGAGCAGGGCATTGGCGTCCGCCATCGGCCGCAGCTGAGACGACATCTGTCCGCCGGCGGCGCGCGCGCGAAGCTCGTCGCCGTCGCCCGACACGACGACACGAAGGAAGGCCCGTCGCGCGGCGTCCTTCTCGATCCGCGCGTCCGGCCGGGCGCGGAGATGCAATCGCCCGTCGCCCGACAGGCCGAGCGCGGCGCGGATGAAGGGGCGCACGAACAGCTCGAACGTGACGAGCGCGCTGACCGGGTTGCCCGGCAGCCCGATGACGGTCGTGCCATCGAGCCCGCCGACCGCCAGCGGCTTGCCGGGCTGGACGGCGATGCGCCAGAAGCCGAGCTCGCCTCGCTCCTCGAGGACCTCGCGCACGTGATCGTGGCGCCCGACGCTCACGCCGCCCGAGGTCACGACCAGGTCCGCGCGCGCGGCCGCATCGGCCAGGGCATGCTCGATTGCCTCCCGCTCGTCGGGGGCGCGCGGCAGGACCAGCGGCTGCCCGCCGGCCTCGATCACGGCGGCGGCCAGGGCAGGAGTGTTGGCGTCATGGATCTGGCCAGGTCGGAGGTCGTCGCCGGGGCCGGCAAGCTCGTCGCCCGTCGACAGCACCGCCACCATGGGGCGGCGTCGAACCTCGAGCGACCCGATCCCCAGCGAGGCGAGGACGGCGATGGCGGCCGGCGTGAGCGGGCCCGGCAGGCAGACCTCGTCGCCGGCCCGCGTGTCATGCGCCGCGGGGCGGACGTGGGCACCCGAAGGAACGACGGTTGGCACGGTCACACCATCGGCGGCCTCGACTGCCTCCTCGATTGGGACGACCGTGTCGGCGCCGGGCGGCATCGGCGCACCGGTCATGATCCGCACGGTGCTACCGGGCTCCACCGAGGGGAGCGACGACGCACCGGCTGCGACCTGGCCGGTGAGCCGCAGCGGACCGGGCGCATCGGCGGCGCGAAGGGCGAAGCCGTCCATTGCCGAGTTCGCGAAGGCTGGCACGTCGACGGCGGCCACCACGCGCGGGTCGACCAGGACCCGGCCGACGGCAACGGTGATCGAGACGGTCTCGCCACGAGCGAGAACGGCGCGCTCGAGCAATTGGCCGCGCGCGTCGTCCAGCGAGAGCATCGGCGTCAGAGCCCGAGCTTCATCCGCGCATCGATGAGGCGCAGGATGCCCCGCCGAGTGACCATCCCGAGCGGCATGCGGGGGTCGTCGCCGATGACCGGCAGCTGGCCGACCTCGCGCTCCTCGGTCAGGCGCAGCGCGTCGGCGAGCGGCTCGTCCGGGCCGATGGTGGCCAGGTCCGCGTAGCGGGTCATGATGTCGGTCACGCGCGCGTCCGCCCACTGCTCGCGCGGCAGCCGTCGCACGTCGCCCAAGGTGACGAGCCCTGCCAGCCCGCCATCCTCGTAGCGGACCAGGTAGGAGCGGTGCTCGCCGCGCAGCATCCGCTCGTTCACGAGCTCGGCCACCGACTCGTTCGGCGACACCTCGGGTGGGCTGTCGACCATGGCGTCGCGCACCTTCACGCCTCGCAGGCTGCGCTCGACGCCGGCCTGCACGGCGGTCGACTCGGCGGCATTCGACAGGAACCAGCCGATGAGCGCCAGCCAGATGCCGTTGAACACGCCACCCGGCTGGAGGGCGATGAACACGCCGAAGCCGATCAGCAGATAGGCGAGCGCGCGCCCGACCGCCGCCGCGTTGCGGGTTGCCAGCAGCCGATCACCGCGCAGCCGCCACAGGAGGGCACGAAGCACGCGGCCGCCGTCCATCGGGAAGCCCGGAATGAGGTTGAAGGCGCCAAGCGCGAGGTTGATGAACCCGAGCCAGCCCACGAGCGCGCCGATCTGCGGCTGGCCGACTGCCACGTCGACCGCGAGGAGCGCGAGCCCGATGCCGATGCTCGTCGCCGGCCCGGCGATGGCGATCAACGCCTCCTCGCGCGGCGTGCGCGAGTCGCTGTCGATGGTGGTGACGCCACCGAAGATGAACAGCGTGATGCCCTCGACCTTCAG
>DASTTX010000072.1:0-2930 GCA_035759945.1 Candidatus Limnocylindria bacterium | reverse complement strand
CACGGCGAGTTCGAGCGCACCGACATGGTCGAGTACTTCGCCGATCAGATGGACGGCTTCTACACCACGAAGCACGGCTGGGTGCTGTCGTACGGCTCCCGCTCCATCCGCGTGCCGATCCTGGCCGCGCCGCCCACCATCACCGAGCCGATGACCGTCGACGAGTGGCGGGCCGCCCAGGACGCCACCTCGAAGCCGGTGAAGGGCATGCTCACCGGGCCGGTCACGATCGTGAACTGGTCGTTCCGGCCGCCATCGGTGCCGGATGATCGGCTGTTCTGGGCGGTGGCGCAGCCCATTGCCCAGGAAGTCGGGTATCTCGTCGACGCCGGCTGTCGCGTCATCCAGGTCGACGAGCCCGCCGTCCGCGAGCGCTGGCCGCTGCCGACCGTGGATGCGCCGTCGTTGCGCGAGGTCTACGCGCGCGGCGTTCGCGCATCGCTGAACCACGTGTTCAACCAGCCGGCGCACGTCCAGATGCACACGCACATGTGCTACGGCGACTTCGGTGACATCGTGCCTTTGTGGTCCGACGCCGGCGTGGACGTGGCGTCGATCGAGTTCAGCCGCTCCAAGGACGATTCCTACATCCGCCAGTTCTACGAGCTCTTCACCGATGGCCACCTGCAGATCGGCCCAGGCGTCTTCGACGTCCATTCGCCGCACACGCCGGGCGCATCGGTCATGACGGAGCGCCTGGAGCACTTCCGCGGCTTCATGGACTCGGTCGACCTGTGGGTCAACCCCGACTGCGGGCTCAAGACGCGCGGCTGGGACGAGATCGAGCGGCAGCTGGGCGACATGGTCGCCGCCGCCCGCCAGCTCCGGGAAGCGTGAGCTACACGCTGGCTCGCGTATATACCGTATATACGCTCCGGCGCGGGTGACGCATGCTCTCTGAACGCGGGCCGTGGATCGAGATGGTCGAGGTCAATCCGCCGCGCCTGCCGAGCATGACCCACCTCAAGCTCCGCGGCCGATGGCGCGACGTCCTCATCACCGATAACCCCTTCAAGCAGGTCCGCGTCTCGCCGTACGCCTTCGCCGCACGCATCACGCACGACGTGCCGGACGTCCGCCCGACCGTCGTGTGCTCGACCCGCGACCGCAACATCCTGGCGATCGAGTCGGAGGTCCGCGGCGCCATCGCCAACGGAGTGAAGTCGTTCCTGGTCGTACAGGGCGACATGCTTCCCGAGGTCGAGCACTGGAGCAACAGCTACGAGATCGTCGAGTACCTGCGCGCGCTCCAGCCATCGGTGGAGCCGATCGACTTCGAGGTCGGCATGAGCTCCCGTTCGCGCCGATGGATGTTCCGCCGCCGCGTCGAGGTCGGCGCCCAGTTCGTCACCACCGGCCCGGTCATGGATCCCACCTCCGTTGCCGGCGTGGCTGCGCGCCTGGAGCTCCGCCCCGAGGACCCGCCGGTCTACCTCGAGATCACGCCGCCCTTCACCGAGCGATGGGTCCGCCGCCTCGAGTCCGTCGGCGCCGTGCCGATCTCCGACGAGCTGCGCAAACGCCTCCACGGTCTCTCCGAAACCGATGCTCGCGCCCTCGGCTGGCATATGGCGAAGGAGGCCGCCGCGGCCGCCCGCAAGGCCGGCTTTGCCGGGATCGTGCTCATGGGCCTGCGCTTCGACACCGTCGTCGGCGAGGCCTACGACGTCTGGCACGACGGCGCCCCGCCGCGCGAGGATGCCGTCGAGAATCACCACCACGATCATCCGCTTTGACGGGTAAAGCGCCCACCCATAGCATCGGGGCGTGACCCCGGATCGCCCACGTCCTGCATCGGCGCCTGATCATGAGGGCGCCATCGCGGGGGCTGCCTACACACGGCATCGGCGGGTGCATCGGTCCCGAAGCCATCCGCGGCCGCGGCTGCTTCAGCTCCTCGCGACCGGCGGCAACGGCGGGGCCCAGGAGAGCTACACCGGGCTGCTGCTGCGCCTCGACCGATCCAGGTACGACGTGCGGGCGCTCTCGTTGTCTTCGGGCTCGGCCGTGTCGAGGGTGCGGTCGCTTGGCCTGCCGGTCGACGTCATCGACGACGCCGATGACGAGCTCGCCGTCCGCGAGCTGGCCGCCTGGCTGCGGCGTGAGGAGATCGATCTCGTCCACGCGCACATGTACCGCGCCGAGGTGATCGGCGTTCGGGCTGCCATTGCGGCGGGCGTGCCCGTGATCATGGCCACCGTGCACTCCTCGCGGGTGCGGTCCGAGTCCGACATCGCGCTGCTGGCGTCGCTGACGCCGTCGATGGATCGGCTGATCGTTCCCTCGGAGTCGATCCAGCGCAAGGTGGTGGCCGAGGGGCGGGTCGGCGCCCGCTTCGCGGTCATCCCCAACGGCGTGGACCTGTCGCGCTTCGCGTCGCCCGCTCCTGCCTGTGCGCTGCGGCGCGAGTTCGGGATTCCCGCTGCGGCCTCTCTTCTGGGCGTCGTCGCGAGATTGGAGCCTGAGAAGGGGCACCGATACCTGATCGAAGCCATGCCTGCGATCCTCGCTGGTGCGCCGGACACCTGGCTGGCGGTGGTCGGCGAGGGTTCTTCTCTGGGGCCGTTGCGTGAGCTCGCTTCCGCTCTGGGCGTGTCGCATCGGGTGATCTTCACGGGTCGCCGCGAGGACGTATCGGCGCTGACCGCCGATCTCACGGTTGCGGTGCTTCCCTCGCTGCGCGAGGCGCAGGGCATCTCGATCCTGGAGGCCATGGCCCGGCGGGTGCCGGTGGTCGCTTCGGGCGTCGGCGGCATTCCGGAGGTCATCACCTCCGGCGTCGACGGGGTGCTCGTGCCGCCGGCGGATCCTGCGGCCCTGGCCGCAGCGGTGCTGGAGCTGCTGGGGGACGAGGAGCTGCGGCGGCGCATCGGCGAGGCGGGGTACGCCACCGTCCGCGACCGGTTCAGCATCGACGCGATGGTGCGGCG
>DASTTX010000071.1:0-27688 GCA_035759945.1 Candidatus Limnocylindria bacterium | reverse complement strand
CAGCGAGTCGCCGGTGCTCCAGGCCTACCTCGCCGATCGCGCCACGGGACCGATGCGTGACGTCGCCTTCGCCGTGTACTTCACCTTCGCGTTTGGCATCGGCGCGTTCTGGGCCTTCATCATCGGCTCGGTGGTCTCCGGGTTCGGCTATCCGGTCGCGTTCGGCATCATGGCCGGCTCATATCTCGCCGCAGCGCTGTTACTCGTGCTGGTACGGGAGCGGCTGCCGTCGATCGAGACCGCCTGACTCGATCCATCGAGGCGGATTAACCGGAGGCTCCTGCGGCGCGGCGAATCCGCGATGTATCGAGACGGGATACGCGTGAGCAGCGCGCCGCCGCGCCCGTCATGCGGCGCAGGACTCGATGGATCGCGGATTCGCAGCGCGAGATCGGCTCCGCGCACTTCTGCCTCGATGTGTCGAGTCAGCAAACGGGCACGCCGTCGCAGATCTCATCGATCCTGTCGTCCAGCGCCTGGATGCGCTCCAGGATCTCGTCGAGGCGGTCGGTCAGCGTGCCGTCTGTCGTGTCCCCGCCGCTTCCACCTGGCGTCTCGTCGAAGCCGCCATCCGCACCGGTGGCGATGAGCCAGTCGCGGATGCCGGCCTCGAGCTCATCCAGGCGCGCCACGAGCTCCTCTTCGCTGACGCCTTCATCGCGCGTCTCGACCGTGCCGCGCAGTGTTTCGAGCTGGGCGCGCGTCGCGTCGAGGTCGCTGCGCAGGCCGATGGTCTGGAAGAGGACGAGCACGAGCACGACGACCGTGGCCAGGCCGAGAACCACGAGGATCGGACCGATGGGGGAGCGCATGGCGGCAGTCCAAGCAAGTGGCGCGCCGAGCGGAGCGCGACGGCGTGCGCCGATATCGGTGTGCGCCGATATGTCGGGCAGCCGTGCACATGAGTGCATGCTCTCGTGCAGCGGTGCCTCATTCATAGGGCAGCCGTGCACCGGACGCAGTGCTCGTGTGCAGCGCTGCCCGATATATCGGCGTGGGCCGCCGCAGAACTCGATACATCGAGCGGATCACACATGAGTCCCCGCTCGCGCTGCGTTTCCGCGCCACGTCGGGACTCCAGGCGCACGAGCTGCGCCGGCGCGCGCGCTTCGTGCGTACGAGGACTCGATGCAGCGCGGAAACCGCGCGTGGATCGGGCATCCGGTGCATCCAGCTCGATATATCGAGCGGAACTGGCCCCTCAGCCAGAGACGAGTGCTCCCACCAGCACGACCACGCCCGCGATGGCGAAGAGGGCGGCAGATCCGATGCGGACGACGCGCGGCGACAGGCGATGCCCGACCTGCCGGCCGACGACCACGGCCACGAGGTTGGCCGCGATCTCTCCGGCCGTCGAGCCGATCCAGGTCGGCAGCGCGCCCTGGCTGGCCGCCAGGGCGAACGTCGCGAGCATCGTCTTGTCGCCCAGCTCGCCGACGATGAACGTGCCCGCCACGGTCAGCACCAGCCCGGCGCCCGCCAGCCGTCGGCCGCTGGCGCCGGCGCCGTGGGCCGCGTGCTCATCCTCCTCGTCGTCCCCGCGCAGCGTCCACGCCGCGACCGCCAGGAAGGCGATCCCCGACACGACGGCGACCGCCGTCTGCGGCAGCGCCGCCCCCACCACGGCGCCAACCGCCACGCTGATGCCCTGGATGAAGGCCACGGCGAGCACCAGGCCCAGCACCACCGGGCGGGCGGCATAGCGCGTCGCGAAGGCCAGGATCAGCAGCTGGCTCTTGTCACCGAACTCGGCGACGAAGATGGCGCCGAAGGCGAGCGCCGCGGCACCGAGGAACGGGAGCATCGGGGCCGATTATGGGTGCTGCCGGTCGCGGACCGACCGGCGAGGGCGGCCAGCGGAGATTTCCCCGGGTCTAGAATCGGCCGATGACGACCGAAGAGCACATCGAATCGACGATCGAGAACCTCCTGCGCGAGGATCGCACCTTCCCGCCGCCGCAGGAGTTCGTCAGCAATGCGCTCCTGAGCGACCCCACCATCTATGAGCGCACGGACACCGAGGAGGGCTTCCGCGCCTTCTGGACCGAGGAGGGCAACCGGCTCGACTGGATTGAGCCGTGGAGCGAGCTCTACACGTGGGATGCGCCGTACGCGAAGTGGTTCATCGGCGGCAAGCTGAACGTCAGCGTCAACTGCCTCGACCGTCATGTTGCCGCCGGCCTGGGTGACCGCGTTGCCTACTTCTGGGAGGGCGAGCCGGGCGACACGCGGACAATCACCTACCAGCAGCTGCTGGACGAGGTCTGCCAGTTCACGAACGCGCTCCGCGGGCTCGGTGTGAAGAAGGGCGACCGCATCGCCATCTACATGCCGATGATCCCCGAGCTCCCGGTCGCCATGCTCGCCTGCACCCGCATCGGCGCGCCGCACTCGGTCGTCTTCGGTGGCTTCAGCGCCGATGCGCTGGCCGACCGCATCGACGATGCCGAGTGCACCGTCGTCATCACCGCCGATGGCGGCTATCGCAAGGGCGCGGCGGTGGCGCTCAAGAAGGCGGCCGACGAGGCGATCGGCCGGACCTCATCGGTCCAGCATTGCGTGGTCGTGAAGCGCACCGGCGATGACGTCGCCTGGGACGAGGGTCGCGACCACTGGTATCACGAGCTCATCGAGGGCCAGCCGACGAGCGCCGACCCGGAGCCGATGGACTCGGAGGACCTCCTCTACCTGCTGTACACGAGCGGCACCACGGCCAAGCCGAAGGGCATCATGCACACCACCGGCGGCTACCTCGCCGGCGTGGCGACGACGCATCGGTACATCTTCGACATCCATCCGGAGACCGACGTCTACTGGTGCATGGCCGACATCGGCTGGGTGACGGGCCATTCGTACATCGTCTACGGGCCGCTGACGAACGCGACGACCGGGATCATCTACGAGGGCGCCATCGACTTCCCCGAGAAGGACCGATGGGCCCAGCTCGCGGCGAAGTACAAGGCCACGATCCTGTACACAGCGCCGACCGCCATCCGCGCCCTGATGAAGTACGGCCACGAGCAGTTCGCGGATGACGACCTGTCATCGCTCCGGCTGCTGGGCTCGGTCGGTGAGCCGATCAACCCCGAGGCCTGGGCCTGGTACTGGAAGTACATCGGCGGCGAGCGCTGCCCGGTGGTCGACACCTGGTGGCAGACGGAGACCGGCATGATCATGATCACGCCGCTGCCCGGGATCACCACCACCAAGCCGGGCTCGGCGACCTTCCCGTTCCCCGGAGTCCGTGCCGACGTCGTGGACGAGGGTGGTCGCTCCGTGCCGCTGGGCGGCGGCGGCTATCTGACCCTCGAGCGGCCGTGGCCGGCGATGCTGCGGGGCATCTACGGCGACCCCGAGCGGTACGAGGCGACCTACTGGTCGCGCTATCCGGGGCGCTACTTCCCCGGGGACGGCTGCAAGCGCGACGATGACGGCTACTACTGGCTGCTCGGCCGCGTCGACGACGTGATGAACGTCTCGGGCCACCGCATCTCGACCACGGAGGTCGAGTCGGCGCTTGTCTCGCATCCGTCCGTGGCGGAGGCCGCCGTCGTCGGCCGCTCCGACCCGCTCACCGGCCAGGCGATCTTCAGCTACGTCATCCTGCGCTCCGGCAACGAGGCCTCGGAGGCGCTCGGAAACGAGCTGCGCGAGCACGTGGCGACGATGATCGGCAAGTTCGCTCGACCGAAGCAGATCCTGTTCACGCCCGACCTGCCCAAGACGCGCTCCGGCAAGATCATGCGCCGCCTGCTGCGCGACATCGCCGAGCAGCGTGATCTCGGCGATGTGACCACGCTGGCCGATGCGAACGTGGTGAACACCATCCGCGAGCAGTCCGGCACCGGCGAGGACTGACCCAGCACGCGTTTAGGGAAGATGCCGTATGTACGCGGCCTTCACCGAGGAGTAGCGTCAACACAACCGATACGTGTGGGGAGCTTCGTCCGATGTCCGCCCGAGCCCGGCGCCTTGGTTTTTCCTCGTTCCTCTCCCTCGCCCTCCTCGTCGGAGCTGCACCGGCGACTGCCGCGGCAGCGAGTGCGCCGATGCCGACTTCCATCGCGGCGGTCGGCGACTCGATCACCCAGGCGGCCAGCTCGGCAGGCTCTCTCGGAGCCGATGCGCCGCAGAACTCCTGGTCCACCGGTACGAGCGCGAGCGTCAACAGCCACTACCTGCGCCTCCTGAGCCTGGGCGCCGATATCAGCGGGCGAGCCTACAACCGCTCGGTGAGTGGCGCGAAGATGATCAACCTCAACGCCCAGATGTTGGCCCTCGACTCGATCAATCCCGACTACCTCACCGTGCTCATCGGCGGCAACGACCTCTGCACCGATACGGTCGGCGGCATGACGAGCGTCACCGCCTTCCACGACCAGTTCCACCAGGCAATGACGACGTTGACCCAGGTCTCGCCGAGCACGCACGTGTACGTCGTGAGCATCCCGAACGTGTACCAGCTGTGGCAGCTGTTCAAGGGCAACTTCTGGGCGCGCTTCATCTGGTCGGCGGCCGGCATTTGCCAGTCGCTCCTCGCCAATCCGACGTCGACGCAGACGGCAGACGTCCAGCGTCGCGAGACGGTGCGGCAGCGGAACATCGCCTTCAACACGGAGCTCGCTGCGGTTTGCGCGCAGTTCACGCAGTGCCTCTTCGACAACAACGCCGTGTTCAACACCCCGTTCACGACCGGCGACGTCTCTGGCGACTACTTCCATCCATCGGTCGCGGGCCAGGCCAAGCTCGCATCGGTGACGTGGAATGCCGGCTTCACCTGGACGACCGGCCCGCCGCCCCCGATGAACGACCCGCCGGTCGCCGGCTTCAGCGCGACCTGTGCTGAGCTGACCTGCTCGTTCGTCAACGCATCGAGCGCCGACGCGACGTCTTTCAGCTGGACCTTCGGCGACGGCGGGACGGCGACGACGCCGAATGCGTCGCACACCTACGCGTCCGGCGGGACGTACGCGGTCACGTTGACCGTGACCGATCCCGAAGGGCTCTCCGACGCCGACTCGCAGTCGGTGGTCGTGGCGTCGGATCCGCCTGCGTCCACCACAATGTCCATCGAGTCCTTCACCGCGACGAGCCAGGCGACCGGCAAGAACACGTGGTCCGCGACGGCCACGGCGGTCATCACCGACTCGAACGGACGCCCGGTGGATGGCGCCAGCGTATCGGTCACGTGGAGCTCCGGCTCCGGCGGCTGCACGACGGACGCGAGTGGCAGCTGTTCGCTGACGACCGGCAACTTCAACGCCCGCAAGGTCGCATCGGTCGTGCTGACCGTCACCGGCGTCTCCAGGGCTGGCATCGAGTGGGATGGTGCTGGGGCGCAGGCGACTGCCAGCGGGCCGTAGCACACGGAGATGCCGGGGCCGCCCGCGGGGCCCCGGCATCTTGGGCGTCAGGCGGGTTACAGGCCGGGGGGCATGACCCTCTCGTGGGTCTGGTAGCCCTCGCCGCTCTGGGCCTTGCGCTGCTGCTCCCAATCGGCGGCAGACTGTCGAACGGCGTCACTGATGACCCCAATCCCGGCCTGCTGCTCGCGCTGGAGCTGCCAGGCGCGGCCGGACTCGACCGCGGCACGGTCGATGGTCGGTGCGGCCTGGGCGCCGCTTCCGATGCTCGGAATCGTCGGCACGCCGTTGACGGCGATGGCCAGCGCGAGGGCGGCGGCCATTGCGAGAGCTGCGAAGGCGGCCGGCAGGAACGCGTTCGTCCCAGCGTGTGTTCGCTGTACGTGAGTCATTTCGATGTCCCCTTTGGTGCTCGGATGGGCCGCCGCGCGGCCTGGATTGGGGCCCATCGTGCTCTGCATCGGCGTTGGAAGCCGATCACGCAGCCGATACGGACGGCGTGAACCCGGCGACGGCCGGGGTGTCGGCGGCTGCCGTTAGAATCCGACGCATGGCGGACATCAACCGGCCAGGTCCAGAGCCGACCGAGGCGGCCGCCGAGTACCTCATGACCATCCGCTACATGCACGGCGAGGGTCAGCCGGTCATCGCCGCGCGACTGGCAGAACGGCTGCGCGTGAGCCCGGCAACCGTCAGCGAGATGGTGACTCGGCTCGTGCGCGAGGGCCTCGTCAGCGTCGACAACGAGAGCCGCCAGCTGAACCTGACCGATCGGGGGCGCGACGTCGCTGAGCGCACCTTTCGCCGCCACGCGCTGGCGGAATGGCTGCTGACCGAGGTCATCGGCCTTGGCTGGGCCGAGGCGGACGAGGAGGCCCACCATCTCCAGCACGCCTTCAGTGACCGGGTGACCGACCAGATCGACGAGCTCCTCGGGCGGCCGCCGACCTGCCCGCACGGCAATCCGATCCCCCGGGATGGCCGCACGCCCGAGCGTCCTGCGGGCATCGCCCTGTCCGAGGCAACCGCCGGTGGCGAGGTCACGATCCTGCGCGTGACCGAGGAGGCGGAGGAGGACGCTCGTCTGCTGACCTTCCTCGAAGAGAACGGCGTGCGACCTGGCAACCTCTTCGACGTCGCCGATGTCGGCGAGCACATCGGCACCATGACCCTGCGCCGGGTCGACGGAGGAGCCGATGACGGCCGCGAGGTCACCCTGGGCCTGGTGGCGGCCGCCAAGCTTCGCGTGCTGACCGGGCGCGCCGATCCCTCCCTGTTCCACCGTGTTCCGGAGCGCGCCCGCCTCGCCGCGACCTCGTGAGCCGGTCTGCTACGATCGGGCGACATGGTTCGTGATCGAGGTCGACGCGGCATCATCGCCGCCATCGCGACCGTCCTCTGGCTCGGCTACATGATGATCGGCCTGCCCGTCATCAATGCCACCATGCCGACGGTCGGCGGCCAGGGACCCGAGGGGACTGCCGCGTTCATCGGCCTCGTGACAGGCGTCGTGACGGTTGGCCTCATCATGTGGGCCGCCACCGACTGATCGCCTACCGCGGCCGCCTCGTGGCCGCCGCCGGCCACTCAGCCGATGATCGGCCGTCCTTCCCGCCGCATGCGAGTGTGGCACGGCGTCGCGCCGATCAGGACGCGTGGCCGCCTTGTTCCCGCCTCTTGGGTATGATTCCCGCCGTGAGCCGTATACCCACGAGGGCCCGCGCATGAGCGGACCTTGGGATCGGCCGTCATCTCCAGGCCCGGAGGATCGCGACTGGCCTGCCGAGGACTTCGAGTCGTCATCCCCCGCGCAACCGTCGAGCGACCCCTGGTCGGCGGAGGATCCGTGGGGCGAGGCCCCGCGCGACGACTCGTCGGCCTGGGATGTCTGGCCGCCGCCCGCCCCGACCGCCGACGAATACGTCATCGAGGAGCCCGCGCCACCCGCCAGTGATCCCTGGGCGGAGTCGTGGGCCGATGACGTTCCCGGCATCCCCGGCGCCGGTGATGCCCCGCGCGGTGAACCGGCGCCCACCGCGGATGTTGGCGCGCCGCCATTCGACGAGCCATCGGCTCGCCCGCGCGTCGAGCCGTGGGCACCGGATACCGACCCCTGGGCCACCAGCGATGCCGAGCCGTGGCAGCCCGCCGAGCCATGGCGACCCGCCGAGCCGTGGCGTGACGAGGAGCCGGCCGCGGTCGAGGAGCGGCCCCTCGATCCGCCCGCGCCTCTGGAGCAGCCGCCGCTCGCTCATGAGGGGGCGCAGGCGAGGGTCGAGCCGGAACTCGAGGCCGAGCCCGAACCCGAGCCCGAGACCGAGCCGATTGCGACCGTTGCGCCGCCCATCGACCGGCCAGAGCCCCAGACGACCGCGGACTTCTATCGGTCCATCTTCCCCGAGCCGGAGCCAGCGGCACTCGACGACGAGGTTCCGACACAGGGTGCCGACCTGGCACCGGCAGCGCAGGATGTAGCCGATGCAGCCCTCGCGGAGAAGCCGATCGAGCCGATCGAGCCTGCCGCAGCCGAGGCCGCCGTCGAGCAGAAGCCGATCGAGCCGATCTGGGAGCCAGACCTCTGGCCGTCCGAGCCTGGTGCCATCGCGGCCGCCATCGAAGCACCCGCCGGACCAGGGGAGCCCATAGCCGAACCGGAGCCGGCACCCGAACCGGAGCCGGAGCCGGAGCCGGAGCCGGAACCTGAGCCGGAGCCGGAACCCGAAGCGGAGCCGGAGCCCGAGCCGGAGCCGGAGCCCGAAGCGGAGCCGGAGTCGTTCACGCCTCCCGTCACCGCGGCGCTCGACGACTGGCAGCCGGAGCCCTGGCAGCACCAGGGCGAGTCCACGCAGGTCCTGCCCACGTCGTGGACGCCGCACGCGCCCGAGTCGTCAGCCGATCGCGACAGCCTCGAGGCGCAGATCGGCCGCATTCGCACATCGCTGGGTACCGGCGACGACATCGACGCACAGGACGAGCTGGCCGAACGCCCGAGCACGGCAGAGCAGGCGGTACCGTGGCTCATCGGCGTCATTTTGCTGCTGGCCGGCATGGTGATCGTCCTGCTCGCGCTCATCTTCGCGGGCGACGGCTCGCTGGGCGGTGCCGGGTCGCAGGCATCGCCGACGCCGGCGGGCTTCGTGCCCGTGGCCTCCAGCGAGGATGCGACGCCGTCGCCATCGGCCAGTGCGAGCGTGACTCCGGTTCTGAGCGCGCCACCCACCGCGTCGAGCTCACCAGCGCCGCAGTACGGCGCGCTCGAGATGATCTACCAGGGCAGGAGCGCCGCCCTCGCGCCGATCTACCTTCTCCATCGCGACTTCACGATCGACGAGGAGCCGGAGACCCTCGCGCAGGATCCGAACCTCGACGTGCGCGGTTTCGCCTGGGCGCCCGATGGCACCGTCGGCGCGGGACTGTACGCTGATCTGCTCATCTCCATCGAGCCGGGCAAGGAGAAGCGCAACCTGGGCGACGGAATCGTCAGCGTCACGTTCGGCGACGACGCGAGCACGCTGTATGCGGTGCGCATCACGGAGGACGGCGCCAACGAAGTCGCCACGCTGTTGCAGATCGACTACGCCACGGGCGAGCAGACCGAGATCGTCCCGATCCACTATCCGCGTCCGGACATCGCGGAAGAGAGCGCGCCGGAGGAGGCGCAGTTCGCCGATGATGGCGGGACCGTGCGCCTGTTCTGGATGAATAGCAACACCCTCCGGCTGTGGTCGCTCGGCGCCGGGTCCTGGCAGGTGGATCCAGCGACGGGTGACGTCACCGACATGAACGACGCGTTGCCTGTCCTGTGGTCCCCGGGTGCGGTGCGGCGTGTGACCCTGGCCTTCGAGGACGGCGTGACCACCCTGCAGCTGCACGACGGCGACGACGAGACTCCATCGGCGACGACGACGGTCGACGGGTACGTGAGCCACGTTCGCTGGTCGCCCGACGGCGAGATCGTGTCGTTCACCGTTGGAACGGCGTCCGGCAGCGGGGTGCTTCAGGACCTGTACGCCTGGTACCTGGGAGACGGCGAGGCGCCGATGCGGCTGACCAACACCGGGGCGGCATTCGGTGCCGAGTGGCGAGGCTCCGTGCCGCGCTGGGAGGACGACTGAGCGTGCCCACCATCGTGAACCCGATCGGCGTCGAGCTCGACGAGACCGCCCGCCGCATGCGCATCCGATGGGACGACGGCCATCTCGGCGAGTGGTCGTGGCTCTCGCTGCGCCGCGCGTGCCCGTGCGCCCTCTGCGCGGGCGAGGGCAACCTTCCCGGCGTCGTCACCCTCGACACCGCCTTCAACGAGCGCGAGACCCACATGAACGAGGTTCGCTGGATCGGCCGATACGCACTGGCGCCGATCTGGGCCGATGGCCACGACACCGGCCTCTTCACCTACTCCAAGCTGCGCGACATGTGCGAGTGCGCAGAGCACGCGACGCCGGACCGATGAATCTCGCGGGCGGATTCACGCTGGCCCTTGGTGGCGGCGGCGCGCGTGGCTACTCCCATATCGGTGTCGCACGCGCGCTCGCGGCGCGCGGCCTGAACCCCGACCGCATCGTCGGGACGAGCATGGGCGCCATCATCGGTGCCGGCATGGCGGCCGGGCGAACCCCCGACGAGATGGAAGCCGCCGCGCGTGGCATGTCGGTCTATCGGCTCGTCCGCCGCCGGGGTCGAATGGCATTGTTCGATCCGCGCCCGCTGCTCGAGTGGATGGCCGCGGACCTTGGCGACCCAGGGATCGAGGACCTGCCGACGCCGCTGGGCATCACGACCTTCGATCTGGTCACCGGCCGGCCACGGCTCATCACCTCCGGACGGCTCGTCGATGCGCTGGCGATGAGCATCGCCGTCCCGCTGTTCTTCCCGCCCTGCCGCGACGCCGATGGTGTCTGGTGTGACGCCGGCCCGTGGGAGGGCGTCCCGGTCAGCCTCGCCAGGGCCTGGGCGCCGTCGGCGCCCGTCATCGGCGTGCTGGCCGACATCCCGAAGCTCGGCATCTTCGCCACGCCCGTCAGCGCCGGCCTGCTGCGCGCCGTGTCGGCTCGGCTGGGCACCGGCACGACGACCGATCGGCTGACCGCCCGCCGTTACCTCGCGCTGCTCGCCGCGCGCTGGGCGGATCCGGTCGTGCACGAGCCGCCCGACGTGCTCATCGCGCCGCGGCTCGGCTGGTTGAGCGCGCTGCAATACAGCCGTGCCGTCGAGGCGGCGGCCATCGGCGAGCGCGACGCGGGCCTCGTCCTCGATGCGCAGCTTGGTCGGGGACATGCCAATGCCGCCTGAATCGGGCGGGGTCGTCTTCGTCCACGCCCATCCCGACGACGAATCGATGGCCACCGGCGGCACCATCGCCCGCCTGGTCGCCGAGGGCGTCCGCGTCGACCTGGTCACCTGCACCGATGGCGCCGAGGGCGAGATTCACGATCCCTCGCTCGATCCGGACGAGGCTCGTCCGCGTCTGGCCTCCATTCGCGCCGATGAGCTCGCCTGCTCGGTCCAGGCGCTCGGCGGCGGGGCGATTCGCCATCACAAGCTCGAGTACCGCGACTCCGGGATGATGGGAACCGAGGCCAACGAGCATCCCGACGCGTTCTGGAAGGCCGACCTGGACGCGGCCACGCGACGGCTGCTGGAGATCGTGCGCGAGGCGCGGCCCCGCACGATCGTCAGCTACGACGAGAACGGCAACTACGGGCATCCCGACCACATCAACGCGGCGCGTATCGCGCGCGGCGCCTACCAGGCATCTCTCGGCACCGATTGGGCCGTCGAGCGCTTCTACGAGATCGCGTTCCACCGGGAGTCATGGTTCTCGCTCATGCAGGAGATGCGGGAGCGGGGGATTGCGCTTCCGTGGGACTTCGACTCCGACGCTGGCCCGGCGCCCGAGGCCGATGCGCTCAACCCATCGAACGCCGCCGCGCTCGGGCAGGTCGATGATGCGATCGGCGAGGGGCGCGAGGAAGGACTCGACTTCGGCACCCCGGACGCCGAGGTGACCACGCGCATCGACGTGTCGGGCTTCCTCGACGCCAAGCGGCGCAGCATGGACTGCCACAAGACGCAGCGCCAGGACCTCGGCTGGCTGCTCGACCTTCCCGCCGACCTCGCCGATGGCGCCATCAGCACCGAGTACTTCATCCTGCGCTGGCTCGACGGCGCCGACGTCCCACGCTCCCTGCGCGAGGCCGCTCTCCTCCCGTCGCCGTAGCGCTCTTTCTCCGAGATCGACGGTGCCGGGCAGCGCCTTCCATCGAGTGTTCAAGACTCTTGAACACTGACGATAGCCGTTGCTGGTTACTGCCTGATTACCACGCGATTACCGCGCCATTTGCCCCCTGATCGCCGGCTGAATTCCACCCAGCCGCGCCATCGGCGCCGCATCGGCGTACGATCGGCCGAACATGTCCACCCGAACCCTCACCCTCACCGACGAGCTCGTCGACTACGTCCAGCGCTGGGGCGTGAAGGAGCACCCGGTTCTCGCCAAGCTCCGCGAGAAGACGGCGCCGATGCCCGAGCACAACATGCAGATCGGCCCCGACCAGGGGGCCTTCATGGGGCTGCTGGTCCGGCTCATCGGCGCGCGACGCATCATCGAGATCGGGACATTCACCGGCTACTCGTCCACGGCCATGGCGCTCGCGCTGCCGCCGGACGGCCGCCTGCTGTGCTGCGACGTCAGCCGCGAGTGGACCGATATTGCCCGCCAGGCCTGGACCGATGCCGGCGTCGCCGACAAGGTCGAGCTGCGCCTGGCACCCGCCACCGAGACGCTGCCGACGCTCGCCGATGACTCGTTCGACCTCGCCTTCATCGATGCGGACAAGACCGGCTACGACGCCTACTACGAAGGATGCCTGCGCGTCGTCCGCACTGGCGGGCTGATCGTCATCGACAACGTGCTCCAGGGCGGGCGCGTCGTCGCCCCGGAGGCGGACGACGAGAACGCAAGGGCCATCCACGCCCTGAACCAGAAGATCGCCGCGGACGAGCGCGTCCACCACGTTCTGCTGCCCCTGGCTGACGGCCTCACGCTCGCACTGGTGCGCTGATCGCTTGACATCGGTGCTCTAATGGTCGACGAATGCCGACCATTCAGCGAAAGCCGACCGCCTCAAGGTCCGCGAGGCAGGACGACTTCACCGTCTCGACCCCCGAGCAGCTGCGCGCGCTCAGTAATCCGACGCGGTGGCGGATCCTCGGCCGCCTGATCGACGACCCCGCGAGCATCCAGGAGCTGGCACGGTCCCTTGGCGCGGCGAAAGGGACGATCGGCCATCACGTCCACGTGCTCGAGCGGGCTGGCCTGATACGGCTCGTGGAGCGCACCCGTGTCCGGGGGGTGGTGGAGAAGCGCTACGCGCGCGTTGCGCGCCAGTTCAAGCTGCCCGAGGCCAACAGCGTACCGGCCGAATCGCGCCAGGAGATCGGCACCATGCCGCTGCGCCAGGCGATCGAGGAGGCACGGCCCGCGAGCGGCCAGGACGACCCGTCGATGTCGCTCGTCATCCGTGCCCGAATGCCGGCCGATCGGGCGCGACGGTTCGCGGCCATGATCGAGGTGCTCGCCGCCGAGTTCTCCGACGGCGCGCCCGGCAGCGGTGAAACCTACGGCCTGGTGGCCGGCATCTATCGGCCCAACTGGTCGGATCGCGAAGAGGAGCCACCCGAATGAGCGTCGAGCGCTCCCCGGACGTCGAGCCGTCCGTAGCTGAGCTGTCGGCGGGCGTCCCGCATCGGCCGAGCCTCTGGCGCCAGGGCGACTTCATGAAGCTCTGGACCGGCCAGACCATCAGCCAGTTCGGCGACGAGATCACCGGCCTGGCGCTCCCGCTCCTCGCCATCAACATCCTGGGCGCCGGTCCCGGCGAGATGGGCGTCCTCGGCGTGGTGCGCTTCCTGCCCTGGATCCTGTTTACGCTGCCCGCCGGGGTGTGGGTAGACCGGATGCGGCGACGGCCGATCCTCATCGGCGCCGATATCGCTCGGGCGCTCCTGCTGGCGACCCTGCCGCTCGGCTTCCTCATGGGCTGGTTGACGATCTGGCAAGTGTTCGTCGTGTCGTTCCTGGCCGGGACGCTCGAGGTCTTCTTCGACGTCGCCTACCAGTCGTACCTGCCCAGCGTTGTCGAGCGCGACGAGCTGGTCGAGGGCAACTCGAAGCTCGAGCTGTCACGCGCGGGAAGCTCGGTCCTGGGGCCGACGATCGCCGGCTTCCTGATCGAGGCCGTGCGTGCGCCCTTCGCCATCGTCTTCGACGCCCTGAGCTACCTCGGCGCCGCGCTGTTCGTCGGCATCATCGGCCGGCGCGAGGCCGGACCGACGCCCCACGACCCCGCCGACGGAAAGCGGCCGAGCATGTGGCAGGAGGCGCGGGCCGGCCTCGGCTACGTGGTCACCAACCCGTATCTGCGCAGCATCGCCGCGTGCACAGGCACGCTGAACCTGTTCGGCAACATCGGCGGCGTCCTGCTCATCTTCTATGCGGCGGAGGAGCTGGATCTGAGCGCCGGCACCCTCGGGCTGATCTTCGCGCTCGGCAACATCGGCGTGCTCATCGGCGCGCTGGGTGGCGGCCGCATCGCGAAGGCGATCGGGATCGGCCCGACGATCATCGCCACCGCTGCTCTGTCGGGCCTGGGGCTGGTCTTCATCCCGCTCGCGCCACGCGACGATCCGTTCTGGTTCTTCGTCATCGGCGGCGTCATCGGCGGCTTCACGGCCGTCGCCTATAACGTCAACCAGGTCGGCCTGCGGCAGGCCATCACGCCGGACCGTATGCTCGGGCGCATGAACGCGACCATGCGGCTCATCGTGTGGGGCACGATCCCGATCGGGGCGACCATCGGTGGCGTGCTCGGCACGACGATCGGCGTCCAGACCGCGCTCTGGGTGTCGGCCATCGGTGCCTTCTTCGGCTTCGTGCCCGTCCTCTTCTCGCCGGTGCGCACGCTTCGCGAGATTCCCGCGCAGGCCGAATGACGCTGCAGGCGCCGATGCGCTGCTCGGCGCTGGCCGAGCAGCTTGGCGAGCCGATGATCGGCACGGTCGATCAGCGCGAACGATGGCTCCTCCTGGAGGACCGGTCCGCCTGGGGCAGTCACGCGGTTCGCGACCGGTTCGGGGCCGATGTGGAGGCGCGCGCGAAGGAGCTCGGCGTGCGACTGCTGCTCGTGCGACGACGCGAGGGCGACCCGGCCGACGACAGCGAGCGCGTCGCGATCCTGGTCGACACCCTGAGTGGCGAGATGGTTTCGCGAACCGTTGCGACCGCCGCGGACCCGTCGGTCGAGGAAGCGGCCGCGGCACCTCTCTCGTCGTTCGGCGAGCCGCTTGCCGGCCCCCTGTTCCTGGTCTGCACCAACGGCAAGCGCGACGCGTGCTGCGCTCTGCGCGGGCGCGCTCTGGTCGCCGGCCTTGCTGGCTCTCATGCCGATCGCGTCTGGGAGTGCACTCACCTCGGGGGTCATCGCTTCGCCGGCAACCTCGTGTGCCTGCCCGACGGGATCGTCTACGGCCGCGTTGCGCCCCTGGACGGCCCGCGCCTCGCCGATGCGTACGTGGCCGGCCGCCTCGATCCGAGCTTCCTGCGTGGTCGATCGGCGTGGCCGGGCCCGGCGCAGGTCGCCGAGCAGGTGCTGCGGGAGCGGCTGGATCTCGACGGTCTCGACGACGTCCGGCTCGAGCGGGCGACGCTCGACGCTGACCACGCGACGGTCGTCCTGCGCACGCGGACCGGCGCGCACACCTTCGAGCTGCATGCCGATCGGCTCCAGCCGGCGCGGCCGACGAGCTGCCGCGCCGATGACACGGAGGCGCCGCTGCACTGGGTCATCTCCGCCATGTCGGAGTCCGCGTCGTGATCCCGGAGCTCAGCGACGAATCGACCCTCAGTCGAGCTCCTGGAAGATCGTGATCTGGACGCCGGCGGGTGCGGCCAGGCGAGCGTTGAGCGACCGCCACGGCGTCTCCACGGGCGGCGCGATGAGCTCGGCGCCGGCGCTGACCAGCTCGTCGGTCACCGCCGCGGTGTCGCGCACCTCGAAGGCGACGCGGTACTTCGGCGCCACAGCGGCGCGACCGACCTCGACCTCGTCGATCATCCGCTTCTGAGCCGGATTCGCCAGCTCCAGCGTGGCGCGGCCGGCGTCGAGGATGGCCACGCGTGCCCCGCCCTCGCCCTCGTACGCCTCGGCCTGGCGCAGGCCCAGCACGTCACGGTAGAAGCGCAGCGCCTCGTCGTAGTCATCGGCCTCGACCACCAGGCGCATCTGGAGGACGGGCGTCGCATCGGCGTCTGTCATGGCCCGAGAATAGGCCGATGAACGCCTCCCTTCTCGCCGATGCGGCCGAGCGCTGGGGCACGCCGTTGTACGTCACCGACCTCGACGCGGCGGCCGAGCGCGCCGCTGCCTGGCGGCGCGCCTTACCGGGCGCGCTGGTGGCGTTCGCCGTCAAGGCCAACCCCGATCCGGCGCTGCTGCGGCGGCTGGCGGCGGAGGGCATCGGCTTCGAGGTCGTCGGTCCCGTTGAGCTGGCGATGGCACTGCGGGCGGGGGCGACGGCCGATCGGATCGTGGTCAACGGCGCCGGCCAGACCGATGCCGACCTGGGGGCCGCCCTCGACAGCGGTGCCCTCGTCAATGCCGAGACGATCGGCGGGCTGGAGGCGATGCTTCGTCGTCCCGGACGGATCGGCCTGCGGGTCAATCCCGCGCTCGATGCGGGCACGCACCCCCATCTCGCGACGGGC
Organism: Candidatus Limnocylindria bacterium; assembly: GCA_035759945.1. Lineage (GTDB taxonomy): Bacteria > Chloroflexota > Limnocylindria > QHBO01 > QHBO01 > JACDBZ01. The sequence goes on along the minus strand of DASTTX010000071.1, from coordinate 11,560 downwards.
GCCGCCGATTCGAAGTTCGGGATCGCCCTCGAGGAGCTGCCGGCGGCGCTCGAGCTCGTGCGCAAGGCCGGTCGGCGGCTCGAGTCGATCGGCGCACACATCGGCTCCGACGTTCGTCAGCTCGAGCCGTTCGCCGCGCTTGCCGAGCTGGTTGGGCAGCTGGCGACCGATGCGGGCGCCGAACGGATCGATCTGGGCGGCGGCTTCGCCGGATCTCCGGACGCCTACGCCGATGCCGTGCGACCGTACCTGCCCGAGCCGGCGCGGCTCATCGTCGAGCCGGGGCGGGGGATCGTGGCGGATGCCGGTTGGCTGCTCACGCGCGTCGTTCGCAGCCAGTCGCGCGGGCATCTCATCGCCGATGCCGGCATGACCGAGCTGATCCGGCCGATGCTCTACGGCGCCAGCCACCCGGTGATGCTCGTCACGCCGGGCCGCTCCGTGGGCGATGGCCCGTGGACGCTGTCCGGGCCGATCTGCGAGGCCGGCGACGTGCTCGCTCGCGACCTGCAGCTGGGACCATCGGTGGGGGAGGGTGCGCTGCTGGCGATCGGTGGAGTTGGAGCTTACGGCCTGTCGATGACGTCGAGCTACAACGGCCGCCTCCGTCCGGCGCAGGCGGTGATCGAGGGTGGGGAGCCCAGGCTCAGCCGCCGGCGCGAGACGCTCGAGGATGTGCTGGCCAGGGACGTCTGATCCTGCTGCGGTCTCGATTCATCGAGCCGAGTCCGCATGAGGGCACTTCCGCGCGGCGTTTCCTCACCGTAGCGAGCCACGACACGCATGGGGCTCTCCCCGGGGCGCTCGTCGTGCCCATCAGCTCTCGCCAGATCGCGGAAACCTGGCGCAGCACCCCGCTCCGGCGGAATTGGCTCGACCTATCGAGACCCGCCGCCCTCGTCCTCGATGGGCATGAAGCCGTGGCCGCCCATGACCCGCCAGCGCAGGCCGTCGTGCGTGAGCCGATAGATGGCGGGAGTCGGCATGGCCATGTTGAAGGCGAAGTCCACGCCGGGCTCGAGCGCGTGGAGGATCAGGCTGATGAGGTTCCCGTGGCTGCCCAGGACGAGCCGGCCGCCATCGGGGTGGCGCGTTCGCAGGAGGTCGAGCACGGCCACCGCGCGACGCTGGGCGTCGCGGCCGGTCTCGCCACCGGGCTCGGCGAAGTCCGCATCGGCCCATGCCTGCTCCAGGGTTGCCTGCCAGTCGGCGAGGGGGGCGACCGACAGCTCGCGCTCACGGAGGTCGTCGATGAGCTGGACCTGCAGGTTCCTGCGCTGCGCGAGCGGCGCGACGGTGGCGACCGCCCGCGCGTACGGCGAGGAGTAGATGGCGCTGACCTCGAAGCCCTCGAGCTCCGCGGCGAGCTCCTCGGCGGCGGCGGCTCCCGCATCGGTCAATCCGCGGGCGTTGTCCTCCGGGCCGGGAGCGCCGGCTGGCGTCGGCTGGGCGTGGCGCACCAGCAGCACGTCGAGCGGTCGCAGTGACGAGATCATCGGCCGAGTCTAGTGGGCGATGCCACCCGACCACCCATCAGCCACCACCACCGCCCGATTTTCCGCGCCTCGGTAATCCGGGGCAGCCCTCGGCGTTCTGTCGTCGCACTCATCTCGAGCAAGCCGACAAACGCGGAGGCACCAATGTCCGTCAGCGAGAAGAAGCCAGCCACGCACCTGGCGACCGCCGTACCCGGCGCCCTGGGGGCCGCGCTCCTCATCGGAGCCGTGGCCTTCGGTGCGTCCACGTTGCGATCGGCCGCCAGCCAGGCGGCTCAGCAGCCCGTCGCCAGCGCATCGGTCACGCATGAAGCCGTTTTCGGTGCGACCGTCGCGAACCAGCGCCGTGACGCCTTCAAGGCCGATCCGAAGCCACATCCGGCCAAGAGCGAGGCGCCCAAGGAGGAGCCGATCACGACCGAGGCGCCCTTGGAGGAGCCGGTCACGACAGAGGCGCCGAAGTCCGCCGAGCAGCCGAAGCCGCAGCCGACGGCCAAGCCGAAGCCGGTTGAGACGGCCAAGCCCGCGCCGACCCAGAAGCCGGCGCCGGCCAACCCGGGCGTGCTCGCGCTTCAGGGCTGGCCGAAGGACTCGAGGGCCAAGCTGAGCTGGACCGCCTTCGGCGGCGAGGGCTTCGAGTATTACAAGGTCGTCCGCAGCGCCGACACGATGGTCACCTGGCCGACCTCCGGCGACGACGTGCTGGCCGGGGTCATCAGCGACCGCAACTCGCCGTTCGCCGCCGACAAGCCGCCGTGCGGAACGCCGTGGAACTACGCCGTCTTCGCCGTCCGCCATGGCGAGGCCGGATACCTGGTGCTGGCGACGAGCAACGTGGTGACCGTCACCACGGTGTGCGCGCCGGCCCCGGAGCCGATCGTGGTCAAGCCGATCGCGCTGACGCTGGACGTCCTGCCCGCGCAGGGGATCCAGCTCGGCTGGGAGGGCTGCTGGAGCGACAAGTTCGTGGCCTACAAGGTCGTGCGCTCGTCGTCGAACCCCGATCCGCGCTTCCCGCTCAACGACGGGACCGAGCTGATCGCCGTCATCGGTGACCCGAACCAGACAGGGTTCGTGGATACCGCCGTCGCGGCCGGCCAGACCTGGACATATCGGGTCCTGGCGGTCACGAACGGCGACGGTGGCTACGTTCCGATCTGCGAGACGGCTGCGATGGCCGCCACGGCGCAGTAGAGGGGAGCGAGACGGATGTGGGGGTCCCAGCCGGCATGGTACCGCCGAGCGGTTGTCCGCTGGGACCCTCGCACCTAACGTCCGGCGACCGATGCACCTCCACGTCCCGAGCGACGCGACGAACGCGATCGACGCGACCGACGCCATCGTGCTGCATCCAGCGGCCGGTGGCGCCGCTGCCGCTCCCTCGACCCGGATGCATCCCGACGACGAGCATCGCCTGGTTGCTCGCGCCGCCACTGACCCCGAGGCCTTCGGTGAGCTGTACGACTTCTACCTGCCCCGCATCTACGGGTTCATCCACCGTCGCGTCAGGGAGCACAGCGTGAGCGAGGATCTGACCGCGACGACCTTCGAGCGAGGGCTCGCCGCGCTGCGCGGCGGTCGGTTTCGCAACGACTCGTTCGGTGGCTGGCTGTACCGCGTGGCGGCGAACGCCGTGATCGACCACGTGCGGGCCTCGCGACGGCTCCACCCCGCTGACGACGAAGACCGCCTCGACCCGGCCGCGGACGTCCTGGCCGCCACGATCGCTCGCGACGACCTCCGACGGGCGATGGCCCGCGTCGCCGATGGCCACCGCCGCGTGCTGGCCCTCCGCTTCTTCGACGATCTCGAGTCGGCCGAGGCAAGCGCCGTCCTTGGCTGCTCGCGCCGAACCTTCGCCGTCAAGCTGCATCGCGCCATCGCGGCCCTTCGCGCCGCCCTTGCCGCCGATGCCGCCGAGGTCCTGGAGGTGAGCGATGTGGCGTGACGATCGCGAGCTGAGCCACGAGCTTGCCGCCGCCGGCACCTCGGCGCGGCAGCAGATGGCCGCCGACAGCATGCCGAGTGCGGCCTTCGCCGTCGACCTCCGGCGCCGGCTGGTGTCGCAGATCCCGCCGGTGGCCGATGCACCGCGCCGCTGGTCGTTCGCCGACGCCTTCCGCGGCCGTCGACTCGCGCCGATCCTCGCGGGCGCGCTCCTTTCCGTGGCAGTTGGTGCCGCCGCTGGCGCGGCGCTGATTGCGACGCGCCCGCAGCCCACCCCGCCGGCCAGGACGCCCGCTCCGATCGTGGTTGGCGTGCCCGGCGGCGAGGTTCTCGCGACCGCCAGCCCGGCTCCGAGTCCCACGCCAACCCCGACTGCCACGCCAACGCCAACGCCCACCGCGACTCCCACGCCCACGCCAACGCCCACCGCGACCCCGACGCCGACGCCCAAGCCGACGCCGAAGGCGACCCTCAAGCCCACCCCGGTCCCGACGCCGGTCCCGACGCCTGCCCCCACGCCAACCTTCACGGTCATGTCGCTCGGCGCGACCGGCTGTGGCGGCGGGGTGGTGCTCGAGTGGAGCGCCGTAAGCGATCCGGCCTTCAAGAAGTACGTCACGTTGCGGAGCGCATCGGCGTCCATCCCGGCCGCGTACCCGCCGCAGGGCGGCGCGGTGGAGCTGACGGCGACGCGGACCGGCGATCGGAGCGCGACCAGCGCACCGGACACCTCGGCCACGCCGGGCACGACCTTCTTCTACCGGACGCTGGCGCTGAACTCGTCCGGAGGCGTCATCGGCGCATCCGCGGTGCAGGCGGCGTCGACCGCCGCGGTTCAGCCGCTTGGCAGCCTTGGCGCCGTCGCCGTGGACGCCACCAGGACGAAGTTCACGTGGGCGACCTACGCAGGAAGCGCGGCCTGCTTCACCTACTACAAGCTGGTGTACTCGGAGACCAACCCGACGCCGTCGTACCCGAACGGCGACCCGTACTGGGCCGCAATCTCGGACAAGGGCGTCAGCAGCTACGTGGTCGACGGCCTCGTGTCGGGCACGACGTACCACGTGCGGCTGCAGGCGGTGCGGGCGACCGCGCTCGGACCGTTCGTCATCGCAGAGACCGACGTGCTGGCCTACACCGCTCCCTGATCGCTCGGTCGGCGTGCTAGGGTCTGGCCGATGCCCGAGCCGTCGCGTCGCTGCCTCCTGCTGCTCGCAATCATCGCCTCGGGCTGCACGATGCAGAGCGGTGGCGCATCGGCGACCCCCGCGCCGACCGCGACGCCGGTCACCACCGTGGCCGCGACCCCGAGCGCCAGCCCGACGCCGACGCCGGGGCCAACCCCGGCCCCCGACCCCGGCTCGCTCGCGCTCGAAGCGACGAGCTGCGAGGGCGGCGTCGTCCTCAGCTGGTCGGCGTCGACGAACCCGGACTTTCACCACTACACCGCCCTGCGCAGCCCGGACCGCGACGTCGCACCGGACTGGCCGCCGATCGCGCCCGCCGTCGACTGGGGCCAGACGTACGCGACCGATCCATTCGTGACCTCCGCCGTCGACGCCAGCATCCTGCCGTCAGACACGCGCTGGAACTACCGCGTCATGGCCTACGACGAGGAGGGCCGCGTGGTCGCCGCCTCACCCGTCCGTCCGGCGCAGATCCACCCGCTGGCGGACCTCGGCTCGCTCCGCGTCGACGCTCGGCCTGACGGCTTCACCCGTCTGCGCTGGCACCCCTACGACGGCTTCTCCGAGTGCTTCAGCCAATATCGGGTCATGTACGGCATCGGCTCAACACCGGCCACCGTGCTGACGGTCATCTCGGATCAATCGGCCGGCGAGCTCCCGACCGATGCGCTCCATGCCGGCACGACGTACGAGCTCAGGGTCCAGGCGATGCGCAGCACGCCCCTGGGAAGCTTCGTCGTCGGTCAGACGGAGACGACGACCTACACGGTGCCGTGACCGCGCGCGTTGATGGTTAGATCGACCGCAGTAGCGCCCCGCCCCACCGAACGCGCCGGGGGACGGGGCGTAGCGCGCGATCGGTCAGGTCGACGCGCCCGAGGTGACCTTCTCCTCGGCCTTGTCCATGGCCTCCTCGGCCTTGGTGGTCGCCTGGTCAACCGTGTCGCGCACGGCATTGCCGATCTGTCGGCCGGCATCGGAGAGCATCTCGCGCTCCTGCGGGGTCTCGGGCAGGATCGCGCCGATGAGCGCGCCGGCTCCGAGCGCGATGGCGCCCACCGCCAGCGGGCTGGCCTGCATGAAGCGGTCGAGCTGCCCGCCGACCTGGCCGATGCCCTGGCCGACGTTCTCGCCCACGTCGCCAACCTTGCGGGTGACGTTGTCGCCAACCTGTCCGACCGTCTCGCCGACCTTCGAGGCGGCCTCGCCCACGCGGTCGCCCACGCCCTGGGGCTGCTGCCCGGAGGGCTGGTGCTGGCCGTAGCTCGAGGTCGTGCCGTAGTAGGCGTCGTAGCGGCGCCCGCCGGCGTCTCCGTTGTGGCCGTTCTGGCCGCTTGACCGGTTGGCCCACAGCAGCGCCAAGCCGGCGCCGGCCATCGCGGCCGGAATCGGATTGCGCTTGATCGTTTCCATGACCATGTCTGACATCCCCTTCGCGGTCTCTTCGACGCGACCGATGGTCGCCTCGCGTACGTTCTCCTTGGCTTGATCCATGAGGTGCGATGGTTCCAGCCGGTCGCCGAGCTCGCTGAGCGTTCCGCCCATCTCGAGGCGAGTCTCCTCGATCTCGGTGCGGATCTCGATGGCCTCGGCGGCTTCCTCATCGGTCATCTGGTCGAGCTCGTCGGCGGTCGCCGCTGAGCTGGTTTCCAGGTCGGCCTCCGCCGCATCGGCGGCACGCCGGGTGTCGTCTCGGTCGAGCGTCATCTCATCGTCTCCTTGACGAACTCGACGTTCTCGCGAACCGTCTCGGCCGTCTGGGTGGGTGCAATGTTGGTTGCCTGGACCTGCTTGACGCCGATCGAGGTGATCACGGCGCCGATGATCAGCGCGATCGCACCGACGATCAGCGCCGCGAGCCAGGCGTCGAGTCCAGCGTCGATGAGCCCGAACACGGCCGCGCCAAGCAGGACGAGCAGCCCCGCGTAGACGAGGGCGCCGCCGGCTCCGGCCGTCGCCGCTCCTCGACCCATGCGACTCACGCTGGAGGTGACCTCCACGCGCGCCAGGTCGATCTCCTTGCGCACCAACGTGCTGACCTGCCGGCCGAGATCGCCGAGGAGATCCCCGATGCCTCGGCTCTCGTCACGTCCGGCCATGGCTAGATCCCCTCCTCGGGAAGCTCCTCGAAGCCGTTCCGGCCGTGACCGGTCGCGTAGGCGCCGCCGGTCGACCCGCCAACGCCGTACGAGGCGCTGCTGCGCCAGTCGGCTCGGTAGGCCTGCGAGCGATCCTGCCCCTGGCCGCCGGCGGCCTTGACCAGGCGCGTGGCCGCCATGCCGAGCAGGAATGCGCCGCCCAGGAAGAGGAGCGGCTGGCGCCGCGCGACGCTCTCGACGGTGTGGAGGATCTCGCGGGCATCGGTCTGTTGCAGGTAGGTCGCGATGCGCTCGGCCTGGTTCGCGGCGGTCTGAGCGACCTCGGCGATCTGCGGCTGCGACCCTTCCATGTCGAGGCTCACGCGCCGGATGCTGTCGGCGACCTGCGTGATGCCTTCGGCGGCCTGCTCCTTGCCGCGATCGGCCTGCCGGAAGCCGATGTCGGCGGCGCGCTCGGCGAGGTGGCCCACGCTCTGGCCGGCCTGCTGGCCCGCCTCGGCAAGCGGGTCCGAGCCGTCTGCGGGCGCACTGCGCGTGATGGTGGATGAGTTGACGGACATTGATCTGCCCCCTGAAGTGTGGTTTGGTGGGAGCACGTCGAAAGCACCGGCCGTGCCACCGAGCCCAGTCGCCGAGCGGGCAATGGGTCGCCCTGAACGGGCAGTCGGCGATTGGCCACTCGCCGGTCTATCGGTCGGATCGCGTGTCGAAGCCTTGCCGACGCCCGTAGAGTGCGTGCATGGCCACGTCCCCCGAGCCCGTGCCCGCGGCCATGCGAGCGAGCGTCGAACGTCGCATCGTGACGGTGCTGTTCGCCGATCTCGTCGGCTTCACGCCGCTGTCGGAGCGCCTCGACGCGGAGGACGTTGCGGCGGTCCAGGACGCGTACTTCGCATCGGTCCGCGAGACGATCGAGCGCTACGGCGGGGTGCTCGAGAAGTTCATCGGCGATGCCGCAATGGCGGTCTTCGGCGCCCCGCACGGCCGCGACGACGACGCCGAGCGCGCGGTGCGCGCCGGCCTGGCGCTCGTCGCCGCGGTGGAACAGCTCGGCGCGCGGCTGGGCCTGGCGATTGGTGAGTTGCAGCTGCGCGTGGGCGTCAATTCGGGCGAGGTGGTCCACGCCACCGACGGCCCCGATGCCGGTCGCGTCACCGGCGACACGGTAAACACGGCGGCCCGGCTCCAGGCCGCGGCGCGACCCAACGCCGTTCTGGTCGGCCCGCTGACGGCACTGACGGTGCGCGAGGCGATCGAGCTGACCGACGCCGGGCCGATCGAGCTGAAGGGCAAGGCGGAGCCCGTCGCTGCGTGGGAGGCGGACCGCATCCGCGACGAGCCGTCGCGCGACGCCGCCCTCGGGGCCCTTCGAGCGCCTCTGCTCGGCCGCGACGCCGAGCTCGCGCAGCTCGCCGGCGCGACCGGTGGCCGCATCACGGTGGTCGCGCCGCCCGGTGTCGGCAAGAGCCGGCTCGTCACGGAGGTGGCCGCCCACATGGAAGCCGCTGGCCGCCGAGTCCTGCGCGCTCGGGTTAGGCCACAGTCCGCGGGCCCGTACGAAGCGGTCGGCCAGCTGCTGCTCGCCGGGGGCGATGGACTGGAGGCGGCGATTGCGTCGTTGCCGTCGCGCCGTCGGGAGGTCGTCTCGCGCGAGATCGACGCGCTGCTGCGCCCGGCAGCGGAGGGCGAGGCGGAAACGGTCGAGCGCGATGCCCGCTTCACGGCCTGGACGGACGCGCTCGACGCATTCGATGCGTCGGCGGCCTGGATCGTGGAGGACGTCCACTGGGCCGGTCCCGACCTGCTCGCGTTCCTGGAGTACGCAGCGCACGGCAAGCGGCTCGTCATCGTGACGGCCAGGCCATCGCTGCTCGACTCGGCCCCCGACTGGGTCGAAAGCGGTGAGCAGCTGGAGCTCGCGACGCTGCCCCGAACGGACGCGACGGCGCTCATCGGGGCGCTCGTCGGCGATGCGCTGCCGTCCGAGCTGGTGGGCGCCATCGCGGATCGATCGGACGGCAATCCGCTCTTCATCGAGGAGCTGCTGCGCACCTGGATCAGCGTCGGGACACTGGTCGCGACAGACGGCGGCTGGACGCTGGCCATCGAGCCCGATGCGGTCAGCCTGCCGCCGACCGTGCAGGCCATCTACGCCGCGCAGCTCGACGACCTGCCCGCCGAGGCGCGGCTCGTGGCGCGCAGGGCATCGGTCGCCGGCCGGCGCTTTCCCGAGGCGGCGCTGCCAGCGCTCGAGCTCGACGGTCTGGACGGTGGGCTCGACGTCCTCCGCCGCCGCGCATTCGTTGCCGGGCCGCAGCCGGACCTCGTGTCCGGCGTGGTGTATGCCTACCGCCACGCCCTCTTGCGCGACGCGGGCTACGCTTCGCTGGCGCGCGTCGAGCGCGCCCGCCTGCACGCGGCCCTCGCCCGCTGGCTCGAGGAGACCGCCGGAGAGCGTCCGGCCGAGATCGCCCAGCTTGTGGCCGAGCACTACGCCGCGGCGGCCGAGAGCGTGCCCTCCATCGGCGCGCCTGACGGCCCGGCGCGCGAGGCCCTGGCGCGGCAGGCTGCCGACTGGTACGAACGCGCCGCGCAGGCGGCCCTGGCGATGTCGGCTCCCGAGGCGGCTGTCCGCCTGCTGGATCGATCGGTCGAGCTGACGGCCGTCGACGCCACGCTGGACCTCGCGCGTCGCCGGATGCGTCGCGGCGAGGTGCTGGCCGACTCCGCCGAGCTCGACGCAGCCGTCGACGACATCTCCGCCGCGCTCGACACGTTCAACGCCGCCTTGCCGGATGCACACGCGCTGTACGGCGAGGCGGCGTACCGGCTCGGCTTGGGCTACATGCAGCAGATCCGCTTCCCGGAGGCGGAGGAGCTGACGCGCACATCGCTCGCCAACCTGGCCGATGCGAACGATGCAGCTGCCACCGCGCGGCTCATGGCACTGCACGCCTGGTCGGTCGCCGCGCAGGGACGCAACGAAGGCGCCGGCGACGAGGCGCAACGCGCGCGCGACCTCGGGGCGACGGTGGACGATGCCGGGCTGCAGGTCGACCTGCTCGAACACTTCGCTGCGACCACGGATGAGCTCGGCATCGGCACGCTCGAAATGTGGGCCGAGCTCGACGAACGGGCACGCGCGGCGGGACGCTGGCGCCAGGCGGTCATGGCCGCGCGGATCCGCGCGCAGCTGGGCGCCGACAGCGACCCCCTCGCGGCGATGCCGCAGCTCGAGGAGGCGACGGAGCTGGCCGAGGCGCATGGCCAGACCGAGCAGGTCGGATGGACCAATCTGAGCCGCGCCGAGACGCTGTTCGTCATCGGCGACTGGGACGCCGCGCTCGAGGCGGGGGAGCGCGCAATCTCGCTCGGCGAGCGCTACGCGTACGAGCGGCTGACGTTCCGGACCTGGATGGTCGTGCTGCCGATGCTCGCAGTGCGGCGTGACGCGTCATGGTTGCCGCGGTACGAGGCATGGTGGTCTGGCGCGATCTCGCACTTCCCGACGGTCCTGTCCCCCTACGCGATCGTCCTCCGCGCGGCCACGGCCCAATGGCTGGCTCGCGCGCGCGGCGAGGCCTTCGTGGCAAAGATCGAGCTGCCCGAACGGACCCCGCCGTTCAGCAACCCGCACTTCCTGGCCGCGCGCGAGATCGTGGTGGAGGCGCTGCTCGCCACCGATCAACTCGGTCGTGCCGCTGAGCTTGCGGCCTTCGAGCCAAAGGAAGACTGGACCGAGCTGATGCGAGCATCGCAGGCCCTCATCGGCGCATGGGTGGCGCGGGCGTCCGGCGCGGATGCATCGGCCCAGGCCATGGACGCCCTCGCGCACGCGCGACGCATCGGCGCCAGGTGGTGGATCGAGCGGGCGGAGGCCCTCGCCTAGGCCGCTGCCGGGATGGCTCGCTCCGGCCGGCGGACGCCGCGGAACATGACGACCGCCACGCCGGCGGCCATCAGCACGACCACGCCGGCGGCGAGGAAGACCGTGCGGACGCTGGTCAGGTCGGCCATGACGCCGCCGATCGCCATCGACGTCACCGATGCGGTCGACGTTGCCGCCTGAAGCAGCGACACCACCCGCCCGCGGGTCGCATCGCCGGCCGAGGTCTGGACCAGCGTCTGGACCATGGCCTGGAGCGGCGTGACGAACAGCCCGACCGCGACCAGGATCACCAGCACCTGCCATACCGACGAAACACCGGCCATGAGGCCGATGCAGACGCCGATGCCAACCAGGCCCAAGGTGATGATCGAGGTCGGCGCGATGCGCCGGACCAAGGCCGTCACCAGTGCCGCCGCGCCCAGCATGCCGATCGTCTGCGCCAGGTCGATTCCCGCCATCCACGTGGCCGACACGCCCAGCTCGTTGACGATGAGCGGCACGAACAGGACGTTCACGGCGCCGAGTCCGAGCATGGTGACGGCCGACGCCATGAGGATGCCGGCCAGCACGCGCGACCCACGCACCACGTCGAGGCCGGCGCGGATGGAGCTCAGCATGCCGGCGTTGCGGGCGGCTGCATGCTCCTCGCCCCTGATCTCGCCGGCGCTGGCAGCGATGCGGGAGATGAACGCGAACGAGATCAGGAACGTCGCTGCGTCGATCGCGAAGCCGATGGGCGCCGATCCGAACACCCCGAACAGCAGACCGGCGATCCCCGCGCCGATCACGCCGCCGACAACCTGAGAGCCCTGCGCCAGCGAGTTCGCGGCCGGCAGGCCTTCGGCCGGGATGATGTGGGGGAGCATCGCGCCGCGCGCCGGTCGGAAGAAGCTGCCGATCGAGGCCTGGGTGAAGCCGAGCACGTACAGCAGGGGAACGAGC
>DASTTX010000070.1:0-32588 GCA_035759945.1 Candidatus Limnocylindria bacterium | reverse complement strand
CCCGCCTCGCGCAGCGCCTTGCCATGGAAGAAGGTCATCACGCTCGTCCCGTGGTGCTGCGGGATGAAGCCGATGATCTGGACCGGCAGCCCGTGCTCGTAGCCCAGATCGATGCCATCGCGGATGTGCCCCGAGATGATGCGGGCGCTCGTCTCGGCCGACAGGTCATCGTGGATGTTGTGGACGCCCGCCTGGTTCTCGATGAAGGCGAGCGGATTCTTCATCTTGCCGATGTCGTGGTAGTAGGCCGCGACACGGGCGAGGAGCGGATCGGCGCCGATCGTCTCCGCCGCACGCTCGGCGAGGTTGCCGACCATGACGCTGTGGTGATACGTCCCCGGGGTCTCGAGCAGGAGCCGGCGCAGCAGCCGGTTCGACGGGTTGGCGAGCTCGAGCAGCTGGAAGATCGTCATGATGCCGAACACGTTGCCCAGCAGCGCGAAGCTGCCGGCGGCCAGGGCGACGGACAGCAGCGTGTTGACCAGCGCCACGCCGCCCAGCTGCGCGATCGCCACCAGCTCGCGCTGATCGAGCAGGCTGAAGGCGAGGACCACCGCGAGATTCGCGGCAGCCATGGCCATCGCCACGCGCACGAAGGCATTCAGTCGCTCCGCGCGCGTGATGGTGAGCAGCGCGGCAAGGCCGCCGGCCAGGACGTAGACCGTCAGCTCGAGCGCGTCGCGGTTCATGATCCCGGCCAGGACGGCCAGCGTGCCGGCCATCACCGCGCCCGAGGCACCCTGCAGGAGGATGCCGATGAGCAGCACGGTCGCCGAGGTCGGCACCACGAACGCCAGCAGCGTTCGGTCCGCCGCGATGCGCAGGGCGACGGCGCTCACCACCAGGGCGAGCACGAAGAGCAGCAGCGACCGGTTGCGGTACCAGATGGCCGGCTCGAAGCGCCACAGGTAGCCGACCAGCAGCGCGGCGATGATGAGCGCCACGAGCGCGTTCCCGACCACCGTGCCGAGCTCGACGCGCGGGCGCGTCAGGCCCAGGGCGTCGAGCATCTCGAACTGCTCGACCGTGATCGGGTCGCCCTCGTTGACGATGCGCTGGCCCGCCTGGAGCGTGACCTCGTAGGGCGGCACCTCGGCGCGGGCCTGCTCCTTCGCTTGCGCAGTCAGCTCGTCGTCGGTCTCCTCGGTGGCCGTCACCAGCGCCGCCGCGAGGTCGCCGGCGAGCGCCCGCTCCGGATCCACGAGGTCGGTGGTGACAAGGTCGCGCACGGCATTGCGCGTCTCGAACAGCTCGTCCTCGCGAATGGTGTTGGCGAGGGTCGCCTGGAGCGCGACGCGCGCCGCAGCGGCGACGGCGTCCCAGCGCTCGATCGTCATGGCCGCGACGGCCTCGCGCTGCGTGAACGGAATCGCCGGCGCGTCGGTGGTGAGGCGGCCGATCACCTCGTCGGCTTCGAGCGAGCCTGAGTCGCGCAGCTCCAGGACGCGGACGACGCGGCGTGACATGGTGTCGAAGGCGAGGAGCTGATCCTCCTGGTTGTCGGTCGGTGACTTGATGGTCGAAGTCACCGGCCGCACCTCGTCGGCGGCCGCGTCCTTGGCCTCCTCCGTGCGGCTGGGCGATATGAACGTCTGATCGCGCTGGGCCCGGATGTCGCGCGGGGCGATCTGACCGACCTCCAGGTTCTCCTGGCCGAGGGTGATGTTCGCCGACAGCACGAAGAACAGCGCCGTCGCGATGATCCCGACCACGATCAGCGCTCGCGCCATGGCGCCCTGACCGGGGCGGCCATCGGTTTCGGCGAGCGTGCGTGGGATGAACATGGGCTACGCCTCGGCCAGCAGGCGGCGCACGACGTCGCTCACCACGCGACCATCGGCGCGCCCCTTCGTGCGTGGCGAGAGCGTGCCCATGACGCGGCCCATGTCGGACGGCGACGAGGCGCCCGTCTCGGCGATGGCGGCTCGGGCCAGCGAGACGATCTCGTCCTCGGACAGCTGCTCCGGCAGGAACTCGGCGAGGATGGCCGCCTCGGCCTCCTCGGCCGCGGCGCGGTCCTCGCGGCCGGCGTCGCGGAACATCGCGATGCTCTCGCGGCGCTGCTTCACCTGCTTGGTCAGGACGTCGACAACCTCCTCGTCGGTGAGGTCGCGGCCGCGCGCGATGCGCTGGTTCTGGGCAGCCGCCATCGCCATCCGGAGCGTTTGGGTTCGCTGCTCGTCGCGCGCGCGCATCGAATCGCGCATCGCCGACTCGAGACGCTGCTGGAGGGTCAGGGAAGTATCGGCGTCCGGCGTCATCGGTCTCGCTGGGTCCTCCGCTGCGCCGGGTCGGTATCGGTTTGAGGCTGGCGTCTGGCTAGGCGCGCGAGGTTGCCTTGCGCTTCTTGGCTTCCTTGCGCTTTCGCTTCACGCTGGGCTTCTCGTAGTGCTCGCGGCGTCGTGCCTCAGCCAGGATTCCCGACTGCTGGATCTTCTTGTTGAATCGACGCAGCGCGCTCTCGAACGTCTCGTTCTCGCCCACGCGGACTTCTGCCAAACGTCTCGCCTCCTTCCCGCTTCGAAAGTCGTGCCGATCTGGACGTGGCGGGCTGGCCCGCCGGGCACGCAAGCCGGTGCAGGGTAGCAGCGCGACCGATGGGGGTCAATCGAGCGGCCGCACGATTGCAGGCGGCTCACACGCCGCCCGCACATCAGATTCGATCGCCGCGGTGTTGTTGCCCGGCGCGGTATCCTGCCGTCCCGGCTCGCGCGCCCAGGGCGCGTCAGGCCCATTGAGCACGAGGACACACTGCCGTGACGTCAAGTCGCCGGACCGCGTTCCGCGTCCTCGCTGCGCTACCGCTGACGCTGGTGATGGCGGGTTGTGGGACCACAATCGAGCGCTCGCCGGCGGAGAACGGCCCGCGGTCGGCCTGGTCGACTTCCCCCTCGGCTGACGTCGCAGTGCTCACCGATCTCGCCGTGATCGGATGCGCCGGCGACGACCCGGCCGATGAAGGCGAGCTGACGGGGGCCTGGTCAGGGAACGACTCCGGCGTGTACTACGTCCGCCAGGTCGGCGACTGTGTGTGGTGGTTCGGCACCGAGGTGAATGACATCGAGCCCGGCGCAACCAGCCAGCGCGGTTTTGCGAACGTCGCCACCGGGCGCATCGTTGGCACCCAGCTCGACATGGAGTGGGCTGACGTTCCCCTCGGCGACACCGTCAACGGCGGTGGCCTGACTTTCATCTACGACCGAGAACGCGGCGAGCTGACGCTTGCGGAGCAACGAGGCGGCGGGATCCCGTTCGGTGGCACGGTGCTTACCCGCATCAACGCGGACGCAACGTCGTCTGCGACGCCAAGCGCGACGGCGACTCCGTGAACGGTCAGAGCGGCCGAGTGGCCGCTCTGCCACGGGACGGTGGCGGCACGGAGCCGCGGAGGCCCCGGTGAACCGGACCTACCCGATCAAGGGTTACTCCCCCAGTTCGAGGTCGCCCTGAATCGGCCTCCCGACGACATCGACCGTATCCATGAACCCATCGCTGAGCAGGCTCTGGACGAAGGCAGCGCAGCTTTTCGCGGGCGCCGGGGCGTCGTCGGCCGGCTGCACGTCGACCGCCCACAGGATCCGCGCCGGTGTGCCGCGCGCGAGCGCGATCACCACGTATGCGCCATCCTCGATGAACTCCTGATATGTGGACTCGGTCACCTCCCCGCCGATCAAGAGGTCGCCGTCGTCGGTGCTTCCGGCACATTGCACGTCGACCGAGTACGCGCCCTCCCCGCCGACAGGGTTGGAGATCTCCATCGTGCCGGAGACGTCATCGCCCGTCCGGACGGCCTCGATCTGGATCGCCTCGCCGAACTCGTTGAGGGGTGCGGTGAAGCTCCCCGCTGCGAGGGTGGTCTCGGCCGACGTCGGAGAGGTGGTCTGCGGCGTCGGGGTCGCGTCGCCGCCGCCGCCGACGTTGCTCGGCGATCGGAAGAGTTGAGAGCCGATGACGACCGCTACGAGCACTGTGACCGCCGCGGCGCCGATGGCCAGGAACCTGTTCATGCTGGGGATCCTCCACGGGCCGATGAAGGCCCGTTGTCGTTTCGCGTCAATCTGGGCACGGACTGCGTCGTAGATCGGGTCTTGCAGCAGCTCCTCGCCTTCACGCAGGAAGGCGTGAATCAGGCGGTCGGGATCTCGCGGCGCGTTCATGCCATTCGCTCCTGGGAGGTCGCGGTAGCCCGGGCGTCAGCGTCGATGCTGGCCCGCAGCGCCCGCGTGGCGTAGTGCAGGCGGGACTTCGCAGTCCCGACGGGAAGTCCGGTCCGTTCCGCCACCTCGGAAATCGACAGCCCGAGGTAGTGGTGGAAGATGAGGACGGCGCGCTGCTGGAGGGTAAGCCTCCGGAAGGCCCGCTCGAGCAGGTCGCGGTCGTCAACGTTCAGGTACTCGTCCGGGCCGTACGCGCCCGCGACGGGGAGGATCCTCGGGCTCTCGAACCATCGCGTGCGGCGCCTGGCCTCGGCGTAGCACGCGCGGGTGAGAATGCGGTGGAGCCACGGCTCGAAGCGGGATGGGTCTCGCAGGGATCGGAGCTCGATCCAGCCGGTGATCAAGGCCGCCTGGACGGCGTCCTCCGCCAGGCCGACATCGCGGAGGATCCGCACCGCGATCGCAAGGCATCGGTCGCCCACCATCCGCGCCAGGGAGTCGAAGGCTTCGGCGTCTCCCTGTTGCGCCTGGCGGACCAGTTCTTCCTGCACCCGTCCCTCCACACCCGTGGCTGTCGGCCCCGACCTGGACCGATCGCATTAGAGAGCGCTCGCAGGAGCCTATCTGTTCAATCTCGGTGGGGTTTCGTGCGCGAAGAGCACTGCGGCCGTTGGCGACTGCTGCTCAGCCGGGTGGCCACTCCATCCGCCGTCCGCCGAGCACGTGCAGGTGCAGGTGGAACACGCTCTGCCCGGACTCGGCGCCGACGTTCGTCACGACCCGGTAGCCCTTGGACAGGTTCTCGAGCTCGGCGACGCGCCGCACCGCCGTGAAGAGAGATGGAAGCAGGCCGGCATCGTCGTCGGCCAGCGTGTCGACGTCCGGCACGTGCCGTCGCGGAACGACCAACACGTGGGTCGGAGCCTGCGGGTTCACGTCGCGGAAGGCCACGACATCGTCGTCCTCCAGCACCCGGTCCGACGGAATCTCACCGGCGACGATGCGGCAAAACAGACAGTCGGGATCGCGATCAGCGGTCATGGCTCGAGCCTAGGCGAAGTCGCCGGCTCGCGACAAGACCACGGCAGCGGCGGCTGGCGCCACGGATTGCGAGCGCAGGATCCGTGGGCCGAGCCCGGCCAGGCGCACGCCGGCACGCTTCGCGCTCCCGACCTCGTCGTCGGTGAACCCGCCCTCAGGGCCGATGATGACCGCCGTCGGTGGATCGACACCGCCGAGGCGCACCAGGGCGTTTCGCTCGTAGAGCAGGACGCTTTGGCCATCGAAGGCGTCGGCCAGGCTGATCGGCTCATCGACGGGCGGCACGATCCCCCGCTCCGACTGCTCGGCCGCCTCGCGCGCGATCGAGCGCAGACGATCCAGCTTGCGCGGCGACACGTCATGGGCCACGCACCGCTCGGCAACCATCAGGCGAAACCGCGCGACGCCGATCTCGGTCGCCTGGCGCACCACGTCCTCCAGGGCGTCGCCCTTGAGGAGCGCCTGGACGATCGTGAGCCGATGCGATGGCTCGGTCGCGACGGCGCGGCGCCGCTCCACCACGCACTCGGCACCCTCCAGCCGGCAGACGGCCTCCGTTCCGTCGCCGGAGAACAGGACCAGCCGATCGCCGTCGCGCATCCGCAACACGGTCCGGACCTGTCGCTCGATCGTCCCCGGCAGGGGGAAGCTGGCGCCGGCCATCTCACCGGCAGCGACGAAGAAGCGATGCAGCGTCATGGGCGGCCGTCCAGGACCAGGCTCACCCATTCGCCGTCGATGCGCCGGTCGCGCACCTCGAGCCGGGCGTCCTGCATGGCAGCGACCACCTCGTCGGCACGCGGCTCGATGATGCCGCTTGCCAGCAGCGTTCCGCCCGGGGCCAGATGCGCCTGCAGACGCGGGGCGAGATCGATGAGGACCGCAGCGACGAGATTCGCCAGCACCAACGGGTACCCGTCGTGCGCCGTCGCGGGGAGCGTACCGTGACGGACCTCGAGGCGATCGGCAAGGTCGTTGCGCTCCGCGTTCGTCCGTGCGGCCTCGACAGCCAACGGATCGGTGTCGATGCCGACGGCGCGCGTCGCCCCGAGCCGCAGCGCGGCCAGCGCGAGGATGCCCGAGCCGCAGCCGACGTCGAGCACCGTCGCGGGCATGGGCGACACCTCCTGCAAAAGCTCCAGGCAGCCGCGAGTGGTCGGGTGCAGACCGGTGCCGAAGGCCATCCCCGGATCGAGGGTGATCGCAACCTCGCCATCCGCGGGCCGGTCCGGGGCCCAGGACGGCACGACGATCACGCGGCCGATGCGCTGCGCGACGTAATGCTCCCTCCAGGCATCGGTCCAGTCAGCGTCGTCCACGGGGCGAACGCGCAGCGATGCGATAGGACGCAGGCCGAACGCCTGGAGGTGCCAGAGCGCGCGCTGGGTGCGGTCGACGGCTGCGGCCGCGTCCGGGCCATCGGCGACGTGAGCGGTCACCACGAAGGGGGCGGCGAGGTCGGCGCGAGCGGAGAGCTCGTCACCGGGATCCCGGATGAGGCGCGTCGGCTGGACCGCGGTGCCATCGGCGACGCGGCCGAGGATCTCGGAGACGGCCTCGACGGCCTCCACATCGGCCTCGACGCTCAGCTCCAGCCAGCGCATCGGCGAGCTAGGTGAAGAGGTCGCGCAGACGATCGAACACCGAGGCGCCGCTCTTCGGCAGGGACGCCGGCTCGCTGATCTCGTTGAGCTCGGTGAGCAGCTCACGCTCGCGCTTCGACAGCTTCGACGGCACCACGACGTTCACGATGACGTGGAGGTCGCCGCGACCGGCGCCGCGCAGGCGCGGCACGCCCTTGCCGCGCAGGCGCACCTCGTGGCCCGACTGGGCACCGCCCGGGATCTCGATCTCCTCGCTTCCCTCGACCGTTGGCACGGTGAGCGTCGCACCGAGCGCCGCCTGCGGGAAGGTGATCGGCAGCTCGTGGTAGAGCTCCGTGCCACGGCGCATGAGCTTGGGGTGCGCGCGCACCTTCACCGCCACGTACAGGTCGCCGTTCGGGCCGCCGCGCGGCCCGGCCTCGCCTTCGCCCTCGAGCGCGATGCGCTGACCGTCGTCGATCCCGGCCGGGATGCTGACCTGGAGAGTGCGTTCCTCGCGCACGCGCCCGTCGCCGCCGCACTCGGTGCACGGCGTCGCGATGATCCGGCCCTCGCCGCGACAGCGCGGGCAGGCCACGATGTTCACCATCTGGCCCAGGATCGTCTGCGCCACCCGGCGCTGCTCGCCCGTGCCGTTACAGTCCGGACACGTCTCCGGCTCGGTGCCCGGCTCGCCGCCGGCGCCCTCGCAGCGCGGGCACGTCACGAGCGTCGGGAAGTGGATCTCCTTGGTGACCCCGAAGACCGCCTCCGCGAAGTCGATCGTCAGGTCGTAGCGCAGGTCGGCCCCCGCCACGACGCGCTGACGGCGCCGGGTGCCGGCCGGTGCGCCGCCGAAGAACGCGTCGAAGATATCGCCGAATGGGCCGAAGCCACCACCGAAGCCCTCGAAGCCACCGGCCGCGGCACCCTCGACACCGGCGTGGCCGAACATGTCATACGCGCTGCGGCGCTGCCGATCGGACAGCACCCGATACGCCTCGTTCAGCTCCTTGAAGCGCTCCTCCGCGCCATCGCCCTTGTCGACGTCGGGATGGTGGCGCTGGGCGAGGCGACGGAAGGCCCGCTTGATCTCGGCCTCGTCCGCGTCGCGCGGCACGCCGAGCACGTCGTAGTAGTCGCGTTTGACCGCCATGGCGGCGGCATCATACCAATTGGCACTCTTGTGTTGCGAGTGCCAGCGCGGTGGACAACTCGCATGGGTCTGTCAACAGTTCAAGACTCTCGAACACTGCGGCCGGCACGGCCCGGAAATGCTGCCACTCGCTGTCAGGATCGGCGGCTAGCATCGGCCGCACATGGCAACCCTCCAGATCTCCGCCAACCACGCGCGACGCTTCCTGGTGTCGCGGCATCTCCTCGTGCCGCCACGCTCGCTTCCAGCCGAGCCGGAGTCGGTCCTGGCCGCCGTCGAACGGCTCGGCCTCCTCCAGTTCGACCCGCTCGAAGTGCCGGGCGCCCGCAATCACGACCTCGTGCTGCACGCGCGCATCCGGAACTACCGGCGCGAGTGGTGCGAGCAGTGGCTGTACGGGCCAGACCGGCGCTTGATCGAGCTCTACAACAAGAGCCTCAACCTGGTGCCGATGCACGAGCTGCCGCACTACCGCATCACCTGGCAGCGCAACACGGCCGCCTACGACGACGGGATCCTCAAGGACCAGGCCGATGTCGCTCAGGCCATCCTGCGCCGGCTCCGGACCGATGCGCCGCTCTCGACCGCGGCCTTCAGCGAGCACGGCCACGCCGTCGACTGGTGGTGGGCGCCGACGCGCGCCAGCCGCGCGGTGATGGAGGCGCTGTTCGTCACCGGCCGCATCGGCATCGCGCGGCGCGATGGCAACCGTCGCTACTACGACCTCATCGAGCGTCTCGTCCCACGCGACCTCCTCGGGCGGAAGGAGTCGGAGGAGGACGCCTTGGCGCATCGCCTGCTGAGCCGATACCGGGCCGTCGGACTGACGACGCCGGTGGGCACCCAGACCGAGGTGATGTACAGCGCCGGCACGACCGCCGAGCGCAAGCGACGAACCGAACGGCTCGTCGCCGAAGGCCGCCTGATTCCGGTCGACGTCGAGGGACTCAAATACACGCGCTACCTGATCGCCGAGGAAGAGCCGATCCTCGAGCGCACCGCCGATCCCGGCTCGCTGCCGGCGCCGGCCATCAGCTTCCTCGCGCCGCTCGACCCGTTGATCTGGGATCGGCGCATGCTCCGCGAGCTGTGGGGATTCGACTACCTGTGGGAGGTCTACGTGCCGGAGCCGAAGCGGCGATGGGGCTACTACGTCCTGCCGATGCTCTTCGGCGATCGCTTCGTCGGTCGCATCGAGCCGCGACTCGACCGCAAGTCGAAGACGCTCGCGATCCTCGGGATCTGGTTCGAGCCGGACTTCTCACCGATGGAGGAGCCTCGCTTCGTACCGGCGCTGCGCGATGCCGTCGAAGCCTACCGATGCTTCGTGGGCGCGACGAAGGTGACGTGGCCACGCACGCGGCCCGGCCGTGATGTCGCCGGCGCCCTACGCCGTCTGGCCGCCTGACCGCGTCAGCAGCCAGATGTGGCCGAACGGGTCGCGAAACTTCGCGCTCTGGATCGGCATCGACGGATCGGTCGGCTGACGAATCGCCGTCGCGCCCGCCGCGATGGCGCGCTCGAATGCCCCGGCCACGTCATCGGTCTCGAGGTCCAGGTAGACCGGCGTGCCACCGATCCGCATCGGTCCATGGATGTCCTCGTAGTGGACGTGCTCGTCGCCGATGAAGAGCGGCGAGCCGCCGATGCGGATCTCGGCATGCGCGATGCGCCCGGCCCCACCGGTCATGCGCGAGATCTCCTCGGCGCCCAGCACACTGCGGTACCAGTCGATGGCGTTCGCGGCGCCGTCGATGATGAGGTACGGCGTGATGCTCCCGGTCATCGGTCGAAGTCGAAGTCGACGATGAGCGGGGCATGGTCGGACGGGATGCCCGGATAGGTCGAGGGCTTGCGCGCCTCGCGATCCCGCTCCGCCGCGACGGCGCGAGCGGCCAGCGGCGGCGTGACGTACACGTGGTCGATACGCATGCCGAAGTTCTTGTGGAAGTGCCCCGCACGGTAATCCCACCAGCTGAAGAAGCCCGGCTCCGGGTGGAACTGGCGGACGATGTCGACCATCCCCCACTCGCGCAGCTTCGCGACGGCCGCCCGCTCGCGCGGCGAGACGTGGGTGCCACCGTGGGCCGCCTGCGGATCCCAGACATCGATGTCCTCTGGAGCGACGTTGTAGTCGCCGCAGATCGCCAGCTCGGTCGTGGGGTCGTTGTCGTCCAGCCAGACCGATAGCCTCGCCAGCCACTCGAGCTTCTCGAGGTAGAACTCGGAGTCGACGACTCGGCCGTTCGGCACGTAGATCGAGGCCACGCGGATCGGCCCGCACGTGGCGGCCAGGAAGCGGCCGCCGTCATCGGTCCAGTCGTCGCGGACCGGCAGGCCGGCCGCGACATCGGCGATCCCGATGCGCGACGCGATGGCGACGCCGTTCCATCGGCCGGGGCCGTGATGGACGAGGTCGTAGCCGAGGGCGCGAAAGTCCATCAGCGGCGCCTGGGCATCAATCAGCTTCGTCTCCTGGAGGCAGAGCACGTCGGGTTCGTGGCGCTCCGTCCACGCCAGGACACGGTCCAGGCGGGCCTTGAGCGAGTTGACGTTCCAGGTGGCAAGACGCATCGGATCCGAGTCTAGCGGTGCCTATACTCGCGCACGACACCGTGCCCCTCGAGACGCATCGGAGGAGGACCCATGTTCAGCGGATTCCGCGAGTTCATCATGCGCGGCAACGTCGTCGACCTCGCCGTGGCGGTCGTCATCGGCACTGCCTTCGGCGCGGTCATCACGTCCTTCGTCACCGACATCCTGACGCCGTTGCTCGGCGTCTTCGGGCTTCCCAACTTTGCCGAGCTTTCCTTCAGCGTCGGCAAGGCGACGGTGAACTACGGCCTCTTCCTCAACGCGTTGCTCGCGTTCCTGCTCATCGCGGCGGCCATCTACTTCTTCGTCATCGCGCCGCTCAACGCGCTCGAGGAGCGCCGGCAGCGGGGCGGAGAAGAGACGCCGACCACGAAGACCTGCCCCGAGTGCGCGTCGGAGATCCCATTCGTCGCGCGCCGTTGCCCGATGTGCACGCAGCCCCAGCCGACGAGTTGAGCCCCGGCCGGGGCGGGCGGCGCCACGGCCAGATTCGAACCCGATACGGAGAGGCCGGACCTCGCGGCCCGGCCTCGCCCTACGCTGACCCGGAGGAGTGACGAGCGTCAGACCTCCTTGTACTCGCCCTCGATCGTCTCCCCCTCGTCCTCGGTGGGCGCTTCCCCGTCGCCGGACGGACCGGCGCCATTGCCACCGTCACCACCCTCCGGCGTGGGCTCGTAGGCCTTGGTGCCGATGCGCTGGAGCACCTCGGCAAGCTGTGACTTGGTCGAGTCGATGACGCCGGTGTCCTCGCCCTTGAGCGCCTCGCGAACGGCGTCCATGCGCGTGTTGACCTCCGCCTTCTCCTCGTCCGACAGCTTGTCGTCGAGGTCCTTGAGGAGGCGCTCGCCCTGGTAGACCAGCGCGTCAGCCTCGTTGCGCGACTCGGTCGCCGCGCGACGCGCGCGGTCCTCCTCGGCGTGCTCGGCCGCCTCGCGCACCATGCGGTCGACGTCGTCCTTGGCGAGCATCGAGGAGGCGGTGATCGTCACCTTCTGCTCCTTGTTGGTGGCCTTGTCCTTGGCGGCCACGTTCAGGATGCCGTTGGCATCGATGTCGAAGGTGACCTCGATCTGCGGCACGCCGCGGGGGGCCGGTGGAATGCCGTCGAGGCGGAAGGTCGCCAGCTTCTTGTTGTCGGCGGCCATCTCACGCTCGCCCTGGAGGACGACGATGTCGACCGACGGCTGGTTGTCCGACGCGGTCGAGAAGATCTGGGTGTGCGACGTCGGGATGGTCGTGTTGCGGTTGATCATCTTCGTGGCCACGCCGCCCATGGTCTCGATGCCCAGCGAGAGCGGCGTCACGTCGAGTAGCAGGACGTCCTTGACCTCCCCGCCCAGGACGCCGGCCTGGATCGCCGCGCCGACCGCCACCACCTCGTCGGGGTTGACGCCCTTGTGCGGCTCCTTGCCGTCGAACATCTTCTTGACCGCCTCGACCACGGCCGGCATGCGGGTCATGCCGCCGACGAGGATCACCTCGTCGATGTCACCGGGCTTCATGCCGGCATCGGCCAGTGCCTTCTTGACCGGGTCCGCGGTGCGGTTGATGAGGTCCGCCACGAGGTCCTCGAGCTTGGCGCGCGTCAGATTGGTGACGAGGTGCTTCGGCCCGGAGGCATCGGCGCTGATGAAGGGCAGGTTGATCTCTGTGCTGGTCGTGCTCGACAGCTCGATCTTCGCCTTCTCGGCGGCCTCCTTGAGGCGCTGGAGCGCGATGCGGTCCTTCGACAGGTCGATCCCCTCGGACTTCTTGAACTCCTCGCTGAGCCAGTCGATGACGCGCTGGTCGAAGTCATCGCCGCCGAGGTGCGTGTCGCCGTTGGTGGAGCGGACCTCGAACACGCCCTCACTCAGTTCGAGGATGCTGATGTCGAAGGTGCCGCCGCCCAGGTCGTAGACGGCGATCTTCTCGTCCTTCTCCTTGTCGAGCCCGTAGGCGAGGGCCGATGCGGTCGGCTCGTTGACGATGCGCTTGACGTCCAGCCCGGCGATGCGCCCGGCATCCTTGGTCGCCTGGCGCTGCGTGTCGTCGAAATAGGCCGGGACGGTGATGACCGCCTCGGTGATCTTCTCGCCAAGGTAGGCCTCGGCGTCGCCCTTCAGCTTCTGGAGGATCATCGCGCTGATCTCGGGCGGGCTGAAGGTCTTGCCGTTGGCGAGCTTGACGACGACGCCATCCGACTTGGGGTCCTTCATCACCTCGTACGGCACGAGGTCCTTGCTGTGCTGGACCTCGGGATCGTCGAAGCGGCGACCCATGAAGCGCTTGATGCTGAAGATGGTGTTCTCGGGGTTGGTGATGGCCTGTCGCTTGGCGACCTGGCCGACCAGCCGCTCCCCGCTCTTGGCAAAGGCGACGACCGATGGGGTGATGCGGCCGCCTTCCGCGTTGGTGATGACCTGCGGCTCGCCGCCCTCCATGGCGGCAACGACGGAGTTCGTCGTGCCCAGGTCGATGCCGATGATCTTGCCCATGTGTCGTCAGTGCTCCTTCGGGTTGTTCGCCACTCGGACGAGGCTCGGCCGGATGACCCGGTCGTGCAGCCGGTAGCCGCGCTGCAGCTCGCCGATCACTTGGTTGTCGGGGTGGTCGTCGGTCGGCTCGTGCACGACCGCCTCATGCAGGTTGGGGTCGAACGGCTGCCCGACGGCCTCGATCGCTTCGACGCCCTCGCTCTCGAGCACCGTCCTGAGCTTCCGATCGACCAGCCTGACGCCCTCGATCCATGGGTCGTGCGCGTCCTCGGGCACGTTCTCGAGGGCACGATCGAAGTCGTCGAGGACGGCCAGGAGCTTGCCGATCAGAATCGCGTTGCTGAACTGGCCGACCGTGGCGCGCTCCTCGTCGGTTCGACGCTTGAAGTTCGCGAAGTCGGCCGCCGAGCGCTGCCAGTTGTAAAGGTGCTCCTCGTTCTTGGCGCGCACCTCGGCCAGCTCACGTTCGAGTTGCTCGATGCGCTCGGCCAGCTCCAGCCGGGATGGCGTCTTGATCGCCTCGACACGCTCCTGCGCGCGCGTCTTGGTCTGCGGCTTTGCGCCGCCGTTCCCTTCTCCATTTGTGCGTTGATCGGTCATTGGGGTTCGCCGTACTCGCTGTTGATGAGCTCGTTCATGAGCGTTGAGATGTACCGCACGGTCGGGATGGCGCGCGGGTAGCGCATTCGTGTCGGACCAAGTACCCCTAGCAGGCCGAGTGCCCGATCCGGTGCACCGTACGGAGCGAAGACGAGGCTCACCTCGTGCATCGCGTCGTTCGTGTTCTCGTGGCCGATGATCACGTGCACCCCGCCCCGGCGGGTCAGCACCGGCACCAGCTGCTCGAGGAAGTCGGAGCGTTGGATGACCTCGAGGATCGGCCGCAGCTTCGTTCCCTCCGCGAATTCCGGCTGCTCGAGGACGTTGACGATGCCGTCGGTGAAGACCTCCTCCACCACCACCGCATCGGCTTCCTCGAGCTGTCCGGAGACGACCTGGCCGATGTGCGCCGCCAGCGCGGGCAGCTTCGCGGCCCGTCGGCGGACCTGCGGCGCCGACAGCCCGGCGAGCTCGGTGTTCAGCAGGGCGGCCGCGGCATCGAGCGCCGCCTGGTCGAGCGCCTCGTCGGGCAGCTCACGCTCCAGCGCGTACCGGTCGAGCCGTCGCTGACTGACGTTGCCGTCGGCCAGCACGAGCACCAGCAGCCGCGTCCCGTCGGCCAGCGCAACCAGCTGGACGTGGCCGAAACGCGCGCGGCGCGACCGCGCCGGCGTGACGACCGCGGCGGATCGGGTGCTGCCCGCGAGGATCGATGCGGCCAGGCGCAGCCATTCGTTGCTCGTCAGCTGTACCTGGCTGAATTGGTGCCGGATCATGAGCCGGTCGGTCGTGTCCAGCTCCGCCTCGCGCATCAGCGATTCGACGTAGAGCCGATACCCGAGGTCGGACGGCACCCGTCCGGCACTGGTGTGCGGGTGGCTGAGCAGCCCCAGCGCCTCGAGCTCCGCCATGGCGCTCCTGACCGTCGCCGGAGAGACGCCCAATCCATAGCGCGACACGAGTGACTTGGACCCGACGGGCACGGCGGTGAGGACGTAGTCCTCGACGACAGCGCGCAGCACCGATCGCTGCCGATCGGTCAGCTCGACGGCCGGGCGGCCGCCGCGGGCGCGCTCGCGCGCAATCCGTTCGTCGGTCATCACGCCTCCTGGCGGTGGGTTTGGCACTCTCACGCGTAGAGTGCTAACGAGTGCTCGACGGCATGGTACCGCTCTGCGGAAGGCAGTGTCAACGCCGCCGGCGGAGCCGGGCGAGCACGGATTCCCCTCTGGGTGACACCCGGTAACCGGGGCGCAGGCTCTCGGTCAGGCCGAGCTCCTTCAGCTTGCGGACGTCGAGCTTGAACGGCATCTTCTCGCGCCCGAACGAAGCCGCCAGCTCGACCGCAGGCGTCCCTGGCCGCTCACCGATGGCGGTCAGCACCGCCCGTGTCCACGGTCCATGCCGGCTCACCTGGTCCAGGCGGTCCAGCCGGCGGACGATGTCGTTGAGCTCCTTGTCGCTGGGGAGGGCTTCTCGCAGCGCAACGCGTGGGTCAGGCCCGACGAGCTCGAGGCCGATGCGGAAGATCGGCCGCTCCGGCCGGTGATCGAGAACGGTGAGCAGGCGCTCGAGCGAGGCGAAGCCAGCGCGCGACGCGTCCCCTTCGGCCAGCTCTTCGCGTGCGACGACCTCGACCGAGGGAAAGCCGACGACGCCCAGGGCTGTTCGCTGCCGGCCTCCCGCCTTCACCCTTGGCCGATCCCAGCGCCGGAACGCTCGATCGATGGATCCGTCCGCCACGCCGCGCAGGACCCGGAGCGGCAGCATCATGGCGCGAAGGCCACCAGCACCTCGCTGGCAAGCAGGCGTCCTCGAGCCGACAGCCGCAGCACGTCGCCGTCGGCCTCCAGGAGCTCCGTGCGCCGACCGTCAGCGACGGCGTCGGCGTACCGCTCCATTGGATCCGTCCCGAACTCGGCCTCGAACGCCCGACGGCTGATGCCGTCGACCCGCCGCAGGCCGAGGGCGACGGCCTCGAAGGCGCGCGTGTCCTCGTCGAGCGTCTCGTGGCCCGCCAGCGGGCGTTCCCCGGATTCGATGCCCTCCAGGTACGCGTCGATGTCGCGGGTGTTCCAGGATCGCACGGCGCACCCGTCGTACGAATGCGCTCCGGCGCCGACGCCGGTGTATGCCCGGCGCGACCAGTACGCCGCGTTGTGCCGAGACTGCCGCCCGGGGCGCGCCCAGGAGCTGAGCTCGTAGTGCCGGTAGCCGGTATCGGCCAGGAAGCGCTCGGCCAGGCGGTACTGGTCGGCCGCCAGCGACTCGTCCTGGCGCGGCGCCATGCGGGTGCGCCAGCGCAGCGCGCCCGGACGAGGTGGTGCGGCCCACTCGTCCGGCTCCAGGGCGAGCTGCAGCGCGTAGCAGCTGAGGTGATCGGGATCCAGGGCGATCGCCATCTCCAGCCCCTCGCGCCAGTCGTCAAGCGACTGTCCGGGGATGCCGTAGATGAGGTCGATGCTGATGTTGTCGAACCCCGCGGAGCGCGCCGCGGCCAAGGCCATGCGTGCCTCGTGCGCCGTGTGGCCGCGGGCCAGTGCGTGGAGATCCTCGTCGCGCAGCGACTGGACGCCAAGGCTGATGCGCGTGACACCTGCGGCACGCAGGCCTGCCCAGTCAGGCGCCTCGCGGGCGCTCGGGTTCGTTTCCAGCGTCACCTCTTGGACGGTGGTGCTGCCCCAGCGGCCGAGCGCCGTGTCGATGATCGCGGCCACCTGCTCGGCCGTGAGCAGTGATGGCGTGCCGCCGCCGAAGTAGATCGTCCGAAGCTCGCCGGGCGCCGGTCGAATGGCGATCTCGGCGAGCAGCGCATCGGTGTAGCGCGGGATGTCGTCAGCGCGGCCGCCGACCGTCACGAAGTCGCAGTAGGCGCACACCAGCCGGCAGAAGGGGACGTGAACGTACAGGTGGTGCGGCGCCGTCATCGGCGCAGTGTAGGACCGCTGCCAGACGACTTTGTTCGCCCCGCCGACGGTCCGAGCTCAGATCGGTCGCTGGCGCAGGCGCCCTCCGGCGAAGGCGAAGAGGGACATCGTCACCGCGAAGTGACCGACGATGGCCGGGATGACCGAACCGGTTTCGACCGTGGCCACGCCGGCCGCCCAGCCAAGCAGGACGGACCCGGCCAGGAAATACCAGTCGCGGTCCCGCCAGAGCCGCCGATGGGCGAGGCCGTACACGAACGCCTGGAGCGCGATCGCCCAGCCGGTCGGCACGCCCGCGAACAGCAGCATGCCCAGGACGATCGAGCGGAACTGGAGCTCCTCGCTGAGCGCGTTGGCCGCAGCGCCCAGCACGCGGGACGGCAAGAGCTCGACCGGCAGGGGCAGGATGCTGCCATAGCGGAGGAACGCCAGCGCCACGCCGTTCAGGAGCGCGACCATGACGAACAGCAGCATCACCGGCAGCATCGCGCCGGTCTCGCCGCCGGTCAGGAACAGCTGGTTGCGCCCCGAGGGCAGGATCACCGCGATGCCGATCGCGAAGCCGATGACGAGGATGTAGTAGCTGACCGGTCCCATCCAGGGCGTCCGGTAGCGGAAGTAATCCGAGCGCGTGATGCGCTCCGAGTCGAACCTCAAAAGGACGAGGAAGAGCGTCAGGCCCAGCGCGATGGCCAGGCGCAACGAGTCGAAGAAGCTCATCCGGCGCTTTCGTTCATGCGCAGCACGGCGAGGAAGGCCTCCTGCGGAATCTCGACCGAGCCGATCCGCTTCATGCGCTGCTTCCCTTCCTTCTGCTTCTCGAGGAGCTTGCGCTTGCGCGTGACATCCCCGCCATAGCACTTGGCGAGGACGTTCTTGCGCATGGCCCGGATCGTCTCGCGGCTGATGATATGCGAGCCGATGGCGGCCTGGACCGGCACTTCGAACATCTGGCGCGGGATCAGCTCCTTGAGCTTCTCCACCAGCGCCTTCCCGGATCGATAGGCGTTCGACCGATGCACGATCAGGCTCAGCGCATCGACCGGCTCGCCGCTGACCAGGACGTCGAGCTTGACGAGGTCACCCTCGCGGTAGCCGATGTACTGGTAATCGAGGCTGGCGTATCCGGATGATCGGCTCTTGAGCTGGTCGTAGAAATCGATGATCAGCTCGCCGAGTGGCATCTCGAAGTGGAGGTTCACCCGCGTCGGGTCGAGGTACTCCATGTTCTGGAACTCACCGCGCCGCCCGGTCGCCAGCTCCATGAGCGGCCCGATGTACTCGGTCGGCGTGATGACCTGTGCTGCGACCCACGGCTCGCTGATCCGCTCGATCTCGCCGACGTCCGGCATCTGCGCGGGGTTGTCGACCTCGATCTCGTGCTCGCGGTGCAGGAGCTTGACGTGGTACTCGACGCTCGGGGCGGAGGCGATGAGGTCGAGGTCGAACTCGCGCTCGAGGCGCTCCTGGGTGATCTCCATATGCAGCAGCCCCAGGAAGCCACAGCGAAACCCGAAGCCCAGCGCGGCCGATGACTCCGGCTCGTAGACGAAGCCCGCGTCGTTGAGGTGCAGCTTGTCAAGGGCGTCGCGCAGCTCCGGGTAGTCGTCACCGCGCAGCGGGTACAGCCCGGCGAAGACGAGCGGCAATGGCTCCTTGTAGCCCGGCAGCGGCTCCGGGGCGGGGGCGACGGCATCGGTCAGGGTGTCGCCGACCTGTGCCTCCCGGATGCTCTTCAAACCGGTTGCCACGTACCCGACCTCGCCGGCGGTGAGTCGCTTCGTCGGCACCGGCTGCGGCCGGAAGTAGCCGAGCTCCAGAATCTCCGACTCGGCGCCGGTGGCCATGAAGCGGATCCGATCGTGGTCGTGGAGGGTGCCGGCCGCCAGGCGGACGTAGGCGACGACGCCCTTGTACTGGTCGTAGTGGCTGTCGAACACGAGGGCGCGCAACGGCGCGCGGGCATCGGCCGCTGGCGCCGGGACGCGCGAGACGATCGCCTCGAGGATCTCGGTCACGCCCGTGCCCTCCTTGGCGCTGACCAGCAGGACCTCCTCGCGCGGGATGGCGAGCGTCTCCTCCAGCTCGTCCATGACCATCTCGGGATCGGCGCTGGGAAGGTCGATCTTGTTGATGACCGGGATGATGGTCAGGTTCTGCGCCATGGCCAGGTGGACGTTGGCGAGGGTCTGTGCCTCGATGCCCTGCGTCGCGTCCACCACCAGGATGGCGCCCTCGCAGGCCTGAAGGGATCGGCTCACTTCGTAGGTGAAGTCGACGTGGCCGGGCGTGTCGATCAGGTTGAGCGCGTAGGTCTGGCCATCGGCGGCGTCGTAGTGCAGCCGCACGGCGCGGGCCTTGATGGTGATCCCCTTCTCACGCTCGAGATCCATCGAGTCGAGCACCTGCGACTGCATCTGGCGCCCCTCGACGGTGTGGGTCACCTCGAGCAGGCGGTCGGCCAGCGTCGACTTCCCGTGGTCGATGTGCGCGACGATGCTGAAGTTGCGGATGCGCTCCGGGGGGATCACGGGGCCGAAGTCTACTGGAGAGCTCCGTCATCGGCCGCGCCGGCGCCGTGGCGGGCTGCCGGCTACGGAGTCGTCGGGGGCGGGGCCGGCTCGGTCGGCGGTGGTGCGTCTCCGGCGCCGCCGTCGGCCGGTGGCGCGGGCGGGGGCGGCTCGGGGGCCGCCTGCACCGCGACGGCAGGCCCGACAGCGACGATGCCGTTAACCGTTCGATATGAGCTGAAGTACGTGTTCTGGTGGATGAGGTTGCCGTTGGCGTCGTAGACGTAGCGCGTGCGGCTGACGTCGTGACCGTTGTGCGGGTACTCGACGCGGCGGCTCGTGCCCGGCGCCATGCTGCCATCGACGACGGTCGTATCGGCGGCGACGCGGTGATTGCTGGTCACCGGGTTGGTGATCACCACGCTGCGACCGGTCGGAATGCTCCACAGCTGGAACGTGACGAAGCCGTTGCCGCCGAAGCCCCGGATGACGATGACGTTGTCGGTGTCATTGGTGAACGTCATGTCCTGGACGAAGTTGTCGTCCATGTAGACGGTTGCGTCCAGGCCGTCGGGATAGCGGTCGATGTAGTAGTAGTGGTTGGCGCGGACGCCCATCTCGAGGCCGGCTCGCAGCGCGGCGTTGAAAATGGTGGTCGAGGTCGAGCAGATGCCGCCGCCGATGGCGCCGCCCGCCACGCTGCGGCCACCGATGATGACGCCGCCGTACTGGAAGCCGCGCTCGACCGTGACCGGACCGATACTGCCCCAGAAGCTGAACGTCTCGCCGGGTGCAAGGTTGCGACCGTCGATGTCGCGCGCCGGGATGTTGATGTTGTTGCCGTAGCCGTTGCCGTCGCCAGGCACGTAGTAGGTCGTCCAGCTCGAGATCATCTGCATCTGCGGGAGCTGCGCCTCCGCCTCGGCGGTGGTGAACGACGGCTCGGTGACGTCGACGGCGAGCCCCAGCGAGGCGACCGATCCACCCGCGGCGCGCTCCTTCAGCGCGTCGACGAGGCCGGCGACCGTCTCATCGACGTTGAGGGCTCTGCCCTCCTGGCCGGCGATGACCCCGCCCAGGCCGCCACCGGCGCCGACGGCGATCTGCGCGTTGATCGCGTCCTGGTTGATGTCCTCGGCGAGCGCGCCGACCGCCGTGGCGACAGCGCCCGTGTCCAGCCGCGCGGTATACGACAGCTCTGCCTCCGGCCCGAAGCTGATCCAGCTCGCAATCGTCTCCGCGTCGAGCGGAAGGGACTCCTGGTCCGCGCCCGGAATGCCGAGCTCGAGATCGTCCACCATCGCGGTCGCCGCGGCGGCCGCCGTCTCGGCCATCTCGGTGTCGACGATCGGCGCGACGGTGGCCGGCGAAAGCTCGAGCACCACGTCCGCGGGGTCGGGCGAATCGACCGCAGCTGCCAGTGCAGCGCTGACCGTTTCGGCATCCACGACGATGCCGAGCTCGGAGGTACGGACCGTGAACGCGGTGCCGTCGCGGAGCACCGCTCCTTCCACCGGCGGATGGCTCACCGCCTCGGCAACCGACGCGGAGATCGAGGCAAGCGCGTCGTCGTCATAGGCATGCACGACGACCGGCAACGCCGTGGCATGTGCGAGCGTCCGCAGGCGGCTGATGCCGTCGGCCAGGGGGTTGCCCCCGCGCCCGACTGACAACGCGGAGTCCAGCATCGCGTCCATGTCGTAGCCGCGGCCGAGATCGGCGTAGGCGACCCGCTGCTCCATGTCAGCGACACGGATCACGGCCTCGCCGGCGGCGAGGGACGGAAGCTGGGCCACGAGATGCTCGGCGGCCTGTGCCCGAGTCAGCCCACCCACCGGAACGCCCCCCACGGTGACGCCGCGCAGGACGTTCGCGCCGGCGGATGCGCCGATCGCGGTCGCCATACCGAGGAGGAGCAGGAGGCCCAGCGCGAGGGTCGCGCCGAAGCCGATGAGCATCGAGCGCCGCGCTGGCGCGGTGGCGACGGGACGCATGAAGCGGCGCGGGAGCGTTGCGGTGGTCATGGCAGCTTGCTTGGGAAGACGTTCTGTCGTGCGCGACCGTTGCCGATCAAGCCACGAACCGGCGCCGTCCGATGGCACACGGACGTCGCACTCCCCTCTCGCAGGTTGTCTCCTCAGTGGACCATGTTGGGCGTCAGGGTACAGGCGCGCCGAACTGCGTCGCGCGGATTGTCGCCGCTGTCCGCCGATCTGTCGAGTGGTCCTTGTGGAGGCTCACTGCTATACTCCGGTGCTCCGCAGGCGCCCATCGCGAGTGGGCGTCGCTGTGCCGACTACACCTTGAGCTGAGGACCCCACGTGGCAAGAACAGCCCGAACCTGGAAGGGCGCGCGCACGCCCTCCGCCCTCAAGCGCGTGCGCCAGTCGCTCCGACGCCGTGCTGTGAACCGCCGCACCCGGAGCGAGGCGAAGACGCTCGTCCTGCAGGCGTCCGAGATCGCCCTCGGGCGCTCGGACGGGGATGGCCCGGAGGCCGTCGCGGCCGCGATCAGCGCGCTCGACAAGGCCGCCGAGAAGGGCATCCTGCATCCGAACAATGCCGCTCGTCGCAAGAGCCGGCTCATGGCGAAGGTCAACGCCGCCCATCTGCTCGACGGCGCGGCTTCCGGGGCGACGGCCACCGCGAAGAAGCGGACGGCCGCGAGCAAAACCGCCCAGCGCAAGAAGGTCGCCGCATCGAAGGCATCGAAGGCCGCCGCCGGCAAGGCCGCCGATCGGCCGCGCACGGCGGCCGGCAAGGCGAAGGTCGCCGTCACACGTGCCAGTCGCGACGCGGCCGCCGCGCGTCGCCGCGCGAAGTCGACCGACGGAGACAGCTCCGACAGCTGAGAGGCGCGCGCGCGGATACGTCGACGACCCCCGGTGCACCGGGGGTCGTTCCTTTCAGCGGCGGAAGGCCGCGGCGCCCGCGTACTCGGCGGCGTCGCCCAGCTCCTCCTCGATCCGCAGCAGGCGGTTGTACTTTGCGATCCGCTCGGATCGGCTGATGGAGCCGGTCTTGATCTGACCGGCATTCATGGCGACGACCAGGTCGGCGATGGTGGTGTCCTCGGTCTCGCCGGAGCGGTGGCTCACGACGGCGGTCCACCCCGCGCGCTGCGCCATCTCGACCGCCTCGATGGTCTCCGTCAGCGTCCCGATCTGGTTGAGCTTGACCAGAATGCTGTTCGCCGCGCGCTCGCGAATGGCCCGCGCCAGGCGCTCGGTGTTCGTTACCAGGAGATCGTCGCCAACGAGCTGGACCCGGTCACCCAGCTGGCTCGTCAGCTCCGCCCAGCCACTCCAATCGTCCTCGGCCAGCCCGTCCTCCAGGCTCACGATCGGATAGCGATCGAGCCAGTCGGCCCAGAAGTCGATGAGCTCTGACCCGGTGAGCGTCCGGTCCTCCCGGGCGAGCGAATATCGGCCGTCGGAGTACAGCTCGGTGGTCGCGGGGTCGAGGGCGATGGCGATCTGCTCACCGGCCGCGTACCCGGCGCGCTCGATGGCGGTCAACACGGCCGCGATGGCGTCCTCGTTGCTCCCCAGGCTCGGCGCGTAGCCGCCCTCGTCGCCGACGGTGGTGGCGAACCCCTGCTCGTGCAGCAGCTTGCCCAGCGCATGGAACGTCTCGGCAGCCCAGCGCAGGCCCTCGCGGAAGCTCGGCGCACCGAGTGGAACGATCATGAACTCCTGGAAGTCGGTGGAGTCGATCGCGTGCTTGCCGCCGTTGAGAATGTTGACGAGCGGGACGGGCAGCGTCCGGGCCCCGGCCCCTCCCAGATAGCGGAAGAGCGGCAACCCGACCGACTCGGCCGCGGCGTGCGCCACGGCCAGGCTGACGCCGAGCAGCGCGTTGGCGCCGAGGCGCGACTTGTTCGGCGTGCCATCGATCGAGATGAGCAGACGATCCAGGCTGACCTGGTCCACCGCGTCGATGCCGAGCAGCTCTGGCCGCAGCGTGTCGTTGACGTTGCGGACGGCGTCGAGCACGCCCTTGCCGCCATAGCGGTCCGGGTCCCCGTCGCGCAGCTCCACGGCCTCATGAGCGCCAGTTGACGCGCCCGACGGGACCATGGCCGTGCCGACCGCGCCGTCCTCCAGGAACACGTCCACCTCGACCGTCGGGTTGCCGCGCGAGTCGAGGATCTCGCGGCCGATGACGTCCTCGATCAGCGTGCTCATCTCGACCCTCCGTCCATCTGGATCTCCGCGTCGGCCGGCAGCAGCGCCGCGACGCCGGGCAGGGTCTTGCCCTCAAGGAACTCCAGCGACGCCCCGCCCCCGGTGCTGACGTGCGTCATCTTGTCGGCGAGGCCGAGCTGCTCGACCGCTGCGACCGAGTCTCCGCCGCCGACCACCGTGACGACGCCCTTGGCGGTTCGCCCGGCGATGAAGCGCGCTATCGCGTTCGTGCCCTCGGCCATCTGCGGCATCTCGAACACGCCCATCGGCCCGTTCCAGAAGATCGTCTTTGCCTTGGCCAGGTGCTCGGTGAAGGCCGTCAACGTCTCGGGACCGATGTCCACCACCAACATGTCCTTGGGAACCTCGCTGATGGCAAGGGTACGAACCTTCGCGCGGTGGTGGATCTGCGGTGCGACGACCGCGTCTGTCGGCAGCATGAGCCGGACGCGCTTGCGGCGAGCCTCCGACATGATGTGCTCCGCGGCGTCCAGCTGGTCCTCCTCGACGAGGCTCTTGCCGAGCTCGATCCCCTTGGCGGCCAGGAAGGTGTTCGCCATGCCGCCGCCCACGAGCACCGCCTGGCAGCGCGACAGCAGAGCCTCGAGCACCTCGAGCTTGCCGGAGACCTTTGCTCCGCCGATGACGGCATGGAACGGTCGAGCGGGCCGCACCAGCAGCCGGGCCAGGGCGTCGACCTCGCGCTCCATGAGCAGGCCGGCCACCGCCGGAAGGTAGTGCGTGATGCCCTCGGTCGAAGCGTGCGCCCGGTGCGCCGCGCCGAACGCATCGTTCACGTAGAGGTCTGCCAGGCCCGCCAACGCTTGGGCGAACTCGGCGTCGTTCGCCTCCTCAGCGGCGTGAAAGCGCAGGTTCTCGAGCAGGAGCAGATCGCCGGGCTGGAGCTTGTCGACGGCCACCTGCACGCCGGGGCCGAGGGCGTCGCCGGTCATCCGCACCGGCCGGCCCAGCAGCTGGCCGAGCCGTTCGGCCACCGGGCGGAGACGAAGCGCGTCGTTGACCTTGCCCTTCGGCCGCCCGAGATGGCTGGCGAGCACGACGCTGGCGCCGTGCTCGAGCAGGTACACGATCGTCGGCAGGCTGGCGCGTATGCGGTTGTCGTCGGTGATGCGGTTGTCATCGAGCGGAACGTTGAGGTCGGCGCGGACGAAGACCCGCTTTCCGCCGACGTCGACGTCTCGGACCGTCTTGGCGTCCATCGGCTACGCCGGCAGCCGTTCGGCCATGAACGCGGCCAGGTCGGCGACGCGGCACGAGTAACCCCACTCGTTGTCGTACCAGGCGATGACCTTCACGAGGTTCTGTCCGGCGACCATGGTGGAGGCGGCGTCGATGATGCTCGAGCGATTGTCGCCCTTGAAGTCCATGCTCACCAGCTCCTCCTCGGTGTAGCCGAGGAGCCCCTTCATCGGCCCGTCCGCAGCAGCACGCAGCGCAGCATTGGCCGATTCGGCCGTGACCGGCCGCTCGGTGATGGCCACGAAGTCGATCACGCTCACGGTCGGGGTCGGGACGCGGAGCGAGAACCCGTCGAACTTGCCCTTCAGCTCGGGGATCACGAGTGCCAATGCCTTCGCGGCGCCGGTGGTGGTGGGGATGATGTTCTGGCCGGCGCTGCGGGCGCGCCGGAGATCCTTGTGGA
Source organism: Candidatus Limnocylindria bacterium (assembly GCA_035759945.1). Taxonomy (GTDB): domain Bacteria; phylum Chloroflexota; class Limnocylindria; order QHBO01; family QHBO01; genus JACDBZ01. The sequence goes on along the minus strand of DASTTX010000070.1, from coordinate 7,689 downwards.
ACACGTCCAGCACGTTCTGGTCGTTCGTGTAGCTGTGGATCGTGGTCATCAGGCCGCGCTCGATGCCGAAGCTGTCGAAGATGACCTTCGCCGGCAGGGCGAGCCCGTTGGTCGTGCACGACGCGTTGCTGACGATGTGGTGCCGGTCGGGGTCGTAGGTGTCCTCGTTCACTCCCAGGACGAGCGTCACGTCCTCGTTCTTGGCGGGCGCCGAGATGATGACCTTCTTGGCACCGCCCTCGCGATGCGCGGCCGCCTTGGTCGCATCGGTGAAGATGCCGGTTGACTCGACCACGATGTCGACGCCGAGGTCGCCCCACGGAAGCGCGGCCGGGTCCTTCTCGCTGTAGGACTTCACCGCATGCCCGTTGATGACGATCTCGTTGTCGCCGGCCTCGACCGTGCCGTCGAAACGGCCATAGGTGGAGTCGTACTTGAACAGATGGGCGTTCGTCTCGTCGGGCGCCAGGTCGTTGATGGCCACCACCTCGAGCGCGTCGGGATGACGCTCCAGCATGGCCTTGAGCGTCTGACGGCCGATGCGGCCAAAGCCATTGATGCCGATGCGGGTGCTCACTTAGCTGCCTGCTCCTTGCTGCAGGGCCGCCGCTGGCGGCCGATGCGATCCGGTGTTGAAGGCCGGATCGCCGATGCGGTCGTTGACGATCGGCAGGAGGCCGATCAGGGAAACGTCGCCGCCCAGGGCGGCTGGCTGGATGCGCACGCGTCCGAGCAGGATGGGGAGGGCCCGACGCTTCAGCTCGTCACGCGCCACCTCGAAGAGGCGTGGATGATGTTCGGCGATGCTGCCGCCGATGACGATGATCTCAGGATCCAGCAGATTGGCGAGCGAGCCACACAGCGCGCCAACGGCGACGAATGCACGCTCGAGCAGTGCCCTGGCGGCCCGGTCTCCGGCGGCCGCCGCGCGCGCCACCAGCTGGGCGTCGACCTCCTCGCCCGCCGCCGCCAGGCGCGCCAGGGGCGAGTCGTCGGCACGGTCCAGCATGGCGCGGGCGTCTCGTGCAAGGGCGGTGCCCGAGGCGATGGCCTCGACGTGGCCGATGCCGCCGCAGCCGCAGCGCGGACCGTCCAGCTCGACCACGACGTGGCCGACCTCGCCGGCCGTGCCGTCCGTTCCGACGAGCGGACGCCCGTCGATGATGATCCCGCCGCCGATGCCGGTCGAGACGGTGATGTATATGGCGTTGCGCGTCCCCCTCGCGGCGCCGAAGCGCCACTCCGCCATGACCGCGACGTTCGTGTCGCGCTCGAGGAAGGTGGGGAGGCCGATGGCTTCGCCGAGGCGCTCTGCGACCGGCACGTTCGTCCACCCGGCCAGGTTCGGCGCCATGAGCACCACGCCGCGCCAGGGATCGAGCGGGCCGGGAGACGCGATGCCGAGCCCGATCGGCTCGGGCAGACCGTGCTCCTTTGCGTCACGTCGGACGGTTGCCGCCAGCTCGGCGATGCGGCCCAGCACGGCGTCGACGCCCTCCTCGTCGCGGGTCGGCTCGGCGCGCCGGCGATGGACCGCGAGGTCCGGCGTGATCAAAGCTGCGCGGATCTGCGTGCCGCCGAGGTCGACCGCGAGGACCGGCCGTCCGGCTTCGTTCTCCACGCTCCTGATTGTACGGACCCACCCGCGAATCGGGGCGGACATGCAAAGAGGCGCGCCGGCGATGCCGGCGCGCCTCCGCACAAGGTGCGGGTCGAGCGGCGTCAGCCGCCGATCTTGAACATCTTCGTGCCGCAGACCGGGCAGGTGCCCTGAGTCGCCGGCTTACCGTTCTTCATGGTGATCTTCGTCGCGTCCTGCATCTCGCGCTTCGCCTTGCACTTGACGCAATAGGCCTCGGTCGCCATTGGTTCGTTGCCTCCCTAATGGCCGGCGTCGTCGCCGGACAGTGGTTGTGAGCTACCCGCCGACCGATCGATCAATCCTCCGCGACGGGCAAGCGTATCCCCGCCATCGGTGTCGACCTGCCACAGCAGGTGGATGCCGGCCAGTCCGGCATCGATGCAGCGTGCCTCCGCGGCCTCCTTCGCCGCGCCTTCGAGGAACGTGCCGTCCGTCCGCTGCGCGTATGCCGCGCAGATGGTGCCGGACCGCAGTCCCGCAAGATGAGCCAGCACGAAAAGTGCCGACGACTCCATCTCGAGGTTCGCCACACGCTGGCGGCGAAGCTCGTCTGCGAGCTCAGGATAGCGAACGGGGAGCGTGCGCATCGCACGACCCTGCGGAGCATAAAACCCGCTCGCCGTCGCGGTGAGCCCCACGTGGTAGCGGACACCCAGCTGACGACACGCCGCCTCGAGCGCCCACACCACGTCGCGGTGGGCGATCGCGGGGTATCCAGGGTGGACGTAGAAGTCCGTCGTGTTCTCCAGGCGGACAGCCCCGATCGAGACGATCAGGTCGCCAAGCGCGATCTCCGGCTGGAGGGCTCCGGAGGAGCCGATGCGGACCAGGGTCGGCCGATCGGTGATCTCCATGACCTCGGCCAGCACGATCTCCACGTTGTCGGTTCCCATGCCCGTGGACATGCAGCTGATGCGCATGCCGTGATGGGTCCCCGTCGCCGTGGTGATCTCGCGGTTGCTGCGCTCGAGCTCGATCGAGTCCCAGCGCGACGCGACTTTCGGAACGCGCCCGGGATCGCCGACCAGCAGCACGTACTCGGCGAGCTCACCCCGCTCGAGGCCGATGTGGTACTGGCGCTCCCCCGTCCGAGGGGCGTCTGCCTGGGTCAACCCGGTCAAGACAGCGGCGTCTCCTGCGCGTCGTGCGTGCGTCGGTCGACGAACGCGCGGGAGTATACGCCGCCCGCACGCTCACGGGCCGTGCTCGCGCGGCACGCTCACGAGCGTGAGCCGAGCGGGGATCGGAGGGGCGTCCGGCGCCTCCTCCGCGGCCGGGCCCGCCGCCGCGTCCTCGTCGGCCGGAGCGCGACGCCAGTACCACGCCGCCGTGCCGCCGAGGAAGAGGGCGGCCAGCGCGAGGAGCGCGGCCGCGGCTGCGGATCGCGCCGGGGGCGCCGGCGCATGATCGGCGGTGAGTACCGCTTCCGAGTTGGCCGCATCGTCCGCCGCGCGCGCCACACCCGCGCCCAGCGCGACCACCGGGGCCGCCCCGATGCCCCCGCACGGCACGATGAGCCGAACGGGATCGCCGGCAGCGACGCCGAGCACGGCAACGGTTCCGGCCGATGGGCCGGCGGGCCCATCGCATCGGCGCTCAACCAGCACGCGCTGATCACTGAGCCGAAGCGTGGCACCGCCCTTCTCGAGGCGGCCGACGAGCGACACCCACGCCGGCACCTCGCCCGCGAGCGTGGAGCGCGGCGGGGAGACGGAACCGCTGCCGAGCACGAGCTCACCGGGCGCCGTGCCGAGCGTCACGATGGCCGCGCCGGTGTGCGGCTCGGTCCCCGAGCTGCTCATCCCGGCGAGCTCGAGCGCCAGCGGCAGCGGCCGGGAACCGCGCGTCGCGGTGATTGCGCCGGCAGATGCCTCCGCAATCGCTACCAGGCGGCTGCCGTCCCAGAGCAGCCCGCCGATGCCGAGCTCCGGCCATCGCCCGGCGACCAGGGTGGCACCCACGCGCATTGCTGCGAGGTCCGGTCCGCCGATGGCATCGAGACCGCCGCTCCCGCCGGCCGTACCTCCGTCGCCGTCGTCAGCACTGCTCGCCTCCTCATCGGTGGCCGCGGCCACGACGCGCACCTCATCGGCCGTGCGCGGCCAGATCCGGTACCCGCGCAGCGGCTGCGCCCCCGTTGTCTCCTGTCCCAGTACCCCGGTGACCTCGACCCACGTGCCCGACGTCCAGGGCTCGGCACTGCCGTCGAGTGACGACCCCAGGCTGACGCGCAGCGGTCCACTGCCGTCGTCGATCTCGAACGAGATGGAGCCGCTCGACGCGCGCCGCGCGGTGGAGACGATCGCGCCGGAGGCGACGACTACGCGCGCCTCCAGCGCCTCGCCGACGCCTCCCGTGCGCACGGCGGTGGGCGCTGGCACCACCCCGTTCCCGAGACGCTGCGGCGCCTCGTTGACGCGGAGGGTCTCCATGCCGCTCTTCGACGAGCGCGTGCCGGCGACCTCGATCGACTCGCCCAGGGCCAGGCCACCAACCTCGTCCGACAGCCGGAGCACGAGCGCGCCGGTGGCGTCCTGGATGACGGCGGTCTGAGGATCGACGACGCCCGATGGCAGCGTGACGACGCCGCGGATCCGCAAACGCGCGTTCCTGGAGGCGTCGCGCGCGGCCGCGATGGTGACGACGCCTTCCGGACTCCCCGACGGCCTTGGCGTCGGGTCGGACGGGCCGCTGGCACCCGGCGTGGGGCTCGGTGGGGACGTGTCGGGGACGCCCACGAAGGTGATGTCCTCGGGATCGCGCGGCATGATGCGGTAGCCCTCGAGGCCCGTCCCGGTCGAGTCACGCTGACCGACCACGCCAACCAGCTCGATCACGGAGCCCGATGTCCAGGCCGCGACGTCGATCCCCGTCACGGTCTGCACCACCAGCCGGATCGGGCCGCTTCCGTCGTCGAGGTCGAACGCGGTGCCGCTCGTGAGCGTCGAGGCCGCGCCGACCACGCTGCCGGCGACGCTGACCAGCCGGCCCTCGACCGCCTCGTCGATCGATCCGGTGGTGACCGTCACCGGTGCCGGTTCCGCGCCCGGTTCGAGCACGACGACCTCGGCGGCCGTCGTGCGCAGCGTGCGCTGCGAGAAGCGGTCGTCGACTTCACCGGTGAGACGGACCCGAGCACCGCGGACGGCGACGCCGTCCTCGACGATGACTGCGATGCCGCCGGTCGCATCGGCCACGAAGCCACCACCATCGTGGAAGTCCGTGCCGGCGATCACCGTCGCCTCGACCGTCACCGTCGTGCCGTCGGCTGCGCCGCGGGCCGCGGCCACCGAGAGCACGTTCGGCGCGGCGGTGGCGGTCGGCGTCGCGGCGAGCGTCGCACTGGGCATCGTCGACGGCGTGGCCGTCGGTGTCACCTCGATGGTCGGACTCGCGGTCGCTGAGACTGACGGCGTCGACGAGGGCGACGGGGTTCCCCCACCCGGCGTCGGCGGCGAGGTGAGGTTCTGCGGCTGCGGCACGAGCCGCTCGACGAAGTCGGCCGCATTGTCATCGGTGTCCTGTGTCGAGCCGGAGGCGCCCCCGGGCAGGCGTTCGATGCTCGCGCCTGCGGACGGGGCTACCGCGCTGGCGCCCTCGCGCCAGGTGCTCGCGGCCGTCCCCCAGCCGACCGCGTCGACCGGGGTCGAGGCACCGGTGATGCGCAACGCCACGCTACCGCCGGTGGCGGCCATGCCGGTGGCGTAGACCGCATCGGCGATCGTGGCGAAGATGCCGGCCTCGTTGGCCACGAGCACGTGGCCCCAGGCCGGAACGCTCGGCGCGCCCAGCGACCAGGCCGCACGCCTCGTGACGGTCGCGCCGGTCGAGCTGACGTAGATCAGCTCGAGACCCTCCAACGGCAGCGCCGCGGCGGTTGGGTTGTAGAGCTCGATGAGCTCGTCGGACCCGCTCGCGCCGCCGGTGACCACCTCGCTGACGACGAGGTGGTCCGGCGCATCGGTTGCCGACACGGCGCCGATGGGAAGCGCGCTCGCCACGACGGTGGCGACCGCCGCGACGGCAGCCAGTCCACGCGCGAGCCTGCGAGTGGCGAAACGGATGGGAAGGGGCACGGCACACCTCGACGCGATGGAGGCGTGCAGGCGGTCGAACGATGGCAGAGGACGCTTATCGCCCGCTTACCGGCCGCTTACCGGCCAGTGCCGGTACAATCGGCGCCCATGTCCACCCCATCCCCCGAGGAACGTGCTGCCTCGCGCGCCGAGGCCCGGCGGCGCGCGCGAATGGTGGCGCGGGGCGAGCTCGACCCGGATGAGGCGCAGGCCGTCGAACCCGACCCGGAGCCGCGTGGCGGATTTCTGACCAGGCTCTTTCCGCCCGCGCCGCCGTTGCCGAATCGGCCCGACCCGCTCGCCGGCTTCGACTCGTCAGGCCCGCTGCGGCCCGTTCGCGAGCGGGCGTTCCTTCTCCGCCGCAACCTGTTGGCGTGGGTCCTGCCCGGCGTCGTCGCGTTCGTGGGGTATATCGCTTCGCTCTTCTACCAGGCATCGATCCTCGGACTGATCGGGACGTTCGTCCTCTTCGGTTCGCTCATCGCGGCCGGCTGGTTCGGCTGGCAGCGACCGACCCTGTATGGGACCGCCGCCTCGCTTGTCAGCTACCTGCTGGTCACCGCACTCATCCTGGTGCAGCTCGGGCAGATGGGCGCCGACGTCGAGTCGCTCGGCCCCGACCGGGTCATCCCGGATCTCGTGCTCCGCGCCCTCTACCAGGCGGGACTCGGGTTTCTCGGTGGTTGGTACGGTGGCTACCTGCGCCGCCGCCAGACGCAGATGGCGACGACGGACACGCGCCGCCGTCGCTGACCGGCCGCCGGACGAGCGGCACATAACTTGCTAAGGTTGGCGGCGTAGACACCGAGAGCAACCGGGCATCGACCGAACCCATGACGTGGCCCGTCGCCGACGGAAGCTCGGGCCGGACGCGACTTCATGCGGTCACGTCGGTTCGCGATGACCACGCTCGAGGCGTCTTCCCGAGGGCCGTCGGGTTCCAGGACCCTCCGTACTGGAGCCCGCGGCCCTCTCTTCATGCCCGCTGATCGCGGCGCGGATCAGGACCGATGCGCCGCCGCGGCCTCGCGAGCCAGCGCGTGCGCCGACGAGGCGTCCGCGGCCAGGCCCAGCACCTCGCCGGTCGATCGCATCTCCGGACCCAGCTCCTCGCTCACGCCCGGCAGTCGCCACAGCGATCCGACCGGTGCCTTGACCGCCACTCGATCGCCATCGGCCGCCAGGCCCGGGGCAAGCCCGGCGTCCGTGAGGGAGGCGCCGAGCGCGCAGCGCACCGCCGCGGCGACCACGTCGCGGCCAGTCGCCTTGGCAACGATCGGCACCGTCCGGCTGGCGCGCGGATTGGCCTCGATGACGACCACTCGCTCGCCGGCGACGATCATCTGGACGTTGAGGATGCCGCGGATGCCGAGCGCGAGCGCGATTCGTCCGGCCGCCTCAGCGGCGCGCTCCTGCATCGGTCGCGACAGCGCCTGGGGAGGAAGCACCGCCACGCTGTCGCCGGAGTGCACGCCCGGCGGGTCGACCTGCTCCAGGATGCCCGGCACGCACCAGTCGGTGCCGTCGCTGATGGCGTCCACGTCGAGCTCGACACCGGCGACCAGCTCGTCGACGCGCAGCGGCCAACCAACGTCCGTGCCGAGGTAGGCCAGCACGTCGGCCTCGGAGCGCAGGACCGCGATGCCCCGCCCGCCGATGACCCATGACGGCCGTACGATCACCGGCAATCCACCCAGTGCTGCGATCGCCGCGCGCAGCTCATCGGCGGTGCCGGCCAGCGAGCCGCGCGGACCATCAAGCCCGAGCTCGTCGAGCAGCCCGGCAAACCGCTCGCGATCCTCGGTGATCTCGATCGCCTCGGCGGTGAGCCCGGCGATCGGCACGTCGGCGTACGCGAGATCCTTGGCGAGGTCGATGGCCGTCTGGCCGCCGAAGGTCAGCACCACCGCCGGCGGCGTGCCCGTCAGCGCGCGCTCGTGGTCGATGACGTCGAGCACGGACTCGGTATCG
>DASTTX010000069.1:0-3888 GCA_035759945.1 Candidatus Limnocylindria bacterium | reverse complement strand
TCTCGCTCATCCGCTCAGAGGCACGCATCGCCAGCTCGGCGCTCCCCGCGAGCCGATCGTGGAGTGACCCGCCCGACCCATCGCGCACGAGCTCGCGATAGCCGCGGACCGCACGGCCGAGCCGCACCGATTGGACGAAGAAGCCGATGAGCAGAAGGACCGCCACGACCGCCATGATGCCGAAGGCCAGGGCGAGGTTGTCGGACAGCAGGCGGTTCAGATCGGCCATCAAATCGGCGGTATCATAGCGGCCCCGCGGTCGCCCACCCGACCGCGGCATGCCGTTCACGCACGCACGATCAGCGAGGTACCGATGGCCCGTCGAGCAGGAAAGGCAGCCAGCCGCAAGGCCCGCCAGCGCCAGGTCAAGCGCCCGGCCATCCCTGCCGGACCGACCGCCCCGACCGCCGTTCCTCCGATCGGTACGCCGGATGCCCGCGCCGCCACCTCGCTCACGCCGCCGCGCCGCCCAGCCACGGCAACGCTGACCGGCTCGGTGCTAACCGACCGCGAGCGGGCCGAGTATCACTACGTCGAGCGCGACCTGCGCAACATCGGCGTCCTTACGGTCGTGATGATCGGCATGCTGCTGCTCGCCTGGCTCCTCTTCACCGCCACCGGCCTGGTCCACTAGCCCCATCGCGGCTCCGCCGCGCCCGGCGCGGGCGGGCGGCTCATGCGTCCGACAGAGCGTTAGATCGGCCGAGCGACGCCTGGAGGCGCACTCCGGTGACGTTCGGCCGATCCATCACGCCCTCGGACCCGTCGCCACCGCAACGTGCCGCCGCGTTGCGGCATACGCCGTTCCGCCCGCACCCAGCGTGGCCAGGGCCGCGCCGGCGACGAACGCGGCCGGGATCCCAAGCCCGGCGGCAACGAATCCGAACAGCATCGGCCCACCGCCGAAGGCGAGGTCGATGAAGAGGCTCGTCGTTCCCAGCGCGACCCCGCGCTCGGATGGGACGACGCGGCCAACGATCGCCGCGAAGAACGCGGGCGTCGTGAATGCCACACCGAGCGCGGTCACGGCAGCACCCGCGAACAGCCCGGGAACCGTCTGCGTGATCGCGATCGCAGCAAGGCCGATGGCGATCATCGCGAGCGCCGCCGCGGCCAGCCGGAACGGCGGCACTCGATCCGGGATCTTCGCGAAGACGATCCTCGTGCCGACGACGACCAGGCCGAACAGGAGCAGCACCGGGCCGGCGCCGGCCATGCCGAGGTCGCGCACGTAGAGCGCCAGGAACCAGAGGAAGCCCGCCATCCCCGCCACGCCGGTGAAGAGGCCGACGGACGGTAAAAGCGCCCCGCGGTGGATGATCGTCATCGGTGCCGGCTCCGCCTGCGCGGCGGTCTCATCGAAGGCGATCGCGCCAATGCCCGCGGCAAGCGTCAGCCCGGCGGCAACTGCCCACCCCAGCTCGAAGCCGCCGATGTCGAGCATGGCTTCTCCGATGATCGGCCCGAAGGCGATGCCGAGGTAGAGGGCGAGCGAGTTGAAGCTGAGCGCCTCGCCAGCCCGGCCGGGCGGCGCGAGGTCGGCGACCATGGCGAAGCCGGCGACGAAGAAGAACGCCTCCGCGACGCCCATCAGCAGCCGGAGTGCGATGAGCACGCCGAGGTCCGTGACGACGGCCTGCGCCGCGATGGCCGCCGCCGCGAGGAGGGCTCCGCCGATCAGCAGCGGGCGCCGGCCGCGCCGATCGGCCATCTGCCCGGCGAAGGGGCGAAGGATGAGCGCGGTCACGCTGAACGAACCGACCGTGATGCCCACGCCGACCTCGTCGGCTCCGAGCGGACCGGCCGCGAACAGGGGCGTGAGCGGGATCGTGATCCCCTGCGCCGTGAAGTAGGCCAGCTCCACCAGGCCCAGGCCGATGAACGCCGGCGTGAACAGCCGGCTCGCTCTCGCGCCGGGCCGTGGCGGCGTCATGGCCTCAGGGCTGGTCCTTGGCCCGCCGTCGCTCGAGCCGAAGCCGTCGCAGCCGCTGAAGTCGTTCCCCGATCTTGAGCTCGAGGCCTTCCTCCGAGGGCTCGTAGAAGACTCGACCGGCCAGGGAGTCGGGCAGGTATTGCTGGTCGACATCGGCGTCGTCGTAGTCGTGGGGATACAGATATCCCTTCCCGTAGCCGAATTCGCGCGCCAGCCGCCGATGGGCCGAGGGCCGCAGGTGGAGCGGCACCGGCTGGCGACCGTTCTCCTCGACCTCGGCAAGCGCGGCGAAGTAGGCAGCTCCCGCCCGGTTCGACTTCGGCGCCGATGCGACGTATGACGCGGCCTGGGCAAGCGCGTACTGCGCCTCCGGCAGCCCGATCATCTCGGTCGCCTGCATGGCGGCGACCGCGACCTGGAGGGCCCGCGGGTCGGCATTGCCGACGTCCTCAGACGCGGCGATCACGATGCGGCGTGCCACGAAGGTCGGGTCCTCTCCCGCCGCAATCATGCTGGCCAGCCAGTACAGGGCAGCGTCCGGATCGTTGCCGCGCATGCTCTTGATGAAGGCCGATGCGGCCTCATAGTGCTGGTCGCCGACGCGGTCGTACGCCAGGAGCCGCTGCTGGGCCGCCTCGGACACCTCTTCCGCGCCGATCGGGGACCCTGCCGCGGTGACCGCCGCCGACTCGAGGACATTCAGCGCCTGCCGGGCATCGCCGCCGGCGAGGTCGAGCAGGGCAGTGCGTCCTGCATCGGTCAGGTTGGCGCTGCCGTTGAGGCCGCGGTCAGGATCCGCAAGGGCGCGGTCGACGATCGAGCCGAGCGCCTCAATATCCAGCGGCTCCAGGCGGTAGACCCGCATGCGTGACAGCAGCGGCGAGTTGATCTCGTAGTACGGGTTCTCGGTCGTTGCGCCGATGAGCGCGATGGTGCCGTCCTCGACGTGCGGCAGCAGCGCGTCCTGCTGGCTCTTGTTGAACCGATGCAGCTCATCGATGAACGCGACCGTCCGGCCGCCCGCCGATCGCAAGGCCTTGGCCTCGGCCACCAGTGAGCGCACGTCGGCGACGCCCGAGGTCACGGCCGAGAGCTGGCGCCAGGTTCCGCCCGCGCGATCCGCCAGCAGGCGGGCCAGCGTCGTCTTGCCGCTGCCGGGCGGCCCCCACAGCACCATCGACGGCAGGTGGCCCGGCTTCACGACCCGCGTCAGCGCGCCATCGGCGCCGACCAGGTGCGGCTGGCCCATGAACTCCTCGAGCGTGCGCGGACGCATGCGTGCGGCAAGCGGCGCATCGGCTGCGGAGCCCTCGCTGAAGAGCGGCTCGGTGGCGTCCGGGGTCTTCGGGCGGCGGGGCATGCGCCGATTATGATGCGCTGCACGTGAGGCAGGCCGCGCGAGCTGCTGGAGATGTCAGAGGTCTGATCGGCTCCGCGGCCACTATGATGCGGCGCATGCAACAGAACCTGCGAACGCCTGGCCCGACTCCCCTTCCCGAGGCCGTCCGGGAGGCCCAGGCGCAGCAGATGGTCGACCACCGCGGGACCGAGTTCGGCGAGATGCTGGCCGAGATCGCCGCCGGCCTCCGCCAGCTGATCGCGACCGATGGCGAGGTGCTCCTCCTCACCGGCTCCGGTTCCGGCGCCCTCGAAGCGGCGATCGTCAACACGCTCTCGCCGGGCGATCGCGTCTTGGCGGTCAGCATCGGCTCCTTCGGCGATCGGTTCGCCAAGATCGCCGGCGCCTTCGGCGCGGCCGTCGACCGGCTGGACTTCGAGTGGGGCACCGCCGCCGATGCGGGCCGGCTGTCCGCTGCGCTCGCCGGCGCGGACCCGTATCGCGCCGTGCTCGTCACCCACAACGAGACCTCGACCGGCGTGGCGAATCAGCTCCGTCAGCTCGCTGCCGTCGTGCGCGACGCTCCGGGCGAGCCACTCCTGCTGGTCGACGGGAT
>DASTTX010000068.1:0-18632 GCA_035759945.1 Candidatus Limnocylindria bacterium | reverse complement strand
GACCGGCTCGTCGACGTCGGCGAGGCTGGCGTACGAGCGCTCGCCGAGCACCGTGTCGCGCGTCGGGTTGACGGGGATGATTCGGTATCCCTGCGACTGGAGGTAGGCCGGGATGTTGCCCGCCGGCTTCGACCGATCGTCCGAGGCACCGACGACCGCGATCACCTTCGTGTCGGCGTAGATCCGAACCAGATCGTCACGGCTGGGTCTCGGGATGCTGGTCATCGTCCGCACGGTAGCACGCGCCGCCGATGCAACCAGCGAGGCTATTCCCCCGCCGGAAGGACAGCCACGAGCATCCATCGCGCGCCCGTGGCCTGGCGCATCGCGAACGTGAGATGGAACGGCTCCGATTCGGCACGGATGAGGCTCCCATCCGCGTGATAGTGCTCGCGCAGGACGGTGCCTCGCCCGGTGAGCCCGAGGCTCAGCCCGTCCTGCCGGCCGAATGGCACGAGCAACGAGACGTCGATCGCGTCGAACGCGTAGTGCGACACGCTCGTGGTGCCCGTCTCGCGGGCGCCCTCCAGCGCGGCCTGCATCTCGAGGAGTCGATCGCCGTGGTCGATGGCGACGAGGAGGTCCGCATCCCGTTGGAGCAGCGCCTCGTTCTCGAGCGCCAGATTCTGGGCCAGCGCAATCGCGACCTCATTGATCCCCGAGCCTGCGAGCTCGTGGCTGTAGTCGACGACCTCCTGGCTCACGGTGATGGGCGGCAACGTCGACGGATCGACGTTCGGCGTCTGGCGGCTGAGGACCTCGGCGGCGTTCGGTAGCGCCGTCCCGCGGGCCGGCGTTCCCGCCGCGACGATCGCAACGCCCGCGACGACGACGGACGCGCCGATGAGGCCGAGGCGCTGGAGCGGTGCGCGGGGGAACGCCGCGAGCAGATCGAACCGCTCGGCGGCATCGGCCTTCGGAAGCCAGCGGTCCAGGAGCGGCCGGGCTGCACACACGACCACGAGCCCTGCGAGGAGGCCGACCTTGGCACCGAACTCGTCGGTCTGCGGCGCCATGAGCAGCGTGCAGACGATCGCCACCAGGACGCCGAAGACGATGCGAGCGGCGCCGGACGCGGGGATCGTTCGTGGGTCGGTGATCATGAAGAAGAGGAAGATGAGCACCTCCGGCGAGGTGACCACGACCCGCCAGTAGTCGACGCCGCAGACCGGCGCGAATGCCCAGTTGGCGACGATGCAGTGGCCGCTCGCCGCGAGGACGCCCGTCGCAACTGCGAACACGCCCCAGAACGTCGCCGCGAGCGCCAGGAGGTGCAGCCGACGCGTGATGAGCACCCCGCCGCCGATGATCACCGCATACGCCGCCAGCATCGGCGGGTTCAGCGGCGCCCACCAGAAGTCCAGCGGCTCGATGCGGCTCGGCCCGAGGAGCACAAACGCGACGACCAGGCCGATGTTGGACGGGTTGAAGACGTGCGTGCCGCCGTACTTGATGACGTACTTGGTGAGGAGTGACAGGCCCGCGATGGCGGCGAAGAGATACCACGCGTCGAAGCTCCACGGATCGTCGGCGCGGGTGCCGACGGCCCGGAGGATCAGCGCCACGCCGCTTCCGGTGAGCATCGCGCTGGCGGGCCACACGAAGGATCGCGATTGCCGGAAGGTGAGCGCAACCTCGAGCACGGCGCAGGTCAGGATGGCCGCCAGGATCTGCGGGACGCTGACGCGGAAGTGAAGGCCGATCTGGCCCAGGACGTGGACGCTGATGATGACGGCGGCGACGTGGAGCCGAGGGTCGCGGATGCTGGGCAGCACCAGCGGATACGTCGCCCCGCGCAGCGTCAGGGAGCGGGCCGTCATGGGCGCGCTGAGGGCTGCGAGGACGCGAGTGCTCGGTGCGTCACGTGCGCACTAGCATACGCACGTCGCCACCCGCATCTTCGGAGGAACGCATGGCACGCGATAACGAGCGCCTGGCTCGCGCCAAGGAGGAACCGATCGTCGGCAGCCTGCCCGACGTGCCCGGCATCGGTGTCGCGATGCGGCTGACGCCCGGTCTCGGCGTGCACCTCCGCGGCCTCGCCGACGAGGTCCTGGTCAATGACTATCCCGGCGCGACGCTCCGCCGCCACGAGCGCGAGATGCTTGCCACGGCCGTCTCGGCCGCGAACGACTGCTTCTTCTGCATGGACTCGCACGGCGCCTTTGCTGCAGCGCTCCTCGAGCGAGAGAGCGCGACGCACCTCGAGCCGCTGATCGACGTCATCAAGACCGGCGCGTCGGACGGGCTCGACGCGAAGATGCGCGCGCTGCTGCACATCGCCCGGACGGTTCGCGATCAGCCGCGGCAGCTTGGCGAGACCGATGTCACGGCCGCCATCGCCGCTGGGGCCACGGACGCCGACGTCCAGCTCGCCATCCTCATCGCCTCGGCGTTCTCGATGTACAACCGCCTCGTGGATGGGTTCCGTGCTCGGACCGCGCCATCGCCCGAGGCGTACCGGGAGCGCGCCGCTGAGATCGCCGAGCACGGGTACAGCGCCGCGCCACCGCCGGTCCTCAGCGCCGAGGGCAGATGACCGCGGTCAGGTGCGTCGGGTGACCACCATCGCGCGGTCGGGGCTCAGCAGGAATGGCGGCAGGTAGGCCGGGGTGTTCGAGAGTGGCAGCACGTCCGGATGCAGCTCGATGCCGAGCTGGTCCGCCATGAACCTCCGTCGTGCCTCGATGCGCCGCCACGCGTCCGGGAAAGCGGCCGCGAGCTCGCGCCGCAGCCCGTTATCGGCAAGGGCGATTCCGTCTTCGATGTTCGTCGTGAAGTACGGCGTGCCGGTGGCGGGGATGATGTCCACCTGGAGCGCCATGCCCGAACGCAGCTCGACTCGTGAGCCGGGCCCGACGGGGGAGTTCACCCACTCGTCGAGATGGATCTGGTGGCCGGCGTTGAGGAAGATGCCGAAGAACGGATCGCCCAGGCGCCGCGCGACGATGTCGTGCAGCGTGCCACCGGTCTGGCCGATGTGGAGCGCCGCGTACCACTCGGCCACCGCGGCGAAGTACGGCGCCACGAGGCGATCGACATAGTCGCCGATCTGCGGCGGTAGCTCCGTTGCGTCCTCGACCACGAACCCGGCGCGACAGTTGAGCGCGCCCCAGATGCCGAACGCCACGGTCAGCGGGTCGCCTCGACCGATTCGCCGATCGCCGGGGCTGAGCAGGCCGAAGCGCGCCCGCGGCCCCGCGGTGAGCATGAGATGACAGGACAGCGGCCATCCGTTCCAGCCCAGCAGCGCGACGGCCTCGCGCTCGGTCATCCCGGGTCGCAGCCCGTGAATCAGGTTCCGAACCCCCGATGACGTGTGGCAGGCGGACCACTCCATCGCGGCAAGCTGCTCAACCTCGTTGATGACGCGCAGGCCGTCCTGCGCATCGATGAGCTTGCCGGTCGCGTTGACGACGGCACCGCTCGGGCCCACCAGCTCGCGGAGCGCGTCGACGAGGTACGCGGGCGCGTCGGAGCGCCAGTCCTCGCCGTACGTCTTCCAGCCCACGACGCCAACCCTCGAGCCGGGACGGATGCCGGCGTCGCCGAGGACGTCGAGCAGTGGACGGGAGCGGTCGCGCGGTTGGCTCGGAAGGCTCAGCTCCTGGTGCAGGTGGCGCTGCATCGGCAGCGGCGCCGACCCCGCCATCCCGTAGCACTCGTTGCCGACGAGAAGCGCGGGAGGGTCGTCGGCCGCAACGATGAGGATCGCCTCCTCGAAACGAGGATCGAAGCCGGTCAGGTACGAGAGGTTGGCCGAGTGCTCACGATCCGCCCACACGACGACCACATCGTGGCCCGCCGAGGAGGCGCGTTCTCGGAGCCGCGAGAGCCGCTCGGCGTAGCGAGTGGGCGGGATCTCCGGCATCGCCTCGGGCGCCTCGAAGTCGGGAAGGGCCACCTCGGCGAGTCGAGCCACAACCGCCATCAGCTTCCTCCGTCGTTGGGTGTCCACGCTTCGACCTCGGTCGCCCCGCGGCGCACGATACCGAAGCGATTCGCGTCGAGGGTCAAGGGCGGCCCGTTCTCACCGTCGGGCCACTGGACGCTGATGGTCGCATCTGACGCCGCGCCGATGCCGAAGTGGAGCCAGCCCAGCTCGCCGCTGGCATGTCCACCGCCGATGGTGATCTCGCGGCGCTGCACGCCGGCGGCGGACGTGACCTCGACCCAGGCGCCGATGGCGTCGCGGTTCGCACCCTCCTGGAGCACGCGGATTGCGAGCCAGTTGCCCATCGGCTCGGGCTCGGCAGCGTCACCGGACCCGACGTTCCGGTAGAGGCTGACGTTCACCCGCCGGTTGACAACGACAAGGTCGAGCAGTCCGTCGAGGTTCAGGTCGGCGAGAACAGCGCCGCGCGCGCGCGCGAACGAGGCGATGCCGGCCTCAAGGCCACCCTCCGCGAACGTCCCATCGGGTTGCTGGATGAGAAGGTTGCTGGGGTCGCGCATGGCGTAGCCATCCTGGGCCTCGACGTTCCCCTTCGCGATAAACAGATCCGCCAATCCATCGTTGTCGACGTCCTGGAACTCCGCGTGCCAGGCGGTCGAGCGCTTATCGAGGTCGCCGGTGTACGGCTCGTGGGCTGTCGTACCGCGTTCGATGGCGATGTCGCGATAGCGCGGCTGTGCCGGTCCATCGGCCAGTGTTTGGAGGCGGTTGTCTGCCTGGCTCGTCAGAAACACCTCGGGATAGCCGTCGCCGGTGAGGTCGTAGCTGGCGATGCCCATGCCCCAGATCTTCACCGGCTGCCAGCCGTCGTCGGCCGTCCAGAGCGTCGGCGATGCGCCAGGAGTCACGTTCCACAGCTGTTCCTGCCCGTTGCGGTAGTACTGGCGATCGTTCGAGACGCGCAGATCGGCGTGTCCCGAGCGATTCCAGTCGCTGAACAGCATCGAGAGCGAGCAGTATCCCGGTGTCAGCGGAATCGACGGCGCGTATGCGTCGCCGGACGCATCGGGCCGGACAAGCTGATCATCGTCGCAGACGTAGGATCGATCGTCGACCGAATTCGGCCGGAGATAGTTGCCGAAGGCGAGCGTCGGCAGGGAGTCGGGCGAGTCCCACGTGGCGCTGAAGGCGGTTGTCCATCCGTCACCGCCGTCGACGCCCCAGCGGTCATTCGCGCTCTCGAAGGTGCAGCCGCCGAGCCCGCGCAGTAGGACATTGCCGCCGATGCGCAGCACCGCAAGGTCGACGTGGCCGTCGCCGTCGATATCGATTGGATAGGCACCGACCACCGCGTCGAGGTCGGTCGTCCCGTCGGGGAGGCGTTGGAAGCGAAGCTCGGCGCCGACCGGGCTCTCGTTCCGAAACAGGGCCGCCGGACGCGACCCGCCGGCGAGGTACAGGTCCTGTCGCCCGTCGTCGTCGCAGTCGAAGGCAGCGACGCCGCCACCGACGAAGTGGAAAAACTCGCCGTCGTAGACGTGCTGGAGGCCTGCGGCGTCGGCCTGCTCGACGTAGTGCGGCACCGCGGGCGCCGATGCCGACCAGATGCGCGGGATGGTCAGCGCCGCACCGATCGCGGCAAGCAGCGCGGCAGCGCCCGCGACGGCCAGGCCGAGCGGACGGCCGCTCATGGCTGGCCGCGGGCGGTCTCGGCCGCGAAGATCCGCTCGATAACCCTCAGGTTGGCAACCGCATCCTCCGGCGGGACGGGGGTAGGCGTGCCATCAAGCACCGCGGCGGCGAATGCCTCGGTCTCCACGGTGTAGGGGTCCGCTGTCGGGAAGGTCAGCACTTCGACGTCGGGCGCTACTGGCGGGTCCCCTCCGGAGGTGACGAGCACCTGGGTGGGTCGGTCGGGTGGGATGTTGAACGGGATCGCAATGGAGATCCGCCCGCGCGTGCCATAGATGTCCACCCGCTGGTCATCCTCGGCGCGCGTGGAGCAGGTGAACGCGGCGATGCCCGTGCCGAACTCGAGGATCGCGCTCGTAACGGTGTCGACCCCGGTTGTCGCGTCGCGCCGGATGACCGCCTCCACTCGCTCGGGCTCGCCACCGAAGATCAGCCGCGACAGGTTCACGGCGTAGCAGCCGATGTCGTACAGCGCGCCACCGCCGGCGGCGGCGATGTTGCGGATGTTCGCCGGATCGTCGTTGTAGAACGAGAACCAGCTCTGGACCGCCGTCAGCTGGCCGATGCGCCCTGCCGCAACCAGCTCACGCGCCGCGCCCCACGTGGGATGGTGGCGGTACATGAAGGCCTCCATCAGCCGGACGTTCGCATCTCGGGCCGCCACCACCATGCGCTCCGCATCAGCGGCAGTCAGGGCCATCGGCTTTTCGCAGAGGACGTGCTTGCCAGCCGCAATGGCGGCGATCGTCCACTCCGCGTGGAGATGATTGGGGAGGGGAACGTAGACGGCATCGACCTCGGGATCGGCCAACAGCGCCTCATAGGTCGCGTGCCAGCGCGGGATGCCCAGCTCGGTGGCGGTTCGTCGTGCAGCCTGTGCGTCACGGGAGGCGATCGCGACGATCCGCGAGCGGCGCGCCCTCTGCATGGCGGGAATGACTTTGTGCCGCGCGATCGCGGCGGTCGACAGGATCCCCCAGCGCAGCTCGCTCATCCCGAGCAACCCGCCAGAGCGTGCATCGGAGCTCCTCAAGAACGGCTTCCGCAGAGTCTACGGCGCGGTGCTGCGCGCGCGCCCGCGCGCGGGGGCTTGACAAGCATGTAGCCTTACGCGGGGGCATGGCCACTCGAGCCACGACCTGGCCACCACGGAGGAGGAGCATTCCCCATGCGAAACCGTAGGCTGGCGCCGATCACGGCGATCGCCGTATTGATCCTGGCCGCCTGCACATCCAATCCGCCCGCCGCGTCGGAGAGTGCCCCAGAGAGCGCTGGCGCAAGCCAGGCGCCCGCCGCCTCGGGGTCGCAGGCGGCGACCGGCGACTGCACCGTCGCCGTGTCGTGGAACAACTTCCAGCAGCCGCGATGGGCGGCCAAGGACAAGCCCAACATCCAGGAGACGGTCGAGGCCGGCGGCGGCACCTACATCGATGCCGATGCCAACCTCGACACGGTTCAGCAGTTGACCGACGTCGAGACGCTCATCGGTCAGGGCGCAGATGTGCTGATCCTGCTGGCGCAGGACACCGCGGGCGTCGGGCCGGCCCTCGAGACGGCGGCGAACGCCGGCGTGCCCGTCATCGCGTATGACCGGCTGATCGAGGATCCGAGCGTCCTCTACATCACGTTCGACAACGTCGGCGTCGGCAAGGCCGAGGCCGAGGCAATGTTCGAAGCTGTGCCAGAGGGCAACTACGTCCTCATCAAGGGCGACCCGGGCGATCCGAATGCCTCGACCTTCCTGCCATCGGGTTGGGATGAGGCCGGCCTCCAGGACAAGATCGACTCGGGCGAGATCACGATCGTGGACGACCAGTTCACCGATGCGTGGGACACCCAGACCGCTCAGAACAACATGGAGGCGATCATCGACTCCGCCAATGCGGACGGCACCCAGATTGACGCGGTCCTGGCGGAGAATGACAGCACCGCGCTCGGTGTGGTCGCCGCACTGCAGGCGAAGGGGTACGACCCGATCCCGGTCAGTGGCCAGGACGGCGACACCGCCAACCTGCAGAACGTTGCCAAGGGCCTCCAGTACGTCGACGTCTGGAAGGACGCGAACGAGCTGGGCAAGGTCGCGGGTGCGGCTGCGCTCCAGCTGTGCGAAGGCACCGAGATGGCCGATCTGACCATCCCGGATGGCCTGATCAACGATGACGTCGCCCCGACGGCCGGCATGGCCGCCGCGGACTTCACGACGCCGGGACCAGACGGTGAGCCGGATTCGGGCGACGAAAACACGGTAACGTCGTTCATCCTTCAGCCGCAGCCGATCACGGCCGACAATCTGGATCTGATTCTCGACTCCGGCTGGCTGACCAAGGACGTGCTGTGCGAAGGCGTCGAAGCTGACTCCGCACCGCCCGCGTGCCAGTAACCGACTGATCGAGGCTTTGTGATGGCGCCCTGCGTTCGCGGCATAGCCGCAGCGCGGGGCGCCATTTCGCGTCCAGGGAGCTCGCCTCCATGGCGGATGCCCTGACCGGCGCGCCCGCTCCGGCTCGCGCCGAACGCCGATCGTTCGGCGCCGCCGTTGCAGCAACCGAGGTCGATCTGCGCCTCTTCGGCATGCTGATCGCCCTCGTGGGCATTCTTGTCGGCTTCCACATCATGTCGGGCGGGAAGCTGATCCAGCCCGCGAACATGATCACGCTCGCCGTGCAGGCATCGGGCGTGGCGATCATGGCCACCGGCATGGTCCTGATCATCGTCTCGCGCGGCATCGACCTGTCGGTGGGCTCTCTCGTCGGCGTGGTGGCGATGTGCTACGCGCTGCTGATGACCGATTGGCTGCCGGCGCTCGGGCTCGGCATCGACCACCCGATCCAGTGGATCGTGGCCCTCGCGATCGGGCTCGGCATCGGCGCCTCCATCGGGGCGGTCCAGGGCTTCATCATTGCCTACGTCGGGGTGCCGTCATTCATCGTTACCCTCGGCGGGCTCCTCTCGCTGCGCGGCTCGGTTTGGCTCCTCTCGAGCGGCGCAGCGGTATCGGGTCTCCAGACCGATTTCCGCCGGATCGGCGGCGGTGTGCTCGGCTCGGTGGGGGAGCTCGCGACGTGGGCCATCGGCGTTGGGGCGTGCATCGCCATCGTGGGGCTCATCGTCTACAACCGGCGCCAGCGCCAGCGCTTCGGCTTCGCGATGCGCCCCATCTGGGCTGAGGTCCTGCTGGCCGCGCTTGGCTGTGCCGCCGCAATCGGGCTGTCGGCCTTCGCCAACGCCAGCTACCTGCCCGCTGGTCTGGCGACCCAGTACGCGGTCGAGCACGGGATCACGGAGCCGGCGGGTGGTCTCAAGGTTCCGATGGGGTACCCGTGGCCGGTGCTGCTCGTCATCGGCGTCACCATCGTGATGACCTTCATCGCCACGCGACGGCGCTTCGGTCGCTACGTATACGCATACGGCGGCAATCCGGACGCCGCCGAGCTCGCCGGCATCAATACGCGCTGGACCATCATGAAGACGTTCATCCTGATGGGTCTGCTGTGCGCCGTCGCCGCAGCCATCGGCTCTGCACGGCTCAACGGGGCGACGCTCGACGTCGGGCAGAGCGACGAGCTGTACGTGATCGCGGCCGCAGTCGTTGGCGGAACCTCGTTCGCCGGCGGTATCGGGACGATCCCGGGGGCCGTGCTCGGTGCCTTCGTGATGCAGTCCCTGGCCTATGGTCTGAGCTTCAACGGCGTGAACTCGCCGACGCAGAACGTCGTTGCCGGCATCGTGCTCATCGTGGCGGTCGCCTTCGACACATTCAACCGCCGACGTGGCGGCGGTCGCTAGGCGGAATGGAACCCATGGCCGGCAACGGGAATGCGCCGCTCCTCGAGATGCGCTACATCAGCGTCTCATTCGGAGGTGTTCGGGCAGTCGACAACGTCAGCATCGACCTGCATGCCGGCGAGGTGGTCGGCCTCGTCGGCGGCAACGGCGCCGGCAAGTCCACGCTCATGCGTGCGCTGTCGGGCGCGCATCGTCCTGACGCCGGCGAGATCCTGATCGACGGCGCGCCCGTTACGATCGCGAATCCGCGCGACGCGAAGGCGCTCAACATCGAGTGCATCTACCAGACCCTGGCCCTCGCGGACAACGTGGATGCGCCCGCCAACGTCTTCCTCGGCCGCGAGCTGACGAATGCGCTTGGCATCCTCGACGACGGCGCCATGGAGGATGCGACGCGCAAGCTGATGGGCCGGCTCAACCCGAACTTCACCCGCTTCAAGAACCCGGTCATGTCCCTCTCGGGCGGCCAGCGTCAGGCGGTGGCGATCGCGCGCGCCGTGTACTTCGAGGCGCGCATCATGATCATGGACGAGCCGACAGCGGCCCTCGGCCCGGCCGAGACGGCACAGGTGCGCGACCTCATCCGCCAGCTCAAGAACGAGGGGATTGGCATCTTCCTCATCAGCCACGACATCCACGATGTCTTCGACCTCGCCGATCGGATCAGCGTCATGTATCACGGCCGCATCGTGGGAACCGTGAAGCGCGACGAGCTCAGCATCGACGAGGTGCTCGGCATGATCATCCTCGGGAAGCGACCGGACGAAGTCAGCCGCGAGGAGCTGGCGTCGCTGAACGGATAACGGTCAGCGGCGGTCGACCGCCCAGATGCGCTGGTTGACCGCGTTCTCGAGCTCCTCCTGACGTCCCGAGACGGGCGCCGGCTCGATTCCGCCGCCTGCCACGCGATCGCCCAGGTCGGCAAGCGACAGCCCGCCGAGGATTTCGGCGCCCAGCCCATCGGCCCAACCCGCGTAGCGCGCCTCGCGCGGCGCCTCGAGCGTTCGCGACTCGATCATGTCGGCCGCCACCGAGAGCGACCGCGCCAGCGTGTCGATCCCGCCGATGTGCGCGTGGAACAGGTCGTATCGGTCCATGCTCTGGCGGCGCAGCTTCGTGTCGAAGTTGAAGCCGCCGGTCGTGAAGCCGCCGGCGCGCACGATCTCGTACAGCGCCAGGCTGAGCTCGTCCACCGAGTTCGGGAACTGGTCGGTGTCCCAGCCGTTCTGGTAGTCGCCGCGGTTGACGTCGACGCTGCCGAACAGGCCGATGGCGATCGCCGTCGCCACCTCGTGATGGAAGCTGTGGCCCGCCAGCGTGGCGTGGTTGACCTCGATGTTGACGCGGTATTCGTCCAGCAGGTCGTGGCGGGCGAGGAAGCCGTGGACGGTCGCGCTGTCGTAGTCGTACTGGTGCTTCGTCGGCTCCTGCGGCTTCGGCTCCAGCAGCAGCGTTCCGGCGAAGCCGATGCGGTGCTTGTGCTCCGCCACCAGGGTCAGGAAGCGCGCCAGCTGTTCCTCCTCACGCCTGAGATCGGTGTTCAGGAGCGTCTCATAACCCTCGCGGCCGCCCCACAAGACGTAGTTCGCGCCGTCCAACCGATGCGTGACCTCGAGCATCTGCCGGACCTGTGCCGCGGCGTAGGCGAAGACCTCCGGATCGGGGTTCGTCGCCGCCCCGGCCGCGTAGCGCGGGTGGCTGAAGAGGTTGGCCGTGCCCCACAGCAGCCGGGCACCGGTGCGCTCCATGTGCTCGGCCGCCACGTCGACCATGGCATCGAGGTTCGCGGCGGACTCGGCGAAGGTGGCGCCCTCCGGCGCGATGTCGCGATCGTGGAAGCAGTAGAACGGCGTCCCGAGCTTGGCGATGAACTCGAAGGCGGCCGCGAGCTTGTCTCGCGCGGCCTCCATCGGCTCCGCAGTTCCGTCCAGCCAGGGCCGGTCGAAGGTGCCGGAGCCGAAGACATCGGTGCCGGGCCAGTTGAACGAGTGCCACAGGCAGACCGCGATGCGCAGATGGTCCTCCATCCGCTTGCCGAGGACCATCCGATCCGGCTCGTAGACCTTGAACGAGAGTGGATCAGTCGAGTCCAGGCCACCGAAGCCGATGCGTTCGGCGACATTGGGGAAGAACTCACTCGACACGCTGGTCCTCCTGCGCGGACTTCGGGGCGGGGACTGAGCGTATCAGACAAACGCGCTCGTGCCGCCGCGGGTGACGATCGATGAACGGTGTCGTATCATCGCGGGCGTCCACGGGATGCACGCCTCATCCCGTCGCGCGGTCCGGCGTAGCTCAGTGGTAGAGCGGGCGGCTGTTAACCGCTTGGTCGTAGGTTCGAATCCTACCGCCGGAGCCACTTCCTCCATGACAATCCTCGGGAGTTTCGGTCGATCAGGCGGTATTTCTCGTAACAAGATGGATTTGGTGACAGCAAACGCCTAACATCGGCAATGGTACGGCGTTAGTACCTGTGAGCCGGACACTGCGTTGGCGGCTCTGCCGCCAGGGCAGCCGCAGTGTCCGGTCTTTTCGTGCCCGCCGAAGGGAGGGTCAGCCCCTGCGCTCGTGCCAGTCGGCGTCGACCGGCGCGGTGGGTCCGACGTCGCCGAAGGTCGGCACCAGGACCCACTCCATGATGCCCATGGCGATCCCGAACAGGAGGAGCATCACCGATCCCGCAGGCTCATAGCTCAGGAACCAGTACACGACGGCCACGATCAGGATCAGGATCGGGATGGCGGCGTACTTGAGGAAGGTGGTCATGGCCCGATGATACCGACTCAGACGAGCCAGCCGCAGTCCGTTCGGCTCACCGGCGTCGTCATGTCAACCTCGCGGACCGGACGCAGCCCCGTCTCCGGCGGGTGCGAGCGCACGAGGGGACGGGTGCCCAGCGTGTCCTCGACGCTGGCCAGCGTCGCCCGACGGATGCGGGCATCGGTTACCGCCGGACCCACGTCGGTGGACTCCGGCACGGTCAGCGCCGTGGATGAGCCGGCCGACGCAGCTCGCGCCGTCACGACCGAGCCGTCCGGGTAGCTGAGCCAGAGGCCGCGCATGCGTGCGATGAAGTGCTCTGGCATCCCCGGAATGAGGAGGCCGACGATGCCGCGACCGGTCCGCCGATAGCCGCGCGGCCGCTCGTCTGCCTGGATGCGGTCGACGAACGCGCGCTCCAGCACTTCCTCCACGGCCAGGCGGATGTCATCAGACGCCTCGACCGTCGATGCTCCGCCGCGGAAGATGGCGCGCCCGACCACCTCCGGCTCGGGCGAGCCGCGCTCGGCGCGAAGGAGCTCGTAGACGAGCGTGTCCTCGGTTCGCGGATCGGCGTGGGGATCGATCATGCCCGGCGAGAATAGCGCAGCCGATGGCTCGGCCGCCGGCCTCGCCGACGCATTCGCTCGGCTAGAATCGAGGCCCAGCCGATGCCGAGGAGGACGCGTGAACGAGGTCGAGGAGCAACCCTACCGCGAGATGGTGTCTGCGCAGGACGCCGCACAGGTGGACGCATGGGCGGCCGATCTCTTCATGGACTTCGCCAAGCGTCTGGGCGTCGGTCGGGCGATCGCGTCCTTCTGCGCAGCGACGGGCCTCGACGCTCGTGGCTTCCAGCGGGCCTTCCTCGTCGGCGGGGGACCGGACCACGTCGTCGGGATCGACACTGCCGGCGAGCTGGCCGCCCCGATCTTCGAGCTTCCGAAGGCGATCGCCGGGCTGCGACGGATCGAGCCAGATGCCCAAGCGAAGCTCGTCGACTTCCTCGTCGCCCACCGCGACGTCATGAGCTACGTCGCCTAGGGCGCCTCAGATCCCCTCGGCCTCCTCGCGCTGGCCCGTGCCGGCTCGGATGATGGCGATCGCGTTCTCGATCTTGAGCTTCGTGATCGTCAGGTGCTTGGCGAAGTTGGCCCGGTTGACCTCCGGGATCTGCTCCATGAGCTCGGGCTGGCGCAGGATCTCGACGAGATCGTCGACTCCCTCGGCAAGCTTCGAGCGGGCACCCATCAACGCGTCGTCGGCGGCCCGGGCCTGGGCCACCTGCCCCGCGACCGTTCGCGCTCGTCGCCGGGGCTTTGCGGCAGCCTCGTCCTCCGACGAGCCTGGGCTCGTGCCGGTGATGATCCGCAGCTTCGC
Organism: Candidatus Limnocylindria bacterium; assembly: GCA_035759945.1. Classification (GTDB taxonomy): domain Bacteria; phylum Chloroflexota; class Limnocylindria; order QHBO01; family QHBO01; genus JACDBZ01. Next base: position 5,119 of record DASTTX010000068.1, on the reverse strand, counting down.
CAGCGACAGCTCGCCGGCGATGATGCGCTTCGCCAGGCGACGACGCTTGCGCTCGTCGCCGATCTTCATCAGCTCGTACGCGTGGCTGATCGTGTCTTTGCGCAACGACACGAGCTCGCGCACATCGGCCGGCGCATCGGAGAGGCGAAGCCGATTCTCGACGTAGCCCTTGTCCTTGCCGACCTTCTGCGCCAGCTGTCGAACCGAATAGCCGAAGGTCTCGGTCATCTTGCGGAACATCGTCGCCTCCTCCAGTGGCGAGACGTCCTCGCGCTGAAGGTTCTCGATGATGCTGACCTCGAGCGCCGTCTGCTCGTCGAACTCGACGACGATGGCCGGGATCGTCTCCCGCTCTGCCATCCCCGACGCGCGCCAGCGACGCTCTCCGGCGATGAGCTCGAATTTCGAGCCGACCGGTCGCACGATGATCGGCTGGAGGACGCCGTGCTCGCGGATCGAGGACGCAAGCTCGGTCAGCGAGTCCTCGTCGTACGACAGCCGCGGCTGCGCCGGATTCGGGAGGATCTTTCCGATCGGCACTTCGCGCATCTGTGCCTGAGTGGCGCGCGACTCGATGAGCGACACGATCCCCGGGCCGAGATCCGTGGCCTGCGCCTCGTCGAACAGCCGGTGGATGTTCTCGCGGAATGCGGGCTGCTTGTTAGCCAAGCTGGATCACCTCCTGGGCCAGGTCGCGGAACGCGCGCGCCGCGGATGAGTTCGTCGCGTACTCGGTGACCGGCTTCCCGGTCAGCGGCGCCTCGCCGAGCTTCACCGTGTTCTTGATCATCGTGTTGAAGACGCGGTGGTCGCCGAGCTGCTTGAGGTTTTCGAGCATCTCCCTGGCGAGGACCGTGCGTCCGTCGAAGAAGGTCGGCAGCAGGCCCAGCACCTCGAGGTCGTGGTTCAGCTTGATCTTGATGGTGTTGATGACCTTGATCAGCGCCGTCAGGCCCTTGATCGCGTAGTACTGGGTCTGGACCGGAATGATGACGCGGTTGCTCGCGACCAGGGAGTTGATGGTCAGCAGCCCGAGCGTCGGCGGGCAGTCGATGATGACGACGTCGAACTGTCGCTCGGACCAGCCGGCGAGCGCGTCACGCAGGACCATCTCGCGGCCGATTGCCGTGAAGAGCTCCACTTCGGTCGAGGCGAGCTCAAGGGTCGCCGGCGCAACCGACAGTCCCTTGGTCTCGGTGTCACGGACCACCTCGTCCAGGCCGATGCGATCGTCCGACAGCACGTCCGCCATCGACTGGCGCACATCGGAGAGGCTGATGCCGAGGCCGACCGTCAGGTTCGCCTGCGGATCCATGTCGACGCACAGGACCCGGTAGCCAAGCTCCGCCAGAGCGCCACCGAGATTGATGGAGCAGGTCGTCTTGCCGACTCCGCCCTTCTGGTTCGCGATCGAAATTACCTTGGTCAACGCATCACCTTCGTGCGACTCGGGCGGCAGGGAGGTCGCGAGTGCGACGCGCCGATGATAGGCAGCCGCGACCGGATCGGTCCATCCAAGTTATCCACAACGTGGAGAAAACGGCGTGTCGTTGTGCAAAGACATCCGTCTATACTCGGAGTTGTCCACCGTCGCACCTGCGGGCCCGTAGCTCAATGGTCAGAGCAACCGGCTCATAACCGGACGGTCGCAGGTTCGATTCCTGCCGGGCCCACACCACCCGCATCTTCGGAGGAGTGCTGCGTGTCGACCGCCGACAAGCTCGATCGATTGCGGACGATGCGCGAGGAGGCGCGGCAGGGCGGGGGAGCGAAGCGGGTCGAAGCGCAGCACGCGCGCGGCAAGCTGTCGGCGCGCGAGCGGCTCGAACTTCTTCTGGATGAGGAGAGCTTCACAGAGATCGACGCGTTCGTGACGCATCGCGCCACCGACTTCGGCCTGGATGGCGAGCGCTACCTGGGCGACGGCGTCATCACCGGCTTCGGTCGCATCGACGGCCGGCTCGTGTTCGTCTACAGCCAGGACTTCACCGTGTTCGGCGGGTCACTGTCCGAGGCGCATGCCGAAAAGATCTGCAAGGTCATGGACCTGGCCATCGAGAACGGCGCACCGATCATCGGCCTGTCCGATTCCGGTGGCGCCCGCATCCAGGAGGGCGTCGTCAGCCTGGGCGGCTACGCCGACATCTTTTTGCGCAACACGCTGGCTTCCGGAGTGGTCCCTCAGATCAGCCTGGTCATGGGACCGTGCGCCGGTGGCGCCGTGTACTCCCCGGCCATCACCGACCTCGTCGTCATGGTCGAGGGCACCAGCTACATGTTCGTCACGGGTCCGAACGTCGTGAAGACGGTGACGCACGAAGAGATCGACTTCGAGGGCCTCGGCGGCGCGACCGTTCACAACGAACGCAGCGGGGTCGCACACTTCCTGGCGGCCGGTGAGCCACACGCGCTGGAGCTGGCGCGAACGCTCATCGGCTACCTGCCGCAGAACAACGTCGACCTCACGCCCAGGCGCGACGAGTGGTCGCCACCGTCGGTTGCCGCCGAAGCGCTGGACGCGCTGGTGCCCGACTCGGCGAAGCAGTCCTACGACATGCATACCGCGATCGGCGGCATCGTGGACGCCGATTCATTCACCGAGGTTCATGAGCACTACGCGCGCAACATCGTCTGCGGCTTCGCTCGAGTCGAGGGTCGCAGCGTCGGCATCGTCGCGCAGCAGCCGGAGGTCCTCGCGGGCGTCCTCGACATCGATGCGTCGGACAAGGCGGCACGCTTCGTCCGTACCTGCGATTGCTTCAACATCCCGATCGTCACCCTCGTCGACGTTCCCGGCTTCCTCCCCGGCGTCGACCAGGAGCACCGCGGCATCATTCGTCATGGCGCGAAGCTGCTGTATGCCTACTGCGAGGCGACCGTGCCGAAGGTCACCGTCATCACCCGCAAGGCATACGGTGGCGCGTACGACGTCATGAGCAGCAAGCACGTACGCGGCGACATGAACTTCGCGTGGCCGACGGCGGAGATCGCGGTGATGGGCGTCGAGGGCGCCGTCAACATCATCTTCCGCGATCGCATCGCGGCTGCCGAAGACGCCGATGCCGAGCGCGCCCGGCTCGTCGCCGAGTACGAGGAGCGGTTCGCCAACCCGTACATCGCTGCGGCGCGCGGCTACGTCGATGAAGTGATCCTGCCGTCGGAGACGCGAGCGCGGATCGCCGGCGCGCTGGACGTGCTCCAGAACAAGCGGCAGTCGGTGCCGCCCAAGAAGCACGGCAACATCCCGCTTTGAGCGACCTCGCGTCTTTGCGCACGGACAGTTCCATGCCTCCGTTCCGCCGGCTGCTGGTCGCGAACCGCGGCGAGATCGCCATCCGCGTGATCCGCGCCTGCCGCGAGCTCGGCATCTCGCCCATCGCCGTCCACTCCGATGCCGATGCCGATGCGCTCCACGTCCGCGCCGCCGATCGCTCCGAGCGCATCGGCCCGCCAGCTGCAACCGAGTCGTATCTGTCCATCCCGGCCGTCATCGAGGCCGCGCGCCGCAGCGGCGCCGACGCGATCCATCCCGGCTACGGCTTCCTTTCCGAGAACGCCGACTTCGCCCGAGCCGTCGAGGAGGCGGGCATCGTCTTCATCGGTCCGCCGGCCTCCGCGCTGGCCTCCCTCGGCAACAAGCTGGCCGCTCGCCGATCCGCCGGACGCGTGGGCGTTCCGATCGTGCCGGGGACGACCGTGGCGCTGGAGGACGACATGGGCGCCGTGGAGGACATCGGATTCCCGGTCATGCTCAAGGCCGCGGCCGGCGGCGGCGGTCGCGGCATGCGCCGCGTCGACCGGCGTAAAGACCTCGCCGACGGGCTGGCTGCCGCGCGTCGCGAGGCGGCCTCCGCGTTCGGCGACGGGACCATCTACGTCGAGCGCCTGGTGGCGCCGGCGCGGCACGTCGAGGTGCAGCTGCTCGGTGACCAGCACGGCGCACTGGCAGTGCTGGGCGAGCGCGACTGCTCCGTCCAGCGGCGCCACCAGAAGCTGGTTGAGGAGTCCCCGTCGCCGGGCGTCGACGGGCCCACCCGCGAGGGCCTGTTCGACAGCGCACGCCGCGTGGCCGGCACGGTGGACTTCCACAATGCGGCCACGGTGGAGTTCCTCCTCGACGCCGACGGCAATCACTACTTCCTGGAGATGAACACCCGCCTCCAGGTGGAGCATGGCGTCACCGAGCTCGTCACCGGGCTCGATCTCGTCGCCTGGCAGATCCGGGTCGCGGCAGGGGAGCGCCTCCCCTCCGACGTCGTCGCGCCGCCACGGCACGGCCATGCGATCGAGGTGCGCCTCTACGCCGAGGACCCGTATGACGGCTTTGGCCCGACCAGCGGGCGGATCGGCGCGTGGCGCATGCCGGAGGGTCCCGGCGTCCGGGTGGACGCCGGCATGGAGCAGGACACCGATCTCCGTCCCGAGTACGACCCGCTCCTCGCCAAGCTCATGGTGCATGCGGCCGACCGCCCCACGGCCATCGACCGGCTGCGGCGGGCACTCGATGAGACGCTCATCGGTGGGCTCCAGACCGATGCCGGCTTCCTGCGCTGGCTGGTGGACGACGACGGGTTCGCGTCAGGTGCCTACGACACGTCCCTCATTGCCGAACGCTGGCGCGGCGGACCGGCGTTGAGCGATGCCGATCGCGCACTCGTGGCGCTGGCGGTTAGCGAGGCGCGCCTGGCCACATCGACCACGGCCCCGACGGCCGCGCCGGCGCACAGCGGGTCGCGATGGGGCGACCTCGCCCGCCGAGAGGGGTTGCGCTGATGGCCGACTACGAGGTGCGCATCGGCGACGAGCTCGTGACGGCCGATACCCGCTGGCGCTTCGAGTGGGTGGACGCGGCCCATGGCGTCGCGCGGCTCGCGAATGCCGAGCGGTCGCTCATCGTGCTGGTCGAGGGGTCGGGGAGCGACTGGACCGTCACCCTCCGCGGCCGACGCACCCCGGTCAGCGTGCGGACGTGGCGCGAGCGCGTCGTGGCCGCCGCCGATACCGCGGCACGGGCGCAGGCGGGTCCGGTCGACGTGAAGGCAACGCTGCCGGGGCTCATTGTCGCCATCGCCGTCGGCCCGGGCGACGAAGTGGAGGCCGGGGCTCCGCTCCTGACGAT
>DASTTX010000067.1:0-2822 GCA_035759945.1 Candidatus Limnocylindria bacterium | reverse complement strand
TGCGTCCACTGGGGCGCGACGTGTCCGTCGTTGTTCGCAACCGCGACATAAGGGCCGACGAGCGGGCCGCCGTCGCCAACAGGCGCGGCACCTGCTGGCTGAACGGCTTCGGTCGAAGCATCGGCCATCGCGCGCGCCAGGTTGAGGCGGCCGTTGCCGGCGCCTTCGGTTGTGACGGGATCGGCGTTGCGCGCGAGGCGGCCCACGATGACGCCGTTCGACAGCTGCGGCTCATTGGCCGACAGCAACGCGGCGGCGCCAGCGACGGAAGCCGCGGCGGCCGAGGTGCCCGAGATGGTGGCGAGCGTGCCGCCAAGCGAGGTCGTCGTGATGCCATCGCCGGGCGCGGCCATGAAGGCCGCAGCACCGTAGTTCGAGGACGAGGTCAGAGCATCCGAGGCATCGGTCGAGGCGACGCCGATGACGCCGCGGTCGCCGGCCGGGAAGGTGGCAGTCGAAGAGCCGTCGTTACCGGTGGCGGCAACCAGGACCGCCCCTGAAGCCCAGGCGTAGTCGATCGCGGCCTGGAGCGCTGGCGAGAAGCCGGGGTTGCTGAAGGCCATGAGGATGACGTCGGCGCCAGCATCGGCGGCGTACACGACGCCCGCGATGATGTCGCTGTCCTGTCCGGTGCCATCGGCGCCAAGGACGGTGACCGGCCGCACGGAGACGCCCGCGTAGGCGGTGCCGGCGATGCCGGTGCCGTTATCGGTTTCTGCCGCGACGATGCCGGCCATCCAGGTGCCGTGGCCGTTCGGATCTGTCCAGGGGCTCACGCCGTCGAAGGCAGACCAGCCGGGCAGCACGACGCCATTGAGGTCGGGGTGCGAGGCGTCGACGCCGGTGTCCAGGATCGCGACGGTCGCGGTGCCGGCAATCCCGACGGTGCCGTACAGCTGATCCCAGCCGATCTTCGGCAGCGACCACTGGCCGGCATAAGCGGTATCGGAGGGGGCGGCCTCGACCGCGCGGGTGCGGTCGAGATCGACGCGCGCAACTTCGGCGAAGGCATTGAGCGCAGCGAGCTGATCGAAGTAGCCGGTCTCGTCCAGGAGAACGCTGCGCATGCTGAGCTGCGGGATGGCGCTCTCATCGGTCACGCCGGTGGCGGCCAGGATCTCGAGCTGGCGGGCATCAGAGGTGCCGGAGACGAAGGTGATCAGGTACGGGCGCGTGCCGGATGCCGGCGCGACAGTCGGCTCGGGGTCAACAGAAGGCTCGGGGGTGGGGTCAACGGAGGGATCGGGTGCGGGAGTCTCGACCGGAGGGGCGGCCGTCGGCTCGGGTGCGGTCGTCGGCTCGGGTGCGACCGTTGGCTCGGGTGCGACCGTTGGCGCTTCAGTGGGCTCTGGTGCGAGCGTCGGATCCGGGGAGGCCGCGGTGGCCGTCGACTCGGTCGGGCTCGGATCGGGCATCGGCTCTTCCGCCAAGGAAGCGGTCGGGCCGAAGATGTAGGTGACGAATACCAGAAGCTGAAGAAGCACCAGCGTGGGCCGGCTGATGCGGCGGGCACCCGAAGTAGTCAATTGTTTCCCCTATCCCCTCTAAGTCCGGACCCGGGCAGTCGATCCCGGAAAAGTGCATATGAATGCAGGGGGCACTGTGGCCGCCGTCGGGCGCAAGCACCATCCGTGAACGTACGGAACCCGGTACGGAACCGAACCTCCGTACCCTGACCCGCCTGGTGCCGATACGCACCACCCCTCCGGATACGGAACCACCGACTCAGTACACCGATCCGTACATCTCCGGATGCTGGCGGTCGACGCCTCCCCCTACCTTGCGCGCATGCACCTGGCAGAGCGGGATCGAGGCCCGTCGGACGGCTCTGGGAGATCGACCGATGAGCTTACGGAGGAAGGTCCCGCGCTGCGAGATGCAGCCACCGTTGCCGAGCGTGCCGCCGCCGACGAGGCCGAGGCTGACAAGGCGCGCGAGCGCTTCCGCATCGGTCCGGTGCCGGCCATCGACGCCGATGAAGCCGTCGCAGGTCACCTCGCCCAGGGCGAGCTGGTACACGCCTTGCGTAATCGTGCGATCCTGAGGGCACCCGGTGGCGACGCCGCACTGGGATACGGGGGAACCCTGTACCTGACATCGCGGCGACTCATCCACCTGGGCCAGGTGGTAATGAGCGTGCAGCTGACCGATATCGTCGAGACGTCACTGGCGGGCGAACGGCTGTTGCTGAGCCTGCGCGACGGCGAGGGCCTGAGCCTCGACGTCGACCGTCCCCGCCTCCTTCGAGCGGAGATGAGCGAGATCGCGCGAGGGCTGCGCCGATGAAGCGCCGCGCCACCGTCGACACCGAGGCTGCCGCTGCCCCGCCCGCCTCCCTCGCACGACCCGATGAGATCGCCGGCCACTCGGCATTGGCGCAGCGCCGCGCCGGGCCCCGCTCGCGCGACGAAGCGGAGCAGCGCTACGTCGCGGCGCGCGACGCCTGGGTCACGGCCATGCGCGCCGCAAACTCAGGCCGCCCAGCGGACATGGCCGCACTCGCACTCGCCCAGGAGGCATACGAGGCGGCGGTCACCGAACGCGACCGATGGCTGAACGGCAACCACGTCGCCATCCCGATCGAGGCCGAGCGGCCGGGTGGTGGCCTGGACGCCGTGGTCGGCCAGGAGCTGGCCTGGAGGCGCATCCACGCCACCCCTGAGGAGCGGAAGGGCATCCTTGGCCGCCTGAAGCGGCGGATCACGGGGCGCTAGCTACCCGCTCCGATACCGCTGCGCTGCTTCGGCCCGGTTCCGCACGCCGAGCTTGCGCAGCACACTGCTGACGTGGCTCTCCACGGTGCGCGGCGAGATGGCCAGCGC
>DASTTX010000066.1:0-2574 GCA_035759945.1 Candidatus Limnocylindria bacterium | reverse complement strand
CCGAAACCGGCCGTCGACAGGAAGCCGGCCAGCACGAAGCCGGTTGTGCCCGACATCACCAGCCACGAGCCCCACACCGTCAGCGCCGCGCCGATGACCGCCGCCGCCGCAGCCGTCCATCCACCAGCCTGGCTGACGAGCAAGATCGCCAATGCTGCGCTCAGGAGACCCATGAGCGCGTTTCCCGCGTCGTTCAGGAATCCGAACGGACCGCCGACGGTGAAGAAGGTGACGAGACTGACGACGGTCGCGACCGCTACGACGGCGAGGGCGATGGCGAGCCACCCTGCGGCAATCATCCGGTCTCTCCAAGCGTGAGCGGATGGTAAACGGACGAGTCCACTCCTTATCGATGCGGTAGCCTGCCGGCCGTGATCGCACTGGAGACGGTCCCCGAGGTGCCGCGCCGCGCGTGGATGCAGCTGCGCGAGGGGCTGCTGCGGATCATCGGCGACAACATCGTCGCCATCTGGGCGTTCGGCGGAACGGTATCGGCGCCTGCCGACGGCCCGATCGGCGACCTCGACACGTTCGTCGTGCTGCGTCATCCGGTCGACCAGGAGTCGGTCACGGCGATTGAGGCTGCTCACGCCACGATCGCGAGAGACCTCGATATCGAATGGGACAGCTGGTACGTCCTCGAGGAAGATACCCGGCAGTCGGTGCCACCCCGACACGCCTGGCTCGATCGGCGCAACGAGACGTGGGCGATCGATCGCGCCATGTGGCTAGCCGGCCGATACGTCCTGCTCCACGGCGCGGCGGCCGCCGAGATCGTTCGCCAACCGAGTCACCAGGAGCTCAACGACGCCCTGTCCTCCGAGGTCGAGCACCTGGAGCGCCACGTCGAGGCCGGTGATACCGATCCGTACGAGGCGACCTACGCGATCCTCAACGGCAGCCGGATCCTCAGGACCATCCAGACCGGTGACGCGACCATCTCGAAGCGCGAGGCCGGTCCGTGGGGGCTCACCCATCTCCCCGGCCAATGGCATCCGGTGCTTCAGGCCGCGATCCGCGCGTACGAGGGAAACGCGACCCCAGATGACGAAGGGGTCCTCGCTCGCGACATGAAAGCCTTCGTCGGGATGATCCGAAGCGAGGTGATGTCCAGCCGTAGCGGCGGCTGATATCGTCTCGACATGCGGTGGGAGATCGCGCTGGCGCTTGGGGCGATGCTGGTCTTCTTCGGTCTGCGCTTCACCGCCCGCGGCTGGATCATCAACCGATGGATCGACGGGAAGCTGAGCGACGTCCAGACGGGTGCGCTCCTGGGCCTCATCTATCTGACGCCAATGCTGCTCCTCCTCGCCTCCGCGATCATCGGCATGCCAGAGTCAGTGGACCCGATCTTCCTCATCGTCGCCGTCATCGGGGTGCCGCTGGTGGCCATCCTCGGCGGGCTGGTCGACTACGCCACGATCCGCGGGGTCAAGGAGATGCTGCGGCAGAAGCGCGCGGCGGGAAAGGCCGATGGAGGCAGTCGCCTGATCTAAGGGCCGACGTGCGCCTTCGCCATTGCGTCGACCGCGGTGTTAGCGTCTGACGCACGATGAGCACGAGTCCGGACGAGACGCGCGACGGCGTCGAGCTGACCAACCTCGATCAGCCACTGTTCGACGAAGCGGGCGCCACGAAGCGCGACCTGGTGGACTACCTCGACGCCATCAGCGATCGGATCCTCCCAGTCCTCGAGGACCGTCCGCTGTCGGTCATCCGGGTGCATCGCGGCCAGGAAGCCTTCATGCAGAAGAACGTGCCGAAGTACACGCCGGAGTGGGTGCGCACCGTCGAGTGGTGGGCGGAGTCGTCGAAGCGCAACGTCTCGTACGCGCTGTGCAATGACCGGCGAACCCTGCTGTGGTTCGCCAACCAGCGCGCCATCGAGTACCACCCGGCGCTCGTGCGCGTCGCCCGACCCGATCGCGTCACCCACCTGGTGCTCGACCTGGACCCCCCGAAAGCCGATGCCTTCGCCATGGCGGTCCGCGCAGCTCAGGCGGTTCGCCAGGCGCTCACCGATGTGGGGCTCAGCGGCGGGGTGAAGACGAGCGGCGCCAAGGGCCTGCACGTCTTCGTGCCGATCGATGCCAGGGCGTCCATGGAGGACGCGGCCGCTGCGACCCGGGCGATCGCCGCGCGAGCTGAGCGCCTGGATCCCGACATCGCCACGACCGCGTTCGTCAAGGCCGATCGCGGCGGCAAGGTCTTCGTCGACGCCACCCGAGTCGGCGGCGCCACCGTCATCTCGGCCTACAGCCCGCGCGTCCGGCCCGGCGTCCCGGTGTCCTTCCCGGTGGACTGGGAGGACCTCGACGCCATCACGCCAGCCGACTTCACCATCCACACCGCGCTGGAACGGCTCGGCAAACGTGATCCTTGGGCGGAGCACATGCCCAGACCCCAACGGCTACCGCCCGATCTCATCGCGGAGGGACACGGCATCCCGGTCGCGCGGGTCCAGGCGATGCACGAGGGCAAGCGCCGCGCCCGGGTGGCTCGGGACGAGGCGAGCGATTAGGTCCGGCTTCCTGCCGAATCGGCCCGAAGCAGGCGGAAGGGATGGCCACCAGC
>DASTTX010000065.1:0-2521 GCA_035759945.1 Candidatus Limnocylindria bacterium | reverse complement strand
CGAGCTCGCCGAGAGCTCGCCCGCCATCGTCACGCCACTGAACCGATACCTCGGTTACGAGGAGGCGGCCAGCATCGCCAAGCAGGCGCTCGCCGAGCGCAAGACGATCCGCCAGGTCGTCGTCGAACGCGGCCACGTGGACGCCGGCCGGCTGACGGAGGCCCAGCTCGACGAGGCGCTCGACGTCATGCGCATGACGCGGCCGTAGGTCGCGCTAGTCGCCAAGCAGCTTGTCGGCGCCGGCGGACGGCAGGAAGGCATAGCGCACCGCCCCGTTCGGCGCGACGTCCGGAAGCAGCTCCAGCCAGACGAGCAGCGAGCCCCCGATGAACGCTCGCGAGCCGACTTCGCCGGCTGCCAGGTCGTAGCGATCGATCAGGCGCCACCTCTGCCGGTAGGTGTCATAGACCTCGAAGATGGCCGAGTCGTAGCCGGTGACTGCAATGAAGCGCTCGCCCGCGCTCGGGAAGTTGACGTCGGGCTGGAGCCGGCTCGAGATCGGACGGATCTCGTCCTCCAGCCGATCCCAGTACACCAGGTGGCCCCAGTTGAACATGTTGAAGCCCGGATCGGTCTCCTTCCAGACCACGCCGTCGTCAACCAACAGCGGCATGGTCGCTCGGCCGCTCGTGTCGAGCTGGCGCGGAGGCGTTCGACCGAAGATGTCGGCGAGGTAGACATGCCGCTCGTCGCGGGTCCGTTCCGCGTTGTAGTGGAGCTCGCAATAGACGATCTCGGTCTCCGCCAGGGATGGCAGCCAGAGCTCAGCCACCGCCGCGTCCCGTTCCTGAAGGACGGTCGGTGTCCAATCAGGTGCCTTGGCCACCAGGAGCTGTGACACCGCTCCTGACGGACCGCGGTCGAAGGCGGTCCACGCCACGGAGTCGAGCTCGGCGGCAACACTCGGGATGAGGCTCGAAACCTCTTCGTCACCCGGGTGCGAGTCGAGCAGGATCGGCTCGGCCGCGGGGCCGGGGATCAGCAACAGGTTCCAGTCCCGCTCGCCGTCGGCGTTCATGTCCACGAAGACGATCGTTCCCAGGTAGCCGGCAATGACCGCGATCGTTCGATTCCGGAGCGGATTGCGCCACACGAGCTCCGGCGCATCGGCGGTCGGAAGCTGGCGCCAGAGGTCGGGCGTGTAGTCGTTCGGATCTGGGGTGCGGCCAGCCGATCCGAAGTAGACAGCCTCACCGTCGCTCGCGAAGGCAGACATGGAGGGCGTGAAGGCGGGATCGATCGTGCCGATCTCGATCTCCTGTCCCAGCGGCCCGGCACGCTCGGCGGACGCGGCGGGGCTCGCGCTGGTGGATGGAGCTGCCGTACGGCTGGCGGCCGGCAGAGCCGAGGCCACGGCCGATGGTGAGGGCGGTCGCCGCGACGGGCTGGGGACGGCAGCCGTACAGGCCACCGTCCCCGCAACCACCAGGAACGCGAGCGTCCTCGGCGGGCGTACGACCATCACCACACGAACCGCTGCGTGTGATGGTCGATCATCCACTTGATGCTCAGCACCGAGTTGTAGAACTTGCCAGTGCTCCCGCCCTCGTCCTTCGACGAGTCGGTGAAGTACATGCGCGAATAGTTCGAGCCCTTGGTGTAGATGCCGACCCAGCCGTAGGCCGCGATCCAGTGTCCAGGCGAGACGACCGCGCGCGGCCAGCTGGACAGCCAGTAGAGCGCGGTGGGATCGTGTGGCTTGACCGGGATGGCGAGCGGCATGGCCGAGCCGCTGATGTTCGCGCGCAAGGCGGTGAACAGCTCGTCGCCGGTATCGCCGTTCTTGTTGCTGTCAATGAGAGGCTGGACGAGCCAATCCCAAATGGCGGGGCGACGCGGCGCACCCCGCGTGGCCGTCTCGAGGCCGCGCTCGACACCGAAGGCGTCGGTTCCTCCGATGGTGCCCATCCAGCCGGCGATGTCCTTCTGCGAGTACTTGTTGACCCAGCTTGCGACTCCCCAGGTGTAGTTCGCGATCACCTGGCCGGTGGCCGGTGCGCAGTAGGCACCGTTGTCCTGATCGCGCGCGTACACCGTGAGGAACCCCTGGGGCACGTAGCAGCCCTGGATTGCGGCATCGCCGACGCCAGCAGTGCTCGCCTCGCCGCCGTCACCTGTCGTGGCGGTGGGAGTCACGCAGCTGAGGGAGGCGAGATCTGCGCCGGACGCAGCGACCGAAGCGACGTATGCCTGGGCCGCCGCGAACTTCGCCGCCGCCGCCGCCTCCTCCTCGGCGGTCAAGGGGCGCTCCGGCGGCGTGGCCGACGGCGGCTTGACGGGCTTCGCCGCGGCGGCGGGCGCGGCGGTGAGTGCGGACATCAGCATCATGACCAGCACGGCCATGACGATCCGTCTCGTGAACATGGGGGCAGCCTCCTGTTGGACGGAGGCGAGCCGGCGATCGGATGTCTGCTCGACATCATGCCCGAAAGTATCTTCGCGGCCGCTTATCAGCGGCTTACTGGCGGCCGGACGACGAAATGCCGGCCCGTTACCGGGCCGGCATCCGTGTCGTGTCGTG
>DASTTX010000064.1:0-5050 GCA_035759945.1 Candidatus Limnocylindria bacterium | reverse complement strand
TCGTGCGGATCGCGTGAATCGGCTCCCAGACATCCGGAGGACTCATGAACCAGCACGATCCGGTGGTCATCGTCGGCGGGGGACTGGCAGGCGCGACGGCCGCGTTCGCCCTTCGCGAGAGGGGCGTCGAGGGCCGCATCGTCCTGGTCAGCGAGGAACCCCAGCTGCCGTACGAGCGGCCTCCTCTGTCGAAGGCCTATCTTCGTGGCGAGGAGCCGATCGAGAAGGCATTCGTCAAGCCGGCCGACGACTATGAGCGCCAGGGCATCGAGCTCCTGCGCGAGCGTCGGGCCGTCCAGCTCGACCCGGTCGCACGGCGCGTCAACCTCGATGACGGAAGCGACCTGCCCTACGGCACCCTGCTGCTCGCCACCGGATCGGCGCCTCGAGCGCTCGCCCTGGCTGGCTCCGACCTCGACGGCATCCACCTGCTGCGCACCGCTGAGGACGCCGATTCGCTTCGTGCCGCCGCCGGCAACGCCAAGGCGATCATGGTCATCGGCGCCGGCTGGATCGGCACCGAGGTGGCCGCCTCGCTGACGCAGATGGGGCATGCGATCACGCTCATCTCCGATACCGATCATCCGCTCGAGCGTGTGCTGGGCCCGGAGATCGGCGCGGTCTACGCCGAGCTGCATCGTGCGCATGGCGTGACGATCATCAATGGCACGGTCGCCGCGTTCGAGGGCAAGGGGACCGTCAGCGCCGTACGCCTGGAAGATGGCACCCGCCTGACGGCCGACCTGGTCGTCGTCGGCATCGGCGCGATCCCGCGCACGAAGCTCGCCCTGCGCGGAGGCCTCGAGATCAAGCAGGGTGGCGTTGCCGTCGACGAGTACCTGCGCACCTCGGTGCCGAGCATCTACGCCGCGGGCGACATTGCCGCCGCCTGGCATCCGCGCTTCGGCCGCCACATCCGGGTGGAGCACTGGGATAACGCCATCCAGCAGGGGCTGACCGTCGCGGCGAACATCGCCGGCGCCAACGAGCCGTACACCCGCACGCCGTACTTCTACTCCGACCAGTTCGACCTGGGCATGGAGTACCGCGGCTATGCGCCGCAGTGGGGCCAGGTCGTCGTTCGCGGCGACCTCGCCAAGCGCGAGTTCCTGGCCTTCTGGCTTGCCGATGGCCGGGTCGTGGCCGCCATGAACGCCAACCTGTGGGACTACGGCGACGATCTCACCGAGCTCGTCGAGTCGGAGCGCCGCGTCGACCCCAATCGCCTCACCGATCCCGACGTCCCCCTCGCCGAAGCGGCATAACAGCACGGGCACGAAGGTGCTCGCGGGGCTACGCTTCCCAGCGACGTCGAGTCCGAAGCGAGGTTCCCAGATGAAGGCAACCGATGCGCCCGACGAGGTCGGCGTGATCTGGATCGACGCGCGGCATGCCGCCGTCGTCCGTTGGGACGATGAGCCGGTCCTGGAGTGGATCGAGAGCGGCGTCCCGCAGCGCCGGAAGGCGGTCGGTGCGGTGCGGCGCGGCCCGGCTCGCCCCCTTGGTGGCGGTCGCGTTGGCGGCCACGGGACCGAGAATCGTCACCTGGGCGAGATGCGTCGGTACTTCTCGGACGTTGCCGAGAAGGTCGCCGATCTCAGTCACGTGGAGATCTCCGGACGTGGACAGGCACACCAGGAGTTCGCGGACCTGCTTCAGCGACTCGCGGAGAAGGCCAACGACGGCCTGACCGTTTCCGTTCGGCCGCTGGCACGACGGCCCAGCGAGCGTCAGCTCGCCGCCCGGCTGCGGCAGCTTGCCGGTCGCCAGCTACCGCGACGAACCGCTGGACCGTTTCAACCACCACGCACCGATCGCGATGCGTCCGGACGCGTTCGCCGCAAGACGCGGGATGACCTTCGAAACCGGCGGGCGCGCCACCTCCCCGAGCAAGAGGAGATCGATCTCGAGGTTGAGATGATGCTCGCCGGCGATCATCCGGTGTGGTAGCTCGACGCCGCATCAGCCTTTGATCAGGTGGTCGACCGCAAAGCCATCGGCGACGAGCGCATCGGCGATGAGACGCCGATGGCAACGCCACCAGAGCGTCTCAGCGCACATGATCGCGATCGCCTCGCCGGCGCGGGCTCGAGTCTCGAGCGCCTGCAGCGCTGACCGAAAGGGCGGCGTGTGCGTGTACGCGTCGTATGCCGCGAAGGCCGCGTTGCTCCACACGCTCGCAGCAACGGTCTCGGCGTCCGCGGTGCGACGACCGCCGAGCTGCTCGCCCCACCATTCGTAGTCGAGGCCACGCTGGGGGACGTCCACGGCGAGCCGCTCCCGCGAGAGGTGTGGTTGGCGGCGCCCCGCCGGATACCGACGCACGTCGATCAACGTCTCGACGCCAGCTGCCTTCAGGAGCGCGGTCAGCTCATCGGTCGTGCGCCTGCCGTGGCCGACGGTATGGATGACGGTGCGTGTCACGTTCAGGAGGATGGAGCGGGAACCGCACGCAGGCTGGCCCGGCGCTCCAGGGCGATGGCGACCGCCGACGATGCCGCGAACAGCAGCAGCGCGGCGACATTCAGGATGCCGCCGGCTCGCCACGCGACCTCGAATCCCAGGAGGTCCCCGGCGCCGGTGCGCAACAGCAGGCCGACGTGCAGCAGCGCGAGGTGGAGGTAGAAGCGCGGCCGGTAGGGGAGTGGCGTGCCGAGGACGGCGGGCAGGATGATCGGCGCGTGGCCGAAGACCATCGACATCACGAAGCCCAGGAAGATGGCATGCAGCATCGCGTCGTAGGCAGGCCCGCCTGGCGTCGCGCCGAAGAGCAGCCAGCACGCACCGCCGACCGCGAGCCACGCGTAGCCGCTCAGCAGGGACAGCGCAACGAAGCGTGGCATCCCCTCCATCCGCACGGTTCGGCGGGCGACGTCGTTGCGTGCCAGCCACACCGCCAGGGCCACCAGCCCGATGCCGGCCACCCGCATCCCCATGTCTGCCGATGCGACACTCATCGCGACCCCGATGCAGAAGATTCCGGCACCAGCCACGAAGCCGATGCGGGCGCGGTTGGTGAGCCGGGCGAGGCGCGACAGCTCGAGCCGCTCGCCGGCGATGGTCAGGACGAGGAACGCCGCCAGCCAGGGAACGACCTCCGCTGGGGCGCGTCCGCCCAGCAGAAGGAAGGCTGCGCCCAGCCAGGCCAGCGCGCCGACTGCCTGCACCGATGTATGGAGCGAGCGCTCGATGCGGTCGAACGCGACGTACATCGCCACGAACGCGGCGGCACCACCGGTGAAGAGCGTCAGGGGCAGTACAGCCGGTGCGCCGGCAATGAGCGCGATCCCGCCCGCGCCGGTCAGCAGTGGCGCGAGATAGCCCCATCCGCGGCCCAGTGCGACGGCACGCTCGAGCGAGATGAGCGTGCCGAGGAAGCCCAGAGTCATGAGCACGCCGTGGTCCGCACCCAGGTCTCGAGCGGGTGCCGGCATCGGCATACCGAGGAGGACCAGCGCACCGGTCAGCCCTGCCAGCAGGCCCACGCCGCCGAGCGCCAGGAGCCCGTACCGCGATGCGGTCAGACCGGCCATCCGAGCTGCGCCTTGGCCGTGTCGGTCATGCGGTCCACCGACCAGCGCGGCTCGTAGGTGACCTCGACCTGGACGTCGAGCACGCTGTCGACGTCGAAGAGGGCGCGCCGGATCTCGCCCGTCATGTAGGAGCCGAGCGGGCAGGCCGGCGTCGTGGTGGTGACGCGGACCCGTGCGACGCCGTCGATCACCTCCGCGCCGTAGACCAGCCCGAGATCGACGATGTTGACGCCCAGCTCGGGGTCGATCACCGCGTGCAGCCGGTCCAGCAGGTCGTCCTCGGCAACCGGTCGCCCGAGCAGCGCGGCGACGTCCATGCGCTCGTCAGCCATTGGCTCTGGCCTGGAAGTGGGCGACGCACAGATCGGGGCGCACGAACGGCTCCAGGCGGGTTGCCTCGAGCGGCGCGCGGACCGCCTCCAGGGCACCGCGCATGAGGCCCAGGTGCACGCCACACACGACGCGCTCGCGTCCCACGGCAAGCGTTCCGAACGGGCACCGGCGCAGGTTGATGGCGGAGGTGCCATCCGGGGCGTCCGGCGCGAAGCCGGCGTCGTCGAGCAGCTGGACCATCCGTTGCATGCCGTCCGCGGGACTCGGGGCGGGGGCGAGATCGACGGCGAGGCCGCGACCCCATCGGTCACCGGCGGCCGCCGCCTCGGCGCCCGCGTCGGGGCGTTCGGCAAGCTGCTCGGTCAGCACCCGGGCCAGGGCGCGATACGGCTCCGGATCGTCATCGCCGGCGTCCGGGTCGGCCCTGAAGCGCAGCGCCGGCCGGCCGCGACCACTGGGTCTGGCCGTCTCCTGGACGACGAGGCCGGCATCGAGCAGCTGCTGGATGTGCGCTCGAACGGTGTTCGGATGGAGGCCGACCGCATCGGCCAGGTGGCCGATGCCGAGTGGCTCCCTCGACGCACGGAGGACGGCGAGCAGCCGCGCGCGCGAGGCGCCGGCGAGCGCGCGATGACGCATCGGTGAGGGCATGGTTGCATTATTACGAGAAGTAACGTAGAAATTCAAGCAGGAACCCAACGACCTTCGAGGAGACGCTCATGTCCATGTCCGATGAAGAGGCCGTCGCGGCGATCAGGACGCACCACGCCGAGCTGCAAGCCGATCTGCGCGAGCGCGTGACCGCGCTGGAGGACTCGGTTCGACGCGGGGAGTGGCACGGCGATGTTCAGCGCTCGTTGGTCGAGTACCTCGACGGTGAGCTCCTGCCGCATGCATCGGCTGAGGAGAGGGCGCTCTACCCCGCGGGCGACAGCGGACTGACGGCGCTGCTGGTGCGTGCCATGCGCGACGAGCATCGCACCCTCATCGCCCACGTCAGCGAGCTTCGCACGGCGACCGATGCGGTTGCCGTGGTGGCCACGGCGGCCGCGATTCTGGCGCTGTTCGAGTCACACCTGACCAAGGAGAACGATCTGCTGCTGCCCGCCCTGGCGGCCGACGAGTCGGTCGATGTCGGCAGCCTGCTGGCCGGCATGCACGAGCTGGTCGGGTAGAGCGCTTCA
>DASTTX010000063.1:0-24405 GCA_035759945.1 Candidatus Limnocylindria bacterium | reverse complement strand
CGCAGCGCCTCGTTGACATAGGTGAGTGGCATGAATCCGGTGATGCTGCGCAGGACGTCAGGCATGGAGTCACGCGGGAAGAATACGCCCGACAGAAAGAGCATCGGCAGGCTCACCAGGTTCGCCACGGGGGCCGCTTGGTCCTCGTTCTTCGCCCACCCGGCGATCCCGAATCCCATCGCCAGGAAGATCAGCAGGGCAAGGCTGATGATGACGGCCAGCACCAGCCACGAGCCGAACATCTGGAGTCCGAACCAGATGCCGATGCCGACCAGGATCGCGACCTGCAGATAGCCGAGCACGACGCGGCTCGCCACCTGCGCCGACAGGAAGTAGGCAGGCGACGTGGGCGTGGCAAACAGCCGTCGCAGCGCGCCCGTGCGCTTGAGCTGGACGAAGCCGAAGGCGACGCCGAAGAGGCCAAGCTGCATGACGGTCATACCGACGATGCCCGGCACCAGGAAATCGATATAGCCAAGGTCACGCGACTCGACCGACTCGAACGTCACCGGTGGCGTCAGCGCGGGCACGTTCGGCATGGCGCCAGGAGAGGAGCTGAGCATGGCGCCGGCGACCGCCTGCTGAAGGAGGCCCTGGCCGACCTGCGCCTGGGATGGATCGGCGCTGGAGGCGTAGGCGACCAGGCCCGTCTCGCCGGTCGGCGACGGCTGATAGCCCGACGGAATGACGAGCACGAAGCCGCGGTCCCCCTTCTCGAGCGCCGCCAGCTCGTCGTCCCGAGCGCCCTCGGTGATCTCGAGATAGTCGTACTCGCCGAGTCCGTCGACGAGCGCGGCGCTCGCATCGGTCCTGGCCTCGTCGACCACGCCCAGCGAAACCGACGTCGACCCCTCGAAATTGAGCACGCCGAAGATCAGCATGATCACCAGCGGCAGGAAGAGGCTGAAGAAGAGCGCCAGTCGATTGCGGACGAACATCTTCACGCTGGCCATGAAGAGCGCCCACCAGAGGCCGATACGGACCGCCATCGGTCAGTCCTCCTCCCGCAGGTCGTGGCCGGTGAGGTCGATGAAGACGTCCTCCAGGTTCGCCAGTCGCTCGACCCGCGCCTTACGGAACCCGCGGCCGATGAGCTGGTCGACCAGCGCCTGCGGCGTGTCGAGCGCGATGATGCGGCCGCCGTCCATGATCGCCACGCGGTCGCAGAGCTCTTCGGCTTCCTCCATGTAGTGCGTGGTGAGCACCACCGTGTGGCCCCGCTCGCGCAGCGTGCGCACGAGCGCCCACAGGTGGCGTCGCGCCTGCGGGTCGAGGCCGGTGGTCGGCTCGTCCAGGAACAGGACCCGCGGCTGGTTGACCAGCGCCGAGGCGATGCTGAAGCGCTGCTTCTGCCCGCCGGACAGCGTCCGGACCTGGCTCTTCGCCTTCTCGGTCAGCTCGACGTCGGCGAGCAGCGCCATGGGGTCGACCGCGCGCCCGTAGAGGCGGCCGAAGAGATCGAGCAGCTCGACCAGGGTCAGCTCGTCGAAGAAGGCCGATGCCTGGAGCTGGATGCCGATGCGCCGCTTCACCTCGCGGGGATCGGCTGCGACGTCGACTCCGTCGATCACGGCACTGCCCGAGTCGATCGGACGCATGCCCTCGATCATCTCGAGGGTGGTCGTCTTGCCGGCACCGTTCGGCCCCAGGATGCCGAAAACCTCGCCCTCGGCCACGTCGAAGCCGACGCCGTCCACGGCGACGAGGTCACCGTAGCGCTTGCGCAGGTCGCGCACGGAGATGATCGCGGTGGCCTGATCGGAGCCCGCGTCCGGGCGCGCGGTGGCTGAAGTCGACATGAATGCCTCGCTCGGGGGAGGCCAGATTATGCCAGTTTCGGCTCGATAGACTCCGCGGGTGGACTCCCCCCAGCGCCAGGGCTGGCGAAGCCTGCTCGTCGCCTACGGCATCACCTCGACCATCGAATCGCTCGGTGTGAGCCAGATCTTCGCGTACCTGCCACTGCGGCTGCGCGAGGTCGGCCTGCCGGAGGCCGACATCCCGGCCTTCACCGGCATCTTCACATCGCTCATCTTCGTGTTCGGCATCCTGCTCGTGCCGTTCTGGGGCGTCTGGGCCGACAAGTACAGCCGTCGCGCGGTCATCGTGCGCAGCGCCGTGGTCGAGGCGGTGGTCTTCGCCGGCGTCGCCATCGCCCAGGAGCCGTGGCAGCTGGCGGCCGCGCTGCTCCTGACCGGCCTTCAGCTCGGCAACACCGGGGTGATGCTCGCCGCGCTGCGCGACGTCACGCCGCGCGGCCGCATCGGCACCATGACCGCGCTGTTCGGGGCGACCAGTCCAATCGGCTTCGCGATCGGGCCGGTCATCGCCGGGCTGATGGTCGACGGCCTGGGCCTGACCCTGTCGGACGTCTTCTGGGTCTCTGCCGGGCTGTCAGCCTTGATCGTCGTGGTGCTCCTCATCGGCACCCGCGAGATCCGCCCGGACGTCGTGCCCGCCGGACGCGTGATGGAGCTGGCGCGCGGCGCGCTCCTCGGCGTGCTCCGCGATCCAGCCATCCGCCGCCTGTTCGTCATCTTCGGCGTCGCGATTCTCGCCAACCAGATGTACCGGCCCTTCCTGCCGCTGCTCGTCGAGGACATCTTCGGGTCCGGCGCTGGCCTCGCCAGCGCCATCGCGCTGGTGACCGGCACGGCGGCACTCGTCGGCGCCGTGGTGTCGCCCGTGTCCGGGCCCATCGGCGATCGCATCGGCTTTCGGCCGGTCCTCGCCGCGTCGCTGATCGGTGGTGGCATCGCGGTGGCCCTGATGCCTCTCGCGCCGGTCGTCGCCTGGCTGGCGCTGCTGGCCGCCATCTACGCCGCGTTCCAGGCGGCGGTGCAGGCGATGATGTTCGGCCTCATCGCCACCGAGGCGGCCCCCGAGCGCCGCTCGGCGACGCTCAATCTCGTGCTCCTGCCGCTGTACGTGGCCGGCATCATCGGACCTTCGCTGGGCGCGCTGGTGGCGGCGGGCGTCGGCGTCGAAGGCGTCTTCCCGGCGGCCGGCGTCGTGTTCCTGCTGGGCGGACTGGGCATCGCCGGCCTCCTCGGCCGGGTCCGGCGCCGACGGGTAGGGTAAATCACCGGCGCGGCGTCTAGGCTGCTCGCATGCGACGACCGCGCGGCCGCCCACCGCACCCCGACGTCCTCACGCCAGCCGAGTGGCAGGTGCTCGACTGGATGCGCCACGGCGTCTCCCGCGCCGAGATCGCCCGGCGCCGCGGGACGTCGGTCGACGCGGTCAAGTACCACCTCGCCAACATCAGCGGCAAGCTCGGCGTGCGCGGCCGCGCCCTCCGCGACTGGCCCGGCGTTCCCATCACCAGCAACCTGTCCACCAGGAGGACCGATTCATCAATGAGCTCAGCTGCAACGCGCCTCGGCGCCATCGGCCAGGTCTCGCTCTCGATCCGCGATGTCGCCCGCGCGGAGCGCTTCTACGGCGAGACGCTCGGGCTGCCGCACGTCTTTACCTTCGGCGACCTCGCGTTCTTCGACGCGGGCGGCGTACGCCTCTACCTGCACCGGAAGGACGAGGCGGAGTGGAAGCCGTCATCGGTCCTCTACTTCCTGGTGCCCGACATCCACGCGGCCCAGGAGGCGCTGACGGCCGCGGGCGTGCACTTCACCGGCGCGCCGCACGTGATCTACACCGATGACGACACCGGCGTCGAGGAATGGATGACCTTCTTCGACGACGGCGAGGGCAACACCCTGGCGCTCATGTCCCGTGTCGCACCGGCCGCCTGACCGACGGATCGGACCTGTCGCCGTCTCGATCTAATCGAGCCGGGTTCACATGGGAGCCGCGTGGCGCTGCATTTCCGCGCCCAATCGAGTCCGGATGAGCATGGGCCTCGCTCGGGCGCGGGCCTTACGCTGCCAACGCCTCGATACATCGTGGAATGCACGCGCGCGAGGGACCTCGCGTGAATTACCCTCGATTCATCGAGGCACGCCCGCACCGACGAGCGACTCGTACAGGGTCACGGTCTGGCGCGCGATCGACGCCCAGCTGAACGACTCGACGGCACGCCGCCGGCCGGCGCGTCCCATGACCTCGCGGGTGGTCGCATCGGCCATGAGCGCGTTGATTGCGCCGGCAAGGTTCAGCTCGAAGCGGTCGGGATCGAGCGGCCGCATCGGGTCGTCCGGCGAGAGCTCGACCGGCACCAGCAGGCCGGTCTCGCCGTCGACCACGACCTCGGGGATGCCACCCACGGCGGAGGCAACGACGGGCGTCTCGCACGCGGCCGCCTCGAGGTTGATGATCCCGAACGGCTCATAGACAGATGGGCAGCAGAACACTGCCGCGTGCGAGTACAGCTGGCGCACCTCCTCGCGGCTGACCATCTCGCCGATCCAGACGACGTTCGACCGCTCCGCCTGGACGGCGCGCACCCCCTCGGTCATCTCGCGCGCGATCTCGGGCGTGTCCGGCTGTCCGGCGCACAGGACGACGCCGATGCCCGGCGCGAGGTGGTGCAGCGCCCGCACCAGGTGGACGATTCCCTTCTGACGCGTGATGCGCCCGACGAACAGCACGTAGGGCACCGACGGATCGATGCCGTGCCGATCCAGCGCATCGGTCGCCGGGTCGGGCCGATAGAAGTCTGCGTCGATGCCGTTATGGATGACGTGCACCCGGGCCGGGTCGAGGTCGAAGATGCGAAGCACGTCACCGCGCGTGCCGTTGCTGACCGCGACGACGGCATCGGCCGCCTCGATGGCGGTCCGCTCGACCCACGTGCTGACGTCGTAGCCGCCGCCGAGCTGCTCGCGCTTCCACGGGCGCAGGGGCTCGAGCGAGTGGACCGTGAGGACCAGCGGGATGCCGTACGCCAGCTTGGTCAGTATGCCGGCGAGGTGCGTGTACCAGGTGTGGACGTGCACGACGTCGGCGTCGATCGGATCGGCGAGCATGGCGAGGTCTCGTGACAGCGCCGCGAGCATCGGCCGCAGGCGCTCATCGGCCGCGGTGAGATCGTGGGCCGCCTCGTATCCACGAACACGCCACCCCTCGGCGTCATCGGTGGCGGTGGAGAACGTACGGATGTCGAGCTCGACCAGCTCTCGCAGGTGCCGGGTGAGCTCGCCGACGTGAACGCCCGCCCCGCCGTAGATCTGGGGCGGGAACTCGTTGGTCAGGATGAGCGCGCGCACGCGCGCAGACTACCCCGCGGCGCGCTGGTCGGCGCCGCCGCCAAGCTTGCGCGCTGCGGCATCCAGGAAACGCTCCAGCTCCTCGACTCCGAACGGCTTGGCGACCACGGGTGCCCACGAGGTGATCTCCGCTCGGCGCATCGGCTGCGCGCCGGTGCAGACGACAACGGGCATCTCGGCAGTCGAAGGATCCGCGCGGAGCTCGCGCGCCAGGTCCCCACCGCTGCCGTCGGGGAGGTCGTCGTCGAGGATCAGCACGTCGGGCGGATGCGTCTCGAGGCGAGCGTTGAGCGCGCGCAGGCCCGTGAAGCCGCGGCATTGCCAGCCGGCGTCCTCGGCGATCTCGCACATGAGCGCGAGCGCCGATGGATCGTCGTCGACCACATACGCGACTCGGGTATGACGCTGCGGACGGGCTCGTTCCCGGCCGAGCGATGAACTTCGGGTGCTGGTGTCTGCGCTCACGGCATCCGCGCGGTATGGATTAGGCCACTGCCGTCTGCAATACGTGTGCCCGACGCCATTCACTGATCTCGTGCGACCCGGGCTCCTCGTTCACCGATTCCCTCAGCGGGACATGCGGAAATCACCGAAGGAGCGCCTGCGCGCCCGGCGACCGAGCCTTCGCCGGACATACTCCCCTGTAGTATCCTGAATGCCCGATGGCCACCAAAATCCCCATTCCGCCTGCCGCCGCCGATGAGCTGACCCTGCCGGTCGTGGGCATGACCTGCGCCAGCTGCGTCAACCGCATCGAACGCTTCCTCAATCGGGCCGATGGCGTGGCCGAGGCGAGCGTCAACCTGGCGACCGAGCGCGCCACCGTGCGCTTCGATCCGGCCGTCATCGACCGCACCGGAATCGTCGCGACGATCGAGGCGGCCGGCTACGAGGTCGGTCGCGAGGCGGCAGCGGAGGCGTCCGCCGCGGAGGCCGACTCGGCCGCCGATCTCGAGCGGCGGGCCGAGGCCGGGACGCTGCTGCGCCAGGCACTCGCGTCGCTCGCCATCGGCGCCGTGATGATGGCCGTCATGTTCTGGCCGGGCGGTGCGCCATGGCCGATGGCGGACATCAACCGCTGGTTCCTGGTGCCCGCCACCATCGTGCAGTTCGTCTTCGGCCGCCGCTTTCTGGTGGCCGCGCTCAAGGGCGCTCGACATGGCGAGGCGAACATGAACACCCTGGTGGCGATGGGCACCATGGCCGCGTACGGCTACTCGGTGTTCGTGACGCTTCTCCCCGACGTGGTGATGCGCGCTGGGCTCGGCATGGAGACCTACTTCGACTCGGCGGCAGTCATCATCGGCCTCATTCTGTTCGGCCGATGGCTCGAGGCGCGGGCCAAGGGCCGCGCTGCCGGCGCGGTCAAGGCGCTCATGCGGCTCCAGCCGGCGACGGCGCGGGTCCTTCGCGAGGGCGGCGAGCGCGAGGTGCCCATCGACCAGGTCGTCGTCGGCGACCTCGTGCGCGTGCGTCCAGGCGACCGCGTGCCGGTCGACGGCGTCCTGATCGAGGGCGCCTCAGCGATCGACGAGTCGATGGTGACCGGCGAATCGCTGCCCGTCGAAAAGACGGTCGGCGACCGGGTCATCGGCGCGACCATGAACGCATCGGGATCGTTCGTGATGCGCGCGGAGCGCGTCGGCCGAGACACGACCCTCTCCCAGATCGTGACGCTCGTCGAGCAGGCCCAGGGCTCGAAGGCGCCGATCCAGCGCCTGGCGGATCGGGTAACCGGCTGGTTCGTTCCCGCCGTCATCGTGATCGCGACGCTGACCTTCATCGGCTGGATGCTGCTCGGACCCGAGCCCAGGTTGCCGCTCGCCCTGACCAGCGCGATTGCCGTGCTCATCATCGCCTGCCCCTGCGCCATGGGTCTCGCGACGCCGACAGCGATCATGGTCGGCACCGGCAAGGGCGCCGAGAACGGCATCCTCATCCGCGACGGCGCCGCCCTGGAGCACGCACACCGCGTCACGGCGGTCGTGCTCGACAAGACGGGCACCATCACGCGCGGGCAGCCAGCGGTGACGCTGGTGCGACCCGTCAGCGGCACGACCGAGGCGGAGCTCATGCGGATCGTCGCGGCGGCAGAGCGCGGAAGTGAGCACCCACTGGCCGAGGCGATCGTTCGCCATGCCGACGGCCTCGGCCTCGAAGCCCTGCCGGTGACCGCATTCGAGGCCGTTGCCGGCCACGGCGTGCGCGCAACCGTCGGGGGCTCGCAGGTGCTGGTCGGCACCGAGGCGCATCTGGAGGCCGCCGGCGTCGAGGTGTCCGGGCTGAGCCTGCTGGCCTCGGAAATCGCCGCGCGAGGCGCATCGCCGGTGCTCGTCGCGCGGGACGGCGCGCTCGTCGGGCTCATCGGCCTGTCCGACACCGTGAAGCCGGAGTCGGCGGCCGCGGTGAAGAGGCTGCGTCAGGCAGGGTTGGCGGTCTGGATGATCACCGGCGACCGCCGAGCCACGGCACAGAAGATCGGCGCCGAGGTCGGGATCGGCCCGGACCGCATCCTGGCCGACGTGCTGCCCGCCGAGAAGGCGGCCAAGGTCGCGGAGCTCCAGGCCTCCGGAATGGTGGTGGCCATGGTCGGCGACGGCATCAACGATGCTCCCGCGCTGGCACAGGCGGACCTGGGGATCGCGATCGGGACCGGCGCCGACGTCGCGCTGGAGGCATCCGACATCACCCTCGTCGGCGATGACCTGCGTGCGGTCCCCACCGCCGTGCGACTCTCGCGGTCCACGATGCGGGTCATCCGCCAGAACCTGGGATGGGCGTTCGGCTACAACGTCCTGCTCATCCCGGTTGCCGCAGGCCTGCTGTGGCCGGTGGCGGGCATTCTGCTGTCCCCCGCCCTCGCCGCGGGCGCGATGGCGCTCTCGAGCGTCAGCGTCGTGACCAACTCCCTGCGACTGCGCGCTTTCAACGCCTGAACGAAGACCCAAACGAAGGAGACCTGATGAGCGAGCTACCGATGCAGCCGATGGCCAAGGACCCCGTCTGCGGCATGGATGTCAACCCCGAGATCGCAAAGGCGCAGGGGCTGGCCGCCGAGTACGAGGGCACGACGTACCACTTCTGCGGGAAGGGCTGCAAGCTCGACTTCGAGGACGAGCCAGCCAGGTTCTTCGAGGCTGACTACCAGCCCCACATGTAGCGGGCCTCGGAATCGGCGACCCCGCTGGCGGGATATCCCTAGACTGACGCGCTCATGGCACTCATCAGCACGCGGGCGCTGACGAAGCGATACCCCGGCGGCGTCACCGCGCTCGACGGCCTGACCGTCGATATCGGCGAGGGCGTCATCGGCCTCGTCGGTGCGAACGGGGCCGGCAAGAGCACCCTGATCAAGATCCTGCTCGGCCTGCTGCCATCGACCGATGGCCACGCCACCGTCCTCGACTTCGATCCCGCGACGCAGGGCGAGCGCATCCGAGAGCTCGTCGGCTACATGCCCGAGCACGACTGCCTCCCGCCCGACATCTCGGCCACCGAGTTCGTCGCTCACATGGCCCGCGTCTCGGGCCTGCCCGCCGGGGCGGCCCGCGAGCGAACGGCGGACGTGCTCCGCCACGTGGGGCTGTACGAGGAGCGCTATCGCCAGATCGGCGGCTACTCGACCGGCATGAAGCAGCGGGTCAAGCTGGCCCAGGCGCTGGTGCACGACCCGCGCGTCCTGTTTCTCGACGAGCCGACCAACGGCCTGGACCCGGCCGGGCGCGACGACATGCTGGGGCTCATCGAGCGCATCGGACGCGACTTCGGCATCACCGTCGTCGTCGCCAGCCACCTTCTCGGCGAGATCGAGCGGATCGCCGGCTGGCTGGTCGCCATCGACAACGGGCGGCTGCTGCGAACGGCTCCGCTGGCGAGCTTCACCGAGCGCACTGGGCAGCTGCTGGTCGAGACCGAGGAGGAGGCCGGCCCGCTCGCCGAGCGGCTCACCGGCCGCGGCATCGACGCGATCGCCGATGGGCGGACGGTGGTGGTCGACATCGCGAGCGCCGGCGACGGCGAGTACGCCGTGTACGACGCCGTGCGGGACGAGGCGGTCTCCCTGCGGCTGGCCGTGATCCGCATGGAGCATCGGCGGCATCAGCTCGAGGACCTGTTCCGTGACGAGGTCGCCGCACCCGGAGCGACGACATGACTGCGATGCCCGAGACGACCGGCACGATCTACGACATCGGCTACCGCCACTACGACGGCCCGCGCCTCGGCCGGCGTGGAGCGATCGGGGCGATCGTGGGTGCCGGGGTGCGCGCCGTCTTCGGATTCGGTCGCTCGGGACGCTCGAAGATCATCCCGTGGGGCGCCGTCATCCTGGCGGCGCTGCCGGCGGTCGTCGCGGTCGCCGTTCGGGTCCTGGCCGGCGACATCCTGGACCTGTACGACTACGACGGCTACGTCTGGAACATCGGCGCGCTGCTGCCGATCTTCATCGCGGCGCAGGCCCCGGAGCTCGTCGTCAACGACATCCGCCACCGGGTGCTGCCGCTGTACTTCAGCCGGCCCATCCGGCGCATCGACTACGTGGCGGCCAAGATCGCGGCCCTCGCCATCGGCCTGCTGGCCATCACCCTCGCGCCGGTGCTGCTCCTGTTCATCGGTCGCGTCCTCTCGACCGACGACCTCGTGGCGGCGGTCGGCGACGAGATCGGCGCCATGCCCGAGATCATCGGCAGCGGGGTCATCCACGCCGTGGTGCTGGCCAGCATCGGCCTCGCTATCTGCTCGCTGGCGGGGCGGCGGGCGTACGCGGCCGGGGCGGTGCTGGCGGTGTTCCTCATCGGCGGCGTGATCAGCGACTCCTTCAGTGAGAACGGCCAGGACGTCGCGGGCTTCGTGAGCCCGCTTGCCGTTCTCGACGGGACGCGGCAGTGGCTGTTCGGTGGCGCCGTCGATGGCGCACCGGCAGCCACGTCGGAGCTCCCGCTGGCGCTGTACGGGCTCGCGGCGCTCATCCTGGTGCTCGTCTCGTGGACCGTGCTGGCCATCCGCTATCGGCGGCTCACCGCATGAGCGACATCCGGCTGGAGGGCGTCTCGCGCTGGTACGGCAACGTGGTGGCCGTCAACGACGTGACGTTCGACGTCGGCGCCGGCATCACCGGACTGCTCGGCCCGAACGGCGCGGGCAAGACGACGCTGCTGCACCTGATGGCCGGGTTCCTGGCGCCGAGCGCGGGAAGCGTCAAGCTCGACGACACCCCGACCTGGCGCCACCCCGACCTGTACCGCTCGGTCGGCTTCGTTCCGGAGCGCGAGGCGGTCTACCCGTTCCTCACCGGGCGCGCCTTCGTCAATGCGTCGGCCCGCCTGCACGGTATCGAGGACGCAGCGACCGCAACGGATCGAGCCATCGGCATGGTGGACCTGGAGGCCGCCGCCGGACGCGCCATCGGCGGCTACTCCAAGGGCATGCGGCAGCGCGTCAAGGTTGCCGCCGCCCTCGTCCACGACCCGCCCGTCCTGATCCTGGACGAGCCGTTCAACGGCATGGACCCGCGCCAGCGGCTGCACATGATGGACATGCTGCGCCGCATGGCCTCCGAGGGCCGGACGATCCTCTTCTCCAGCCACATCCTCGAGGAGGTCGAGCGCCTCAGCGACCGCGTCCTGGTCGTCGTCGCCGGGCGGCTGGCCGCGTCGGGCGACTTCCGGCGCATCCGGCGCCTCATGACCGACCGCCCGCACAGCTTCACGGTTCGCTCGTCGGACGATCGCGCGCTGGCACGCGAGCTCCTGGCCGATGCGACCGTGGAGGCGGTCGAGCTGCATGACGGCACCCTGACGGTCCGGACCGGCGACTACGGCGCGCTGACACGGACGATCGCGCCGGCGGCCCAGCGCGCGCGCGCATCGCTGCTCGAGCTGCGACCCGCCGACGAGTCGCTCGAATCGGTGTTCAGCTACCTGGTGCGCCGATGACGTCCGCCCTCCTGTCGATTACCGTGCGAGCGCTGCTGAACCGGCGACGGACCCTGCTGCTGGCGCTGGTGGGGGTGCTGCTGGTGGTGGTCGCCGCACTCTTCCGGCTGAGCGCGCCGGGCGACGACGAGGCCAACCGCTTCGCGCTGCGTCTGCTCGGCAACTTCGGCCTTGGCGTCGTCCTGCCGCTGGTGGCCGTCATCGTCGGGACCGCCGCGCTCGGCTCCGAGCTGGATGACGGCACGATCGTCTACCTGCTCGCCAAGCCGGTCGCGCGCTGGCGCATCGTCGCGGTGAAGTTCCTCGTCACCTGGCTGGTGACGTCGCTGCTCGTCGCGCCGGCGGTGTTCATCGCGGGCGTCGTCACGAACGGCGACACGACGCTGGCGCTCGGGTTCTCGGTCGCCGCGCTCGTCGGCGGGCTGGAGTACGCCGCCATCTTCCTGGCCCTGTCACTCATCACCTCGCGCGCGCTCATCATCGGCCTCGCCTACGTCGTCGTGTGGGAGGGCGTCGTGGCGGGCCTGTTCGAGGCGACGCGCGGGTTCAGCGTGCGCCAGCACGCGCTGGCAGTGGCGGAGGCGCTGGGTGGCGACGGCGCCAGCGGGGTCGGCGAGCTGGGCATCGGCTTCGCCCTTGCGGTCACCGCGGTCGTCACCGCGCTGGCCATCGGGCTGGCCATCAGGCGCCTCCAGGAAGTCGAGCTGCGGGGCGAGACGGCCTAGGTGGTCCCAGGGCGGCGGCGGCTCAGCGCGCTGGGCGGAGCGACCGCCAGGTTTCAGGCGGCACAGACGCGGTCTCGGCCGGCGCGCTTGGCCATGTAGAGCGCCACGTCGGCGGCACGCAGGAGCTCATCGGGGGACTCGTGATCGGGACCGATCGCCGCGCATCCTGCCGAGACGGTGGCGGAGAGCTCCTCCCCCGAGCTGCCGAGGATCGGCGTCGACGCCAGCTGTTCCCGCACCTCGTCGGCGATGCGCATCGCGTCGTCCAGCGTGGCGCGGAACAGGATCGCGGCGAACTCCTCGCCGCCGAACCGCGCGACGAGATCGCTGCTGCGCATCCGAGAGCGAAGCACTGCGCCGAAGGCTCGCAGCACGTCGTCCCCGACCTGGTGACCGTGGCGGTTGTTGAGCTCGCTGAAGTGGTCCAGGTCGAACATGATCGCGGCCAGCGGAACGCGCTCGTCGATCGACATCCGCGAGCGACGGGCGAACAGCTGCTCGATGGCCGGATCGAGATAGCGTCGGTTGAAGAGGCCGGTCAGCGGATCCCGCATGGCGAGCTCGGCGACCTCGGCGTGGAGCTGGACGTTCGTGACGGCCAGGGCAGCCTGCTGGCCGATCATGGCCAGGGCGTCGCGCTCGAGCTCGGTGAACGTCCGCGAGCGATCATCGCGCATCAGCGTCAGGGCCCCGAGCACGGCCCGGTCGCGGATGAGGGGGACCGATGCCGACAGCATCGGCCCCGGCGGCGTGGACGGCATGAAGCCGGCGTCGATGGCCCGAGGCGACTGCGGCCGTGGCGCCGCGTCGTCGATGATCATGGTGCGATCGCGGATTGCGCGGCCCGCCATGCCCTCGCCTGGCCGCGCCTCGGCACCGAGGGTTCCCAGCTCGCTGCCCTCCACCGCCCGCAGCAGGAAGCGTCCCGACTCGCGATCGTGAACGTGGAGTGCGGCAATGTCGGCCTGGACGACGGTCGAGACCGACCGCACGATGGCGCGGAACAGCTCGTCGGGCTGAAGCGTGCCGTTGATCGCCTCGCTGAATTCGTGCAGGTGCCGGAAGAGGTCGGCCCGCTCGCTGAGCCGCTGGCGCTCGCGGCCGATGATGAGCGCGGCGGCAATCCGGTCGGCGACGGCCACCATGACCCGCAGGTCGGTCGAGTCGAGCGGCTGACCGGTGGCCTCGACATTGACGAAGCCAAGGAACTCGTGGTCGGCGAGCAGCGGCACGCAGATCTCGCTCGTCACGTTCGGGTTCACGGCCCAGTAATCGGGATCGGCGCCGACGTCGGGGACGAATGCCGGTCGACGCGTGCGCATCACGCGGCCGACGATGCCGCGCTCACCGTCGAAGATCTGGATCAGCTCGCTGTACCCGCGCTGCGCGACGAGCGAAGCCTCCGCCTCGGTGCCGAGGTAGATCGAGACGTAGCGATGGCCGAGTTCGGCGCTGATGCGCTCGACGACGGTATCGACGGCGTCGGCGGCGGGGCCGCGCTCGGCGAGGATGCGGCCGATGGCCTCGACGCCGGCGATCTGGCGAGCGCGTCGACGGTCGGTCACCACCGCCCGGCGCAGGCGGTCCCGCGCGCGCTGCATGCGGGCGACCTCCCGGCGCGTGCCGAAGGCGACGAGCACCGCAGCGCCGGCGAAGCCGATCCCGCGCGCGACGGCATCCATGAACACGGCGCGCTCGAACCACTCGACCAGGAAGTGCGATCCGATCGAGGCGGCCACGGTGAGCACGACGAAGCGATGTCCGGCGAATGCCGCGATGGCGATGATCGGCAGGTAGACGGCGGCAAGCAGGCCGGTCGAGCCGGTCAGCAGCTGGCCGGCCGCGACCATCGCCACGCTCACCAGGAGCCGCGCCGTCATCCAGCGCGCGGCGCTCGGCGCGTTTCGCGCCGGCGCTCGAATCGCGAGCGTGAAGTTGGTGACGAGGTATGCGATCGCGACGGTCCACAGCGCCGGGCCGTGTGCCTGGGTCAGTCCGACCAGCACGATCGGCAGGAGGAGCGCAGCCGAGTCGATCCCGGCGCGCTCGCGCGCGACGACAGCCACCCGCGTGAGTGTCTCCCGCAGCGGCCTGCTGATGCCCGTGCTCGGCGCGATCGGGACGCGCTCGGTATGGACGGCGTCGGTCATGGATGCGCGGCCAGTCTGCTCCGCACCGGACCGCACCGACATGACCCGTCAGTACCATGCGCCGATGCGGCCGAGCCGCCTGCTAGGCTCGACGCATGGACCTTCCGCCTCCCTGGGGACATCGCTGGGCCGGCCGCCTCGACGAGCTCGTCGTCGACAGCGAGGCGCTCACCGGGAATCCGCTCGGCGATCCGCATCGGCGCCCCCTGTACGTCTACACCCCGCCCGGCTACGACAACGAGCCGGATCGGCGGTATCCATCGGTTTACGTCCTCCAGGGCCTCACCGGCCAGCTCGACATGTGGCGGAATCGAAAGGCATTCCAGCCGAACCCGCTCGAGGCCCTGGACGATCGCTTCGCGACAGACCGTGACGCGCCCGCGATCGTCGTCTTCGTCGACGCGTGGACCAGCCTCGGAGGATCGCAGTTCGTCGACTCGCCGGCGGTTGGGCGCTACCACACGTACCTGTGTGACGAGGTCGTGTCGTTCATCGACGCTCGCTATCGGACCCTGGCGGCGGCCGCCCACCGAGGCGTGGCCGGAAAGAGCAGCGGCGGGTACGGAGCGATGATCACGCCGATGCTGCGCCCGGACCTCTTCGGTGGCCTCGCCACGCACGCCGGGGACGCGCTGTTCGAGGTCTGCTACCTGCCCGACTTCCGCTCAGCCGCACGCGCCCTGCGCGACGCGTACGACGGCTCCTTCGACGCCTTCTGGGCGGAGTTCCGATCGCGACCGGGCCGCTCGAAGCGAACGGACGGCGACCTGCTCAATGCATGGTGCATGGCCGCCTGCTACTCGGCCGATGCGGACGGGACCGTCCGCCTTCCATTCGAGCCGCTCACCGGCCGCCTGGTGCCCGATGTCTGGGAGCGGTGGCTGGCCTGGGATCCCGTCCGCATGGTCGAGCGCCATGCCGATGCGCTGCGCGGGCTGCGCGCGATCTGGATCGACGCCGGACGAAGCGACGACTTCTATCTCGATCTCGGCGCGGAAGCGTTCCGTGCCGAGCTGGAGGGGATCAGCATCGGTCAGCCGGAGCTCCGGTTCGAGCTCTTCGAGGGGACACACGGCGGCATCGAGTGGCGCTATGCCGATGCCATCGCCTGGCTCGCCCAGCGGCTGGCCGCCTGACCTACGCGGCGACCACCCGATCGCGACCGCCGCGCTTGGCCATGAAGAGCGCCACGTCGGCCGTGCGGAGCAACGACTCCCGGGTCGGATCTGCGGGATCGAGCTCCGCGCATCCTGCCGAGACCGTCACGCTGAGCTCCTGGCCGTCCTCGGCCACGACGGTCCGTCCGGCGAGGGTCGATCGGACCTCGTCGGCGACCTTGACCGCGGCATCACGATCGGACCCGTCGAGAATCGCGACGAACTCTTCGCCGCCCAGGCGAGCCACGAGATCGCCGGCGCGGAACCGTCCTCGAAGCACATCGGCAAACGTGCGCAGGACCACGTCGCCCACCTGGTGGCCATGCTGCTTGTTGAAGGCGCCGAACTGATCGAGGTCGAACATGATCGCGCTCAACGGACGACCGCGGCCGAGCCGCTCGCGCTGGTGCGCCGCGATCAGGCGGTCCAGCGCTTCGTCGAAGTGGCGCCGGTTGTAGAGGCCGGTCAGCGCGTCGCGGATGGCGAGCTCGCGCACCTCGGCGTGCAGGAACGCGTTCGCAACCGCCAGGGCCACGTGGCTGGCGACAAGCGCGAGGCCCTCGAGCTCGAGGTCCGTGAACGCCGGATGACCGGGCCGCCGCGCCACGCTCAGCGCGCCGACCACCACGCCGTCGCGGATGAGCGGGATGCCGACGCCGTGCGCATCCGGTGGCACGGCCGGCATGCCCGCGGAGCCCGCATGTCGCTCCGCGTTCGACTCCAGTCCCACCACGGTCGCGCGGTCGCGGATCGCCCGTCCGGCCAGGCCGTCGCCGACGGCGATCTCATGACCGACGACGCTTGCGCCGATGCCATGCACGGCCGCGATGCGGTACTGGCCCGTATCGCGGTCAAGGATCGTGATGACGACCACGTCGGCTTCGACGACGCGATTGACCCCGGCGACCACCACTTCCGAGAGTGGATCGATGGCGAGGGCCGAGGTCACCTCCGCGGAAAACTCGCCGATGCTGCGGAAGAGGCGGGCGCGGTCGGCGATCGCGACCCGGTCCCTGCCGAGCGCGACGGCCGTCGCGAGCCGGCCGGCGAGGATGCCGATCAGCGTGCGATCGGTGTGATCCAGCCGCCGCGCGCCGGTGGTCTCGACGTTCAGGACGCCGAGAAAATGACCGTCGGTGGTCAGCGGCGCGGTGATCAGGCTGGTTGCCGCCGATCCGTGGGGCACGTAGTCGGGATCCGCCGCGACGTCGGGCACGAACGCCAGCTGCCGCTGGCGCATCACGCGCCCCGCCACGCCCGTTGACGGATCAAAGGCCGGCACCGGCTCGTCGTACCCGCGCTGGGCCACGAGCTCGACGCGCTCGGCGTCGCCGAGGTAGATCGAGACCTGGTCATAGCCGAAGCGACGTACGACCACGTCGAGGACCGTCTCGAACAGCTCGGACGATGGCCCGGTGCTGGCCAGGAGCCGCCCAACCGCGTCGAGCGCTTCGAGCTGCCGCGCGCGGCGCCGTTCGGACACGACCGCGGCGCGCGCCGCGCGAAGCGCGTGCTCGAGCGCCGCGACGATGCGTCGAGTGCCGTACGCCAGCACGAATGCCACGCCCGCCAGGGTCACGGCGCGGAGCACGACGGCCGCCGGCGAGCCGAGGTCGGCCAGCTCCGGCCCAAGGATCAGGAGTGCGGCGCTGGCCGCGGCCATCCAGCCCTGCGCCGCGCCGATGGCCGCCGCCGCCGCGACGACCGGGATGTAGAGCGCCAGCAGCGGAAGGGCAGGGCCGCCGATGAGCTGCACAGCGAGCGTGACGTAGAGCAGCGGAATCGCGAGGCGAACCATCGTCCACGCCACGGGCCCCAGCCGGACCTTCGCGCGCGCCGCGCGCCTGAGGAGCAGCTGGACCAGCACGGACGCGGCGCTGATGGCCAGCGCGATCGGCACCTCGCTCGGCCGACGAGCCAGGAGCGCGACGGCGAGCACGATCGGCACGAGGGTCGCCGTATAGAACACGTAGGGATCGGCCATCACGGCCGTCACGCGCGACGGCCGACGCCACGGTCGCAGGGCAGCGCCGAGTGCATCCGGCTGCCGCTCCATGGTCCGCCGATCTGCCATGGGGCCGGACGGTAGGCGGGCGGGCGGGCCGACGCCATGCCCTACAAGTACCCTTCGCGCGTTGGCACGCGACACGCATTCCACGGCGCAGGGCTTGCAGAGCGGCCAAGCAATAGCTCGACATAAGAGGCGGCCATTCGATGACCTTTCGACGCGACGTTGAGCTCGATCCCGGGCAGGTCCGCGACGTGCGCGGCAGCCGCCGCGTGCGGGGCGGGGGCATCGCCCTCGGCGGCGGGCTGGGCACGATCATCATCATCGCCCTCGTGCTGCTTTCGGGCGGCAACCTCGGCGACATCCTGGGCGGCGGCCTGGGCGCCGCGCCGGCGCAGGAGGGCCCTGTGTCGAGCGAACTGGCCACGGAGTGCCAGACTGGCGCCGACGCCAACGAGCGCCAGGACTGCCGCATCGTCGGCACGGTCAACAGCCTGCATGCCTACTGGAGCGAGGCCTTCGCCGCCTCCGGCAACGAGTACGCGCAGCCGAAGACGACCCTCTTCAGCGACGCCGTCGACACCGCTTGCGGCGCCGCGAGCAGCGCGGTCGGCCCGTTCTACTGCCCGGTCGACCAGACCATCTACATCGACCTCGGCTTCTTCGACGACCTCGAAACGCGCTTCGGTGCCGAGGGCGGGCCGTTTGCCGAGGAGTACGTCCTGGCGCACGAGTTCGGCCACCACGTCCAGAACCTGCTCGGCCTGCTCGACGCCGGACGCGACACCGGGGCGGAGGGCGGCGCCGTGCGCACCGAGCTCCAGGCCGACTGCTTCGCCGGCGTCTGGGGCGCCAACGCCGTGGAGACCGGCTATCTCGAGCCGATCACGCAGGACCAGGTCAACCAGGCGCTGAATGCCGCCTCCGTGATCGGCGACGACCGCATCCAGGAGCAGACGCAAGGGCAGGTGAACCCGGAGACCTGGACCCACGGCTCATCGGAGCAGCGGCAGCAGTGGTTCAGCACCGGCCTCGAGGCCGGGAGCGCGGATGCCTGCGACACGTTCAATGCCGACATCTGAGCTCTCCAGGACCAATGGGGGTTGGCGAAAGAGCGAGCACCGTGTGAGACTTGCGGCCTGACACGGGAGGTGAGCCGATGAACATGAACGTGCAGGCGAGTCCCGACCCGACGATGCCGGATCGGCCATTCGCGTCGCCCTTCGCACCCATCGGCGAATACGCCTTCCTGTCCGATTGCGAATCGACCGCCCTCGTCGCGCCGAGCGGAGCCGTCGAGTGGCTGTGCCTGCCGCGCATGGACTCGCCGAGCGTCTTCGGCGCGATCCTCGACCGCGACGCCGGCACCTTCCGCTTCGGTCCGTCGGACATGCAGGTCCCTGCGGCGCGCCGATACCTGCCTGGCACGATGGTGCTCGAGACCAGCTGGGGATCTGCCACCGGCTGGGTGATCATCCGCGACGTGATGCTCATCGGTCCGTGGCGGCACACCGAGGAGCGCTCCAAGACCCAGCGTCGGCCGCCGACGGACTATGACGCGAGCCACATCCTGCTGCGCATGGTGCGCTGCGTAAATGGCGAGATGCAGCTCACGCTGGACTGTGAGCCCGTGTTCGATTACGGCCGCGAGTTCGGCGAGTGGCGCTACACGCGGGATGGCTACCGGCAGGGCGCCTGCGCCACGAAGGACGGAGACATCGAGCTGGTGCTGACGAGCGACATGAACA
This sequence comes from Candidatus Limnocylindria bacterium, assembly GCA_035759945.1. Lineage (GTDB taxonomy): Bacteria > Chloroflexota > Limnocylindria > QHBO01 > QHBO01 > JACDBZ01. The sequence goes on along the minus strand of DASTTX010000063.1, from coordinate 5,519 downwards.
TCGGCTTCGAGGGACCGCGCGCGGTCGCCCGGACCCTCATCAAGGAGGGCGAGACGCGGTTCTGCGCCCTCAGCTGGAACGGCGCGGAGTCACCCGAAACGAGCGCCGATGCCTACAAGCGCCTCGTCTGGACCGCGCACCACTGGCAGCACTGGCTCGCGCGGGGCACGTTCCCGGACCATCCCTGGCGGTCCTTCCTGGAGCGCTCGGCCCTGACGCTCAAGGGACTGACCTACGCACCGAGCGGCGCGATCGTGGCGGCGGCGACCACGTCGTTGCCCGAGACTCCAGGCGGGGAGCGCAACTGGGACTACCGCTACAGCTGGATCCGGGACTCGACCTTCGCGCTGTGGGGGCTCTACACCCTCGGCTTCGACTGGGAGGCCGCCGACTACCTCTCCTTCATCGCCGATGTCGCGGAGCGCGACGGCCAGCTGCAGGTCATGTACGGCATCGACGGGGAGAAGGCGCTCGACGAGCAGATCCTCGAGCACCTGTCCGGCTACGAGGGCGCACGGCCGGTCCGCATCGGCAATGACGCCTACAACCAGCGCCAGCACGACGTCTGGGGCGCCGTGCTCGACTCGGTGTACCTGCATACCACGTCTCGCGATCACCTCGACGAGCGCATCTGGCCAATCCTGATCGACCAGGTCGAGGCCGCGCTCGAGCATTGGCGCGAGCCAGATCGGGGGATGTGGGAGGTCCGTGGCGAGCCGAAGCATTTCACCAGCTCCAAGCTCATGTGCTGGGTCGCGGCCGATCGAGGGGCGCGCTTGGCGCGCATCCGACACGAGGACGAGCTGGCGGAGCGCTGGGAGGCAGCCGCGGACGAGATCAAGACCGACATCTGCGACCACGCCCTCGACGAGCGCGGCGTCTTCACCCAGCACTACGACACCACGGCGCTCGACGCATCCGTCCTGCTGATGCCACTGGTGCGCTTCCTGCCCTCCGACGACGAGCGCATGCGCAACACCGTCCTCGCCATCGCCGACGAGCTGACCGATGACGGCCTGGTCCTTCGTTACCGAACCGAACAGACCGATGACGGCCTGTCCGGCGCCGAGGGCAGCTTCACCATCTGCTCCTTCTGGCTCGTCTCCGCGCTGGTGGAGATCGGCGAGTGGGAGCGGGCCCGGCGGCTGTGCGAGAAGCTGCTCTCGTATGCCAGCGCGCTCGGCCTCTACGGCGAGGAGCTCGACCCCGACACCGGCCGGCACCTGGGCAACTTTCCGCAGGCGTTCACGCACCTCGCGCTGATCAACGCCGTCATGCACGTCATCCACGCCGAGCGCGGGACGGTGCAACGGACCAACGGCGAGTCGCTCTCGCCGCCACCCAAGCGCACCCCGCGCACGGCGGAGGCAGCGTCGGAAGCGGGCGGCAACGGCGTCGAACGGGCGATGGAGCAACCGGCGCACGCGGAGCCGAGCTAGCTAGCGAGCGTCCTTTCGGCCACCACGGTCCCGGCCTACGCGGACCTACAATGCCCCGCATGCCCCCACCGTTTCGCTTCCTGGCCGACGCGCGCCGCATCGGTAGCGTCGCGGAGCTGACCGAGACGGCGAGGCGCGCCGAGTCGATCGGGATCGACACGCTCGTCGTGCCGGATCATCTCATCGAGCAGCTCTCCCCGGTTCCCGCCATGGCGGTCATCGCCGCCGTGTCCGACCGCCTGCGCGTCGGAGCATTCGTGCTCAACAACGACCTGCGCCATCCGGCGGTGCTGGCCCAGGACCTCGCCAGCCTCGACGTCCTCAGCGGCGGCCGGCTGGACGTCGCCATCGGCGCGGGCTGGAACCGGCCCGAATACGAGGCCATCGGGCTGCCGTTCGAACCGACGCCCGTGCGCCAGCGGCGCCTCGCGGAGTCCATCAGCGTGCTCAAGGGCTGCTTCGCCGACGGGCCTTTCAGCTTCAGCGGCGAGCACTACACGATCACGGACTACGACGCGTATCCGAAGCCGGTCCAGCGGCCGCATCCGCCCTTCCTGATCGGCGGAGGTGGGCGTCGCACGCTCACGCTCGCCGCCCGCGAGGCGGACATCGTCGGCCTGGCACCGCGCATCCTTCCCAATGGCGTCGGAGATCCCGCCTCGGTGACGTATGCCGGCACGGCCGAGAAGATCGCGTGGGTGCGCGAGGCGGCCGGCGAGCGATTCGACCAGCTCGAGCTCAACGTCTACCCGTCCATGACGGCGGTCAGCCTCACCGATCACCCCCGCCGCGAGGCCGAGGAGCTCGCCGAGCGGCTGACGGAGCGCAGCGGCGTCGCCATCAGCGCCGACGAGGTGCTGGAAGCCCCGCACCTGTTCATCGGCAGCGTCGACGGCTTCGTGGACAAGTTCACCCGCCTGCGCGACGAGCTGGGCATCACGTCCTTCATGGTTGGCGAGGTGGACGAACTCGCCCCGGTCGTGGAGCGCCTGGCCGGGACATAGGCTGCGGCACCGCGCCGATATATCGGGCAGGAGTGTGCACGAGGCCTCGTTCGCCCTCTGCCATACGCTTCTATCGGGCCGGCCTGCACAGGAACGCGTCGCCTCGCGCGGACCTGCCTCATGTTTCGGCACCCCCATCCCATCGGCGCCAAGCGATCCGCCCGTCCGCACGGTGCGGGCGGCACGACCTCTGCACCGGCTGGCCCTGTCCACAGCGAGGACCTCACGCTCGAAGAACGTCGGGAGGGCTCGTTCGGCGGTGGCTGGCGAAGGCTCGTCGGCTAAGGCCGTCCACTAGAATCCAAGACCCGTACCCGGAGCCGACCATCGCGTGAGCGCCCGCATCCTCGTCTATACCGGAAAGGGCGGCGTCGGCAAGACCAGCGTCGCCGCAGCGACCGCCCTCGCGTGCGCCGATGCAGGCTATCGGACGATCGTGATGTCGACCGACATCGCGCACAGCCTGGGCGACGCCTTCGACCGCCAGCTCGGCCCGACCCCGCTCGAGATCGCGCCCAACCTGTGGGCGCAGGAATCGGACGTGTTCTTCAACGTCGCGCGCTACTGGGGCCGGATCCAGGAGTACGCCGCATCGGTCCTGCGCTGGCGTGGCCTGGACGAGGTCATGGCAGAGGAGATGACCGTCCTGCCCGGCATGGACGAGGTGGGGTCGCTGCTGTGGATCGCCGACCATCACGACTCGGGAAACTACGACGTGGTGGTCGTCGACGCCGCGCCGACCGGCGAGACGCTCCGTCTGCTCAGCCTGCCGGAGGCGGCGAGATGGTGGATGGAGAAGGTCGAGCCGATCGGCCGCAAGATCACGAAGCTGACCGGGCCGCTCATCAAGCGCGTCGTGGGCATGCCGATGCCGGGCGACGACGTCTTCAACGCCGGCGAGGAGCTGTTCAGTCGCCTCGAATACATGCACGCGCTGCTCACCGACCATTCCAAGACGAGCGTTCGGGTGGTGCTGACGCTGGAGCAGGTGGTCATCGCTGAGGCACAGCGCTCGTTCACCTACTTCCACCTGTACGGCTATCCCACCGATCTGGTCGTCGCAAACCGCGTGCTGCCCGACGAGGTCGGCGACTACTTCCGCGGCTGGTACGAGGCGCAGCAGCGCTATGGCCCGCTGGTCGAGAAGACCTTCCACCCCATCCCGGTCAAGAAGGCGCCGTTCTTCGACCGTGAGATGGTCGGCGTGCCGCTCCTCCGCGAGCTGTCGCACGCTCTCTACGACGGCCAGGATCCGACGCAGTTCTTCTACCGCGGCAGGCCGTACGAGGTGGTCCGCGAGAACGGCGGCTTCCTCCTCTCGGTGGACCTGCCCTTCACGGAGAAGGAGAAGATCAACCTGTCGCGCCATGCCGATGAGCTCGTGATCGACCTCGGCACCTGGCGCCGAACGCTCGTCCTGCCCCGCATCCTCGTCGACGCCCCGACCGAGGGCGCACGTTTCGACTCTGGGACCCTCAAGGTCCGCTTTGGCACCACGGCACGCTGAAGGAGCAACCGATGACCGATCAGCCCACCTCGCCCGGGACCGATCCGCGCACAGCCGAGCTCGAGCGGCGCATCGCCGATCTCGAACGACGGTCGCCGACGCGGATGATGCAGCAGGGCCGATCGGGCCTCGAGGAGGCCTTCTGGGCGGTCATGCACAACATGTTCCCCGAGGAGGCCCGCAAGCACCTCAAGGCCGCCAGCCGCGAGCAGCTGCTTGCCGCGCGCGTGTACCTGGACCGATGGATCGAGCGACTCGACGAGCAGCAGGCGGAAACGGCGGCCAGCCGCGCACACGAGAAGATCGAGGTCGAGTGAGCCGGTGCAGGTCACGCGCTCATCCGAGGTCCCCGACGACCGGATGGAGCCGGCGAACTTCAGCGGCCCGGTCACGTCGCGCTTTCTCGGCGCCTACGACGTGCTGGATGGGAACGTCCTGCTTGTCAGCTTCCCCGCCGGCGTGCGCACCGCCTGGCACTCGCACCCGGGCGGCCAGTTCCTGTTCGTGACCGATGGGCGCGGGCGCGTCGGCACGCGCGACGGCGAGGTAGCCCGCCTCCAGGTCGGCGACCTCGTTCACGCGCCGCCGGGCGAGGAGCACTGGCACGGTGGTGCGGAGGACGCACCCGTCACCCACCTCGCCGTCAACCACGGCGCTACGGAGTGGCTGGAGGCGGTCGAGGACTAGGCCGTCAGAGGTGAGACGGCCGGGCCCCTCACGCGGGGACCCGGCCAGCTCGCGCGAGGCGCCTCAGGCGCTCACGAACGGCATGATGAAGTCCTGGCTGCTGACGGTGTCGACACGCCACGAATAATCCGCGCCGTGGCAGGTACCGCTGAAGCCGAACGAGACCACGGCCAGGATCTGGTTGGTGTCGTTGATGAACACCGGACCGCCTGAGTCACCGAAGCACGAACCACCCTGCCCGCCGATCGCACTCGGGTTGTTCAGCGTATGCAGGTTTCCACCGTCGACGATGTTGCCGTTGACCTGCACGATGCGCGAGGTCGACTTGTAGCGCGTGTCGTCGCTCTGGGGATGCGGCTGAACGGACTGCGTCCCGTAGCCGACCGTCTCCACCAACGCAAGATTGCGGTGGCGCCCGGTGGTCCCGGCAAGGACCTCGACGCTGCCGACGGGCGCAAGCTCCCCGTACGTGTCCATCGGGAAGCTGCCGATCGGAAGCTCCACGACGCCGACGTCGAAGTTCATCGGGAAGGCGGCGAAGTTCTCGTACTCCGGATGCGGGATTGCCGTACCCCTCACGTAGCCGTTGGCTGGATCGTTGAGCCACGCGCTGCGAAGGGCGTACAGATCCTCCTCGCTGATGTCTTCCGTACGGGCGGGCCAGCCCGCGAGCGTGTCGTCGGGGTCGACGGTGAACCAGATGTCGTTCGCGCCCGCGCTCGTGGCCATGCCGCCATCGGTGCCGACGTCGGCCACGCAGTGGCCGGCGGTCAGAACGGTATCGGCGTCGAGCAGCGTTCCGCTGCAGCTGAACCAGCCGGGCGTGGCTGGGTCGAAGAAGATCAGGAACCCGACATAGGGATGTTCGCCATCGTCGAGCTG
>DASTTX010000062.1:0-5420 GCA_035759945.1 Candidatus Limnocylindria bacterium | reverse complement strand
GATCAAGCAGGAGCTGCTTACCGGCATGCACCAACGTCCCGTGCGCTTCGTCCTGGCAATCGAGGACACGCACCGTAACCGCGAGATTCTCAAGCCGCACATGGCAAGCATTCGGGCGGAGCTTCCTGCCGGTTCGCGGGAGATCTGGAGGTCGGTACGCAGTGGTCGGCCGCTCGGACGCGACGGGCTCCTCTGGCTTCGACGGCCTGGTCGTGACACATCGGACTCCGCCGGTCGCTAGATCGCCCGAATTTCGCCAGAAGCTCTCCCCAAGGGTCGTATGGGCGATCTAATGGTCAGCCCCAAGCACGAATGGTCCCCAGCCGCGCAGCTCACGCGTCCTGTTGACCGCTAAAACGCTCATGTGACACGCAGGACCGGCTTCTTGTGCGATGCGCTCGTTAGACCGCCCGCGGCCCAAGGACAAGGAACTATCCGTACCGATCCAGCTGCGTCAGCCAGCCGATGCCGCCGATGAGCAGCAGCACCACGCCCGGCACGATCAGCCACGACCCGAAGATCAGCCCCAGCCCGATGAGGATGATGGCCGCAGCCGAGATGATCGGCGAGGCCGAGCTCAATGGCACCAGCTCGGGGCCGGCCTCGAGGGGCGCGGGAGCATCGGCGCGCTCGTGGAAGCCGATGACCCGGTTCAGCCACGCCAATGCGCCCGACCCTTCGGCCACCGGCCGAGCCTGGGCGAGCACCAGCCCGACACCGATGAACGCGAGGATGGCGAGCAGCAGGGCACCCAGCAGGATGGTGCCCGACAGCTCGTAGGACAGCAGCCAGTAGGCGACCCCGGCGATGAGGATCCATACCCCGGTGCGGAGGAAGAAGCGGAACTCCTCAGCCATCGGCGCCCTCGGCGGCCTTCTCGCCACCCACCGTCGGCGCCAACCCGAGCCGGGCGTCGAGCAGCGGCCGGTCGGAGGTGATCGGCGGCAGGGAGGTGAAGTTATGCAGCGGCGGTGGCGAGGACGTCGCCCATTCGAGGGTGTGCCCGCCCCACGGGTCGTCGCCGGCGGGCGGACCCAGGGACAGCGACGTCACGAAGTTCCACACGAAGATCACCACGGCGATCCCGATCACCAGCGAGCCGAAGGTCGAGAGCAGGTTCAGATCGGCCAAGTTGGTGGACGGCAGGTAGTCGGCGACGCGACGCGGCATGCCGTCCAGGCCGAGCTGGTGCTGCGGCAGGAAGGTGACGTTGAAGCCGATGAACAGGAGCCAGAACTGCCACTTGCCCAAGCGCTCGTCGAGCATGCGGCCGGTCATCTTCGGGAACCAGTAGAAGAGGCCTCCGAACATGCCGAAGACGCTGGTGCCCAGCAGCACGTAATGCATGTGCGCCACGACGTAATAGGTGTCGTGGACGGCGTAGTCGATGGCCGGCGACGCCAGGAAGACGCCGGTGATACCACCGATGAGGAACACCCCAAGCATGCCCATGCAGTACAGCATCGGCGTGGCGAACCAGATGTTTCCGCGCCACATGGTCGCGATCCAGCCGAAGAACTTCACGCCCGTCGGGATGGCGATCAGGAACGACGTGATCGCGAAGTAGACAGTGGCGACGGCGCCGGTGGTGAACATGTGGTGTGCCCACACGCTGAAGCTGTAGGCGGCGATCAGGATGGTGGCGAAGACGAAGGCCTTGTAGCCGAACAGCGGCTTGCGGCTGAAGACGGGGATGATCTCGGTCACCACCCCGAAGAACGGCAGGGCGATGATGTAGACCTCCGGGTGCCCGAAGAACCAGAACAGGTGCTGGTACACCAGCGGATCGCCGCTCGTCGTGAACACGTTGCCGCCGAGGTTGCGGTCGATGAACAGGATGGCCAGTGCCGCGCCGAGCACGGGGAACGTGAACAGGATGAGCGCGCTGACGGCGAGCATGTTCCAGGTGAAGATCGGCATCCGCAGCATCGTCATGCCGGGCGCGCGCATGGTGAAGATCGTGGCGATCAGGTTGACCGCCCCGAGGATGGTGGCGACCCCCGAGAAGAGGATGCCGATGACCCACAGGTCGGCGCCGAGGCTGGGCGAGTAGGTCCGCGTCGAGAGCGGGGGATAGGCGTACCAGCCGAAGGACGCCGCGCCGGCGGTCACGAAGAAGCCCCCGAAGACGATGAGCGCGGCGAAGATGAAGAGCCAGTAGGTGAAGGCGTTGAGCCTGGGGAAGGCGACGTCGGGTGCGCCGATATGGAGCGGCACGAAGTAGTTGGCGAGACCGATCACCATCGGCGTCGCGAAGAAGAACAGCATGGCCGTGCCATGCATGGTGAAGAGCTGGTTGTAGGTCTCGAGCTCCATCACCTGCAGGCCGGGAGCCGCCAGCTCCGCGCGCAGCAGCAGCGCGAAGAGCCCTGCCACCAGGAAGAAGACGAAGGCGGAGACCATGTAGAGGACGCCGATCTTCTTGTGATCGGTGGTGGTCAGCCAGTCGATGGCGCCCTCGCGCACGTGTGGCCGTCGCGCGGGGATCGCGGGCTGCTCGACGGTCGTCATCGGTCAGGCTGCTGTTCGGTCAGCCAGGCGTCGAAGTCGGAGCGGTTCACGGCGTCGATCTCGAACAGCTGGCGGGAATGAAGCAGCCCGCAGAACTCGCCGCACTGGCCGCCGTAGGTGCCCTGCTCCTCGATCACGACGTCGAACCGGTTCGGCCGGTTGGGAACCGCGTCGCGCTTGATGAGGAAACGGGGGATCCAGAACGAGTGCACCACATCCTGCGAGGAGATCTCGAAGGCGATCGTCTCGCCCATCGGCAGCTCGATGCGGGGTGGGTCGGCAGCCGTGCCGCTGACGACGACGTCGGCGTCCGGGAAGGTGAACTGCCAGCCCCATTGGAAGGCACGCACCTGCACGACGACTTCGGGATCATCCTCGCGTGCGTCGACCTGGCCGAGCACGCCGACGGTGAGCACGGCCAGCACCACCACCAGCGCTGCCGGCAGGCTCCACCAGATGACCTCGAGGGTCATGTTGCCGCGCGTCGGGGTCGGCATCTCGACGTCGCGACCGGGCTGGCCGCGGTAGCGAATGATCGACCAGCTCAGCAGCCCGATGACGATGACGAACACGCCGGCCGACGCCAGCATGAAGATGTTGTAGAGCCAGGCGACGTCGCGTCCTTGGGAGGTGGCCGCCTCCGGGACGCAGGCCGTGGTCAGTATCGCCAGGCAGGCGAGCGCGGCGGCACGGTGCATCGGCGGCCGCGTCATGTGGCGGCGACCCTGGCTACTCGGTCTCGGCGAACAGCCGAGCGGCCCAGTCGCGCGCCTCGTCCACGGTCGGGAAGGGCTGGTCGGCGGTGACCTCCCACGCTTCCTCGTCAATCTCCTGCCGGCGAAGGGTGAGAGCATGGTAGCGGCCCGACTCGTCGGGCTCGGTGGTCCAGGCGTGGCGCATGCCCTCGCGCTGGTAGCCCTCGTACTGCACCGGTTCGGGATACGCGGCGATCTTCGTGCCCGTAGCACGGGCCGCCGTGTCCGCGCCGATCCGTCCGCGGACGCGCCCCATCTGGTTGACGCCCTCATCGATCATGACCTTCCCCTAAAGCAGCGGGCATGCCACCGTCCGCCTGAGCCATCGGACGTTGATATGTGGCGACGGCTACCAGCGTCACTTTGAGGCCGCGTGAGGAAACCCGCACCTCCGAGGCTGGTTGCGGCATCGCTCCATTTCGGCGACGATATCGGCCGCCGCGCTGCGACCACGCGCGGCGTTCGTGGTGGCCTTAGCTCAATCGGCAGAGCATCGGATTGTGGCTCCGAAGGTTACGGGTTCAAGCCCCGTAGGCCACCCCACCTCCGCTGGGACGCTGACCACGTGGCCTCATGACGCGGTACCGTTGGTTCATAACCGCACGAGCCCGAACGGTCATGGAACCATCGGCGGTCGCAGACGACCTCAACGAAGTCTCGGTCCTTCTCAACGTGGCGCATCGGCTGCTGCTGACCGTGCGCGACGACGTGGAGGCATCCCCGTCGCTCCAGGTCATCCTCGATGACCTGAATGCCGCGCACGACCAGGTCGACGCGGCGATGGAACGTATCGGCGCGGCGATCGAGCGCGCGGACGCGGAGGCGGAGGGACAGCCTCGAGAGCAGCGGCCCGCCATTCACTGACGCGCGCCGATCCCTCGCCGCCGCGCGGCTGGCGCGGCTCCGGCGCGTCGAGTACGCTTCGCAAAGTGAAGCGGCCGATTGCGATCCTGTACGAACATCCCGAGTGGTTCAAGCCGCTCTTCGCGGCGCTCGATGCGCGAGGCGTCGACTACCTCCCGATCGACGCGGTCGATCATGCCTACGACCCGGATGATCATGAGGTGCCGTACTCGCTGGTCGTGAACCGGATGAGCCCGTCGGCCTGGACCCGAGGCCACCGCGACGCGATCTTCCACACGCTGCGCTATCTGGAGCACCTCGAGGATCTCGGCGCGCCCGTGCTGAACGGCGCACGCGCCTTTCGCTTCGAGCTGTCGAAGGCGGCGCAGTACTCGCTCATGGCGCGGCTGGGCCTCCGGCATCCCGCAACCCGCGTGCTGAGCCGCCCGCAGCAGACGCTATCGGCCGCAGATGGTCTGCGCTATCCGGTCCTGGTGAAGCCGAACATCGGCGGCAGCGGTGCAGGGATCACCTCGTTCGCCACCTCCGAAGAGCTGCGCGCGGCCGTCGAGGCGGGCCGGCTGGACTTCGGGATCGACCACGTCGGGCTGCTCCAGGAGCACGTGCCGGCCGACGGTGACGCCATCGTGCGCATCGAGATCGTGGGCGGCGCGTACCTGTATGCCATTCGCCTGCTGCTCACGCCGGGCACCTTCAACCTGTGCCCGGCGGATTATTGCGAGCTGCCGGGCATGGCCGATGGCGTCTCCGGGCGCGGCCTGCCGATGGAGGCATACGAGCCTCCGGCCGAGATCGTGGAGGAGGCGCGCCGGCTGGTCGCTGCCGCCGGAATGGACGTCGGAGGCGTCGAGTACCTGATCGACGCCCGAGACGGCGGCCACGTCTTCTACGACGTCAATGCCCTGTCGAACTTCGTGGCCGATGCGCCGAACGTCATCGGCTTCAATCCCTACGAGAACCTGGCTGACCTGATCGTGGCGCGCGCCGAACGCCGACTTCCCAGCGTCACACCGTAGGTCACAACTCGCCGAAGTCGAGCGTCACGCCGGCAGCGGCCCTCGTGGGTCCTGATCGCCATCGGCCGCGCGGCGAGGTGTGACTGACTCGACCGCCGGTGTACACTCCGAAAAGTGAACATCCGTTCTGTTCTGGCGCCGTTCCTGCCGCGCTACCCGACCGAGTACCAGTGGGAGGAGCTGGAGGACGAGCTGCGGCGGACGCTCAGCACGATGCCGATCCAGACACTGCCCGAGGCGCTCGGGATGGAGCCGGCCCGCAGCGTCATCGAGG
>DASTTX010000061.1:0-8568 GCA_035759945.1 Candidatus Limnocylindria bacterium | reverse complement strand
GATCGGTCGAGCCCGAGGTTGTGCCAGTCGTCGACCGCTGCGATGGTGACGCGGTCCATCAGCTCGAGGGTGCACGGCTCGACGCCGCTGCGGGTCATGGTCGCCACGGCGCGACCGGCGGCCTCGAGCGTGGGGAAGAAGGCGAGCATCGTCTGCTTCGGTGGCGGCGTTGGGCGGAGCCGGAGGGTCGCCTCGGTCACGATCCCGAGCGTGCCCTGGGATCCCACGAACAGGTGGGTCAGCGAGTAGCCCGCCACGTCCTTGACGTTGCGCCCGCCGGTGCGGATGACCCGTCCGTCGGCGAGCACCACCTCCAGCGACAGCACGGCATCACGGGTGACGCCGTATTTCACGCAGCACAGCCCTCCCGCATTCGTGCCGATGTTGCCGCCGATGGAACAGAACTCGTAGCTGGCCGGGTCAGGTGGGTAGAACAGCCCTTCCGCTGCGACCGCCTTCTTGAGGTCGGCGTTCATGACACCGGGCTGGACGACCGCTACACGGTTGTCCCGATCGATTTCCAGGACGTGATCCATCCGGGTCAGCGCCACCGTCAGCGCGCCCTCGATGCCCGCCGAGCCGCCCGAGAGTCCGCTGCCGGCGCCACGCGGGACCACCGGCACGCGGTGCGCGGTCGCGGTGCGCAGGATGGCGGCCACCTCCTCGGTCGTCGTCGGCAGGACCACCGCCAGGGGAAGACCGGGCTCGAAGTGCGCGGTCTCGTCGCGACGGTACGACTCACGGTCGGCCTGGTCGGTGAGGAGGCGCATGTGCGGCGCCGCGGCGCGGAGATCGTCCAGAAAGGCGGCCATCAGCTCTCGATGGTAGGCCGCGCCAGTGTTCAAGACTCTTGAACACTGCATGACGACTGTGGCGGGCCAGCCGGCACCGGTCGTGGGCGACTCGGCCGCGCATGTAGCATCGGCTTGATGAGCGAGATCGACGAGATCCTTCGGGAGGCCGATGCGCTTCGCGCGCGGGGCGAGCGTGCGGCGCTTGCGACGGTCGTTTCGGTGCGTGGCTCGTCATACCGCCGGCCGGGGGCTCGACTCCTGGTTCCCGAGAACGGCCCGCCGGTCGGGCTGATCAGCGGCGGCTGCCTCGAGGACGAGGCTGCGCGACTGGCGCGCGAGGCGTTGGAGCTGGACGCGCCTGTGCTGGTGACGATCGACCACTCGGCCGAGGGCGACGAGCTGTGGGGCATGGGCCTCGGCTGCCGCGGGGTGATCGAGCTGCTCGCAGAACCGCCCTCGCTGGCTGAACAGACGCTGGGCGCGCTGGTCGCCGCGCGACGCGAGGGGCGGCCGACCTATCTCCTCACCGGCCTGGACGGCGAGCGACGCGTGCTGTCCGCGGCGGAGGCCGATGCCCTCGGTGAGCGTGCGGTCCTCGCCGTCGCCCACGGCCGGCCGACGTTGCTTGGCGAGGCCGTGCTCGACCCGATCCTGCCGCCGCTGCACCTGGTCGTGTGTGGCGCAGGCCCCGATGCCGGCGCCCTCGTTGCGGCCGGCGTCCGGCAGGGCTGGCGCGTCGACGTGGTGGACCCGCGCCGTTCCCTCCTGCTCCCCCAGCGCTTCCCGGGCGCCCGCCTGCTGGATGCGGAGGCTTCGGACGCCGCCGACGCGACCGGCGCGGGCGAGTGGACGGCCGCCGTCGTCATGAGCCACGACTACCTGCGCGACGCGGCGTTCGTCGGCAGCTTCCTGGGCCGGCGGCTGACGTACCTCGGCGTGCTGGGTCCACGCGATCGGACCGAGCGGCTCTTCAACGAGCTGGCGACCCGTCCATCGGACGCGGACCTGGCCGTCCTGCATGCTCCGGCGGGCCTGGACCTCGGGGCCGATGGGGCGGAGCAGGTCGCGACATCGATCGTGGCCGAGATCCTGGCCGTCGTCCACGGCCGCTCTGGCGGTCCGCTGCGCTCGCTGGCTGGACCGATCCACAGCTGAGTGGCTCAGCCGCCGATGAAGCTCATCTCCACCTTCGGCAGCTCAACCGTTTCGAGCGAGCGCAGCTCGGAGTAGCGATCGGCGCGGCCGGTCCAGATGGCGCGCAGCGCATCGGCCAATGCAGCGTCATCCGCGCCAGATCGCAGCAGTGTTCGGACGTCATGCCCGGCCGTCGCGAAGAGGCAGGTGAAGACGCGGCCGTCGGCTGACAGGCGCGCTCGCGTGCAGTCGCCGCAAAACGGCTGACTCACACTGCTGATGACGCCGATCTCGCCGGCTCCGTCCCGATACCGATAGCGCCGCGCCACCTCGCCGCGGTAGTCGCGATCGACAGCCTCCAGCGGCCAGCGCGCGTCGATGGCGGCGATGATCTCCTCGGCCGGGACGACGTCGTCAAGGCGCCAGCCGTTCGAATGCCCGACGTCCATGTACTCGATGAAGCGGACCGTCGTGCCGGTGCCCCGGAAGCGCTCGGCCAGGTCGAGCACCGCGTGCTCGTTGATGCCGCGGCGGATGACCGCGTTGAGCTTCACGGGCCCCAGGCCAGCCGCCTCCGCCGCCGCGATGCCGTCGAGCACCCGCTGCACCGGCACGCGAGCGTCGTTCATGCGCATGAAGGTCGCGTCGTCGAGCGCGTCGAGGCTGACCGTCACGCGCTGGAGGCCGGCATCGGCGAGGGCCCGCGCCTTGCCTGCGAGCAGCGAGGCGTTGGTCGTCAGGGTCAGGTCCTCCACACCATCGACCGTCGCAAGCATGGCGACCAGCGCCTCGAGGTTGCGCCGGACCAGCGGTTCGCCACCGGTCAGGCGCACCTTTCGAACGCCAAGCGCCACGGTGACCCGCACCACGCGCGCGATCTCTTCGAAGGTCAGGATCTCGGCGCGCGGCAGGAAGGCATGGTCGGGCCCGAACGCCTCGCGCGGCATGCAGTAGCCACAGCGGAAATTGCACCGGTCGGTGACGCTGAGGCGCAGGTCACGCATCGGGCGGCCGAGGGTGTCGAGGACGGTCAGCGGGGAGGGCATCGGTCAACCGATCCTCGCAGGCGGTGGCGGAACGCGCAACGCCACCGGGCCGCGGCACCTATGGGGCGATCGAGTTGAGCGCCGCGCGCCAGGTCTCGATCGGGATCTCGCCGGTCGTGCGGGACACGACGTGGCCATCGGCGTCGACGAAGACGAAGCCCGGGAAGCTCGATATGCCCAATGCGGCCAAGGCGCTGCTGTTCGCGTCGTCCACGAGGGTCGGCTCGTCCCAGCGCTCGCGCTCGAGCCACGCTGACGGCGGATAGTTGGGCTGCGCCCGGTTGATCGACGTCGACACGGCGACGACGCTGACGCCATCGGGCACGCCGTTGGTAGCGATGTCCTGGACCAGCCGCGGGAGCTCCGCCTGGCAGTGCGGGCACCAGTGCGCGACCACCACGATCGCCATCGGCCCCTGGTCCGGCGCGATCGTCATGGGCTGACCGTCGAGGTTCGTGCCGGTGATGGTAGGGATGGGCTGTCCCACGGCGGCATCGCTGGCGGCCTCGGCATCAAAGGCGGGCAGTGCGTTGCCGGTCACACGGACCAGGGTCGTCGCCGGCTCGGCCAGGCCACCACCGCCCATTCCGGTGAGCGCCACCGCGAGGATGGCCAGCAGCACGACGACCCCCACGCCGGCCAGGCCGATGAGAAGGGGTGTGCGCGAAGATCGCGCCTCGACGTTCGTGCGTCGCGGCATGCCGCGGGATCGTTGGGCTTTGGTGCTCACGCGAGGGTCTCCACTTCGGGTCGCTGCGCGCGTCGCGCGAGCAGCAGCATGGTGATGATCGAGAGGAAGCCGGCCAGGGCCATGGTGGGAATCGTCACGAAGCCGACGACCTGGACATAGATGAGGCTGCACGGCACGTCGAGCGAGCACGCGCCGGACGGCAGGTCCGGCAGGCGCTCAACGCCGATGTGCCACGCCGAGATGAATGCGCCAATGGCCGCCAGCGGCACGGCGTAGCGCGCCACGCCGGCATCGCCCCGCAGCGCCGCGATGCCCAGGATGACGACCATCGGGTACATGGCGATGCGCTGGTACCAGCACAGCGCGCACGGCGTGAAGTGGGCGACCTCGGAGAAGTAGAGGCTCCCAGAGAAGGCGGTGAGCGCAACGAGAAAGGCGAGCCACAAGGCCAATGGCCCGAGCGCGGACGCCAGGCGTGTGACGCCGCTATCAACCGCACCGAGCCGATGCAGGACCCACACGATCGCCACCCCCAGCACGCCGATGAAGGCGGCCAGCGTCAGCAAGCCCAGGAAGGTCGCGACCGTGAAAACGCTCATGCCCGAAGGGTGGCGGCTCGATGTGGCTCCGTCATGCAGGCCCATTCATGACCGATCAGCCGCTCGCGGCACAGGGCCGAATGGCCCCCCAGCGCGCCGACCATGGTCACCCGAGCAGCTGTCCGGCGCCGATGACGCCGCCGAGCAGAACTGCCGCCGCGCCGCCGCCGACCAGCGCAAAGCGTGACGCGAGTGGCTCGCAGCGGGGCAGCGCCATGCCGCCCAGCCCCAGGCCGAGGCCCATGCCGCCGCCGATGAGCAGCAGGGCCGCCACGCCGATGGCGGGCGTCAGGAGTGGCTCGAGCGCGCCATCGGCGATGCCGTCGGCATCCAGGCTGAAGGCGAAGCGCTGGCGGGTCAGCTCGGCACCGGTGGCGGACACCACGCGGACGCTGGTGTCCCACTGGCTTCCAGGCGGAAGGACGATCGCATCGGCGCTCCATTCGACCGTTCCGCCGTCCGGGGTGCCGCCGCCGTGGTCCATGCCGTCCATGCCGGGCATGCCCGCCATTCCCTCCATGCCGGGCATGGAGGCCATGCCGCCGAGCGCGAGCGGTATGCGCGTGCTGGTGCCGGTATCGAGGCGGTCGACCGCGAGCTCGAGCGTGCCGGAGCCGGCAGCCAGCGCATCCGTCGTCGTCACCACCACGCGGTTGACGCCCGGCCGGCCGGGCACGATCTGCAGGCTCATGTCCGGGGCCACGCTGCCGAATGCGTCCGGAATGGGTGCGATCGCGACGCCTCGGGCCTCGCCGGGTGGCGTCGTGGCCAGCACGGCCGTGACGGCCAGCACCGCGATCGCCGCCGCCGACTCGACGGACAGGCGGGTGCGGAACGCTGCGAGCCACGCGCGCATGCGGCCGCCGTCGAAGTAGTTGAGGCCGCCCAGGCTGAACGCCGCGAGGGCGATCACCGATTTCACGATCAATGCCCGGCCGTAGTCGCTGTCGAGCGGCAGGAGGCTGCCGGTCTGGACCCACGCCGCGTACACGCCGGTGAGAGCAACCATGCCGATGGCGACGAGCGCCATGGCCGAGAACCGCGGCACCACGCTGCGCATCGACGGCGCGGGGCCGCGCACGACGAGCGCCGGGCGAACGTGGAACGCCAGAAGCCCGGCCAGTCCGCCGATCCACAGCGCGGCAGCCACGACATGTGCCACTCCGGCAAGAAGCGCCGCCGGACCCGGCAACGCGGACGCGTGCCCGGCGACGACGAGCAGGGCGATGCCGACGAGCCCGACCGCCGCTGCCACGCTCCCCGCCACGCGCGCAGGCACCAGGACGAGCGCGACCGCGCCCGTGGCGGCCACCGCGGCACGCGCAACCTGGAGCAATCCGTTGCGGCTCGCGAACAGGTACTCGGTCGGCGCATCCGTCCGGGTTGCGGCCAGGAGGGCGCTGACCGCGGTGGCGACGGCGGCCACCCCGAGCCCCGCGGCAAGCAGGCGCACGAGCCGCGCTGGCATGGCGCCGTCGCGAATCACGAGCCAATGGAAGACCGCGACGCCGAGCGCCAGCAGGAGGCCGAGGTACGTCAGCCACCGCCCGACGAGCGTCAGCGGATCGGCCTCGACATGGCCGGACCCACCCGACGTTGCTCCCTGGACCACGACGTTGCCGATGCCGAACGTGAAGAAGCCCTCCGCGCTGTGGCCATCGGCCGATGACAGCGACCGCCACGTCAGCGAGAACACGCCATCCGACAGGTCGGGGTTCGCGACGACGAGCACGTACGGATCCGCCGGATCGATCTCGCCGCCGTGGTCGATCAGCGGCTTGCCATCCTGGCCGTAGACGTCCAGCGAGCTGAGGCCCGCCTCCAGCGGCTCGCTGAAGACCAGGCGCAGCTCATCGGGCGACTGCGGCAGCACCGCGCCCGCCGCCGGCGAGCTCGCCACCAGCTGCGCGTGGGCCAGGACGTGACTGGCCGAGCCACCGGGCAGTGCAGGCGCAACCAGCAACGTCAGCACCCCGGCAACCGCTCCGACCCGCCACGCGCGTGCGCGCATCAGGTCCGCCGGCGGGCGATGGTCAGGCCGAGCGCGACGAGGCCCACGAGGAGTCCCGCGCCACCCAGCACGAGGCCGATCGTCGCCGTGTTGGCGGCATTTGCGCCGGCCTCGGCGTCGCGGACGACGTCACCCATCGCCGGGTACTGGACGGGGAACTGGCCGCCCGCCACGTCCTCGACCTCGCCGAAGGTATCCGGCCCCGACGAGAACGTCTCGTCGACCGGCGTTCCGCCGACGTCGCCGGTGATGTGGAAGCTGTATGGGCCGGCCGCCGTCGGGAAGAACACCGACCGATACGCGCCCGGTTGGCCGAAGACGGGCGAGATCTCGAGGTCGCGGCTCTGGCCGCTGAAGGTGACCTCGGCCTGGAGCGTCTCCTCGAGGCCCTCGACCGGCTGATCGCCCTGTGCGACACGCAGATCGAGGCCGCTCTTCTGTCCGGTGAAGACCGGCTCCTCCAGGAAGCCGACGGTGAAGGTGTAGTCGCCCACGTCGCGCTGCTCGTGGGCTGCGGCGACGCCGATGCCGACCAGCAGGGTCAGCACCGCGCCGAGGGCGGCGGACCGCCCGATGCGCCTGTACATGATCTGGATGCTCCTCGTGTGTTGGGCACATCCGTGCCCGATGCGTACTCAGACCCGACGGGTGAGCACGCTCGGAGGAGCCCGGCCGGCTGCGGCCCGAGCGAGGATGGGGATGCGTTGAATGCCGAGCCCGGCCGGTGGCCGGATGAGCCGGCGTGGCGGTCGCGGCTGCCTGCTGGCCGCAGCGATGGTGGCCTCCAGGGCAACCTCGACCACGGTGACGAGCACGGTGATGAGCCCGGCGACAAGGCTGACGAGCGCGAGGATCGGCAGCGCGAGTGGATACTCCGGGCTGATGAGCGCGCCGAGGCCGATGGCATGGCCGTGCATGGCGAAGTGCTCGGCGCTCTCCTGGATGACAAAGCCGACCGCCACGATCGCGAACAGCTGGCCCCACGTCAGAAGCAGCCGGCCCCACCAGCCGGTCGGCCGCGGGGCAGCCGGGGCGCGGAGCCGGCGCGCGTGGCTGCGGAGGCCGATCAGTCGAATGGCGACGGTCGCGGCCGCGGCGATGCCCGCGGCAGCCAGGCCAAGGCTCGCCATCGTCCAGTAGGCGTGGCCGGCGTCGCGCAGCGCTCGGGTCAGGGCCTCGCCGGGCCCGTATTGGACGAAGAAGATCGCGTCGTGGCTGACGAGCAGCGCAAGTCCGGCGAGCGCCCAGAAGGCGATCGGTCCGCTGATCCGGCGCGAGCGCAATCTCATATCAGTCAATACGGTAGCCGTGACGCCCTGATTCGGCTCGCGGGTGGATTGGTCAGGCGGACTCGCCGTGCGCGTGCGGGTGCTCCACCAGCCGCATCGGCAGCGCTGGCAGCGGGCGTGGATCTGGATCGGGCTCGTACTGATCGGTCGCCGGGTTGACCGCGTACGTCCACTGCGGCCCGTCGGCCGCGATCGCGCGCAGCGCATTCGCCAGGGCATCCACGTCGGCCCGGGTCGAGCCGAGGCCCAGGCTCATGCGAGCGGCGCCGGGAAGCCGCTCGTGGCTGCCGGCACGCGCCTCGTCGACCAGACGGCGGGACTCGACGTCGTCCACGCGCAGGAGCCGCATCATCAGCGGGTGGGCGCAGAAGCAGCCGTGCCTGATGCCGATGCCGTGCTCGGCCGAGAGCACCGCGGCGAGCAGGTCGTAGGGCATCGAGCCGAGATTGAAGGTCAGCAGGCCGACCCGAGGATGGTCGCTGGGCCAGACGCGGTAGTGCTCGAAGCCGTCGACCTCGCCGAGGCGCTCGCGGGCGTATGCCACCAGATCGGCCTCCTCCGCGGCGATGGCGTCCATGCCGGCCTCGGCCAGCGTGTCGCAGGCGACGCCCAGTGCGACCGCCCCGACGACGTTCGGCGATCCGGCTTCCTGCCGGTCGGGCAGATCGGCCCAGACGGTCTCATCGATGGTGACCACCTTGACCGCGCCGCCGCCGCGCAGGAACGGGTCGCCGGCACTCAGCCAGTCGCGCTCGCCGATGAGCGCACCGGCGCCATACGGGGCGTACAGCTTGTGGCCCGAGAAGGCGAGGAAGTCGATGCCATCGCGCTGCATGTCGATCGGCGCGTGGGGCGCCAGCTGCGCGGCGTCGACCAGCAGCCGAGCGCCGTTGTCGTGTGCGATGCGCCCCATCTCCGCGATCGGCCAGATGTCGCCGGTCACGTTCGAGGCGCCCGTCACCGCGACCAGGTGTGGGTCCGGGCAGGCCGGAAGCTCGCGCAGC
>DASTTX010000060.1:0-7620 GCA_035759945.1 Candidatus Limnocylindria bacterium | reverse complement strand
CGGCTAATCGGCCAGTAAGCGGCCGTCCGTAGCCTTCTGGCTGCCGGTCGCCGCTGGTAGTAGGGAGGCGAGCAGGCGGGCGGCCGGCACTCGCATCGACGCAACGACATCGCCTCCCGAGCGAGGCGGTGCCCGTGCTTGCGAACGCGCTGAGCGCATCGGTCGTCGGCGTCGACGGGGTCCCGGTCCGCGTCGAGGTCGACGTCTCGTTCGGGTTGCCAGGGCTGACGATCGTGGGTCTGCCGGGGAGCGCGGTGCTCGAGGCACGTGAGCGGGTCAGGTCGGCGCTCCGCAACTCCGGCTTCGAGGTCCCGGCGCGAAGGATCACGGTCAATCTCGCTCCAGCTGACCTGCCGAAGGAGGGGACCGGGCACGACCTCGCCATGGCGGCCGCGATCCTGGTCGCCAGCAACCAGCTCGAGACGGATGAGCTGGGCCGCACGGCGCTCATCGGCGAGCTGGCTCTGGACGGCTCGCTGCGGCGCGTGCCGGGCGCGATGGCCCTCGTCAGCGCCGCCACCGCGGCCGGCATGCGCGAGGTCATCGTGCCGGCGGAGAACGGCCCTGAGGGCGCGGCGGTGCGCGGCGCCATCGTCCGGCCGGCGACGTCGTTCGGCGAGGTCGTCCGGCATCTCGCCGGCCGAGAGCGACTCGCGATCCTGGCGCCGCGCGATCATCCGAGGGAGGCGCCGGACCGGGACGACGCACCGGATCTCGCATCGGTCATCGGCCAGCGCGCCGCGCGCCGGGCGCTGGAGATCGCGGTGGCGGGGCGCCACAACATCGCCTTCAGCGGACCGCCCGGCGTCGGCAAGACGCTGCTGGCCCGGGCGGCGGCGACCCTCCTGCCGGCGCTGGACGAGACGGAGGCGGCCGAGGTCAGCCGCATCCACTCGGTTGCCGGACTCACCGATGCCGAGCGGCCGATCGGGCCGCGCCGGCCGTTTCGCGCGCCGCACCACACGATCTCGACGCAGGCGCTCGTCGGCGGCGGGCCGCACGTGCGGCCGGGCGAGGCGAGCCTCGCGCACCACGGTGCGCTGTTCCTCGACGAGACCCTGCAGTTCCGCGCCGACGCGCTCGACGCGCTGCGCGGGCCGATCGACTCGGGCACGGTTCACATCGCGCGCGTCGACAGGGTGGTTGCCCTGCCCGCCAGCTTCATGCTGCTGCTGGCCTACAACCCGTGCCCGTGCGGTTGGTGGGCGGTGGACGGGCGCGAGTGCAGCTGCGAGGACGGCGCGCGGCGCCGCTACCAGGCGCGCCTGTCCGGGCCGATGCGCGATCGCCTCGACCTGATCGTGCATCTCGAGCCGGTGACGATGTCGGTCGCCGCCGAGGCCGAGTCGACGGCGGTGGTCGCGGCCCGCATCGAGCGCGCTTGGGCTCGGCAGGTGGAGCGGCAGGGGCTGCCCAACGCGGGTCTGTCGGTGGCCCACCTCGATGCCCGTCATGGCTTTGCGGTCGCCCTGGACGCTGTGCTCGAGACGCGCGGGCGGCAGATGGGGCTGACCCTGCGGCGCGTGCATCGAGCGGCCCGGGTGGCGAGAACGATTGCTGACCTCGAGGGCAGCGAGATGGTCGAGGTGCACCACCTCGACGAGGCGCTGCTGCATCGGCCGAAGGCGCTGGCGGCATGATCGGCGTGGGCGGCGGTTCTCGAGACGCCGCGGCGGGCCGGCTCCGGGCGAGCGAGCGCGACTGCTGGATCGCGCTCTCGCTCGTGCCCGGGATTGGCCCGGCCAGCTTCGCGCAGCTGCTGCGGCGCCACGGGTCGGCGGCCGAGGCCTGGCGGGCGGGGGCCGAGGGTCTCGCCGACGTGCCGCACCTGGGTGGGGAAGTGGTCGCCGCCGTCGAGCGACTCGGCAGGCAGGATCCGCGCGAGATCGCGCGCCGGCTCGCGGAGCGCACCGCCGCCGCCGGCGGGCGGGTCATCACCGGACTGGACGTCGAATACCCGTATGCCCTGCGAACCATCGATCCGCGGCCACCCACGCTGTACGTCGCCGGCGACGGGGAGGCCCTCGAGGCGCGGGCGGTCGCCATCGTCGGCACGCGACGCGCGTCGGGCTACGGACTGGCGACCGCGAACGAGATCGCCGATGAGCTGGCACGCGCCGGGATGGTGGTCGTCTCCGGCCTCGCGCTGGGGATCGACGGCGCCGCGCATCGCGCAGCGGTGGCCGCCGGTGCGCGGACGATCGCCGTCGTGCCGTCACCGCTCGACCGGATCTATCCACCTCGCCACCGAAGCCTCGCTCGTGACATCGTTCGGCTCGGCGGCGCCCTGGTCAGCGAGGTCGCCATCGGCGCCGCCGTCGGGCGTCCGGACTTCGCCCGCCGCAATCGGATCATCGCCGGGCTGTCCGAGGCGGTCGTGGTTGTTGAAGCGCCGGATCGGTCCGGCGCATTGCTGACCGCGGCGGCGGCGGCAGCCATCGGTCGCGAGACCTATGCCGTCCCTGGGCCGATCGACGCCATGGCATCACGTGGCTGCAACCGGCTCATCGCCGATCACCAGGCGGAGGTGGTCACCTCGTCGGCCTCACTACTGCGCCAGATCGGCGTGGCTCGACGAGAGCCGCCCCCGGTCGCCAGTGCGCTGTCGGAGGTGGAGGGCCAGCTGCTGCGGCACCTGCTCGAGCGCAGCGGATCGGTCGAAGAGCTCATCGACCGGACGGGCCAGCCGGCGGCGTCGGTGGCCAGCGGGCTGAGCCTTCTCGAGGCTCGAGGGCTCGTGAATCCGTTCGGTGGAGCCACGTTTCACCCGACCCTGGCGGCAAAACGGCTCGCACAGGTCGTATGACACGCTTGGTACCCATGGGCTATGCTTCCGCCGCCACTCGACTACGCCCCTCGTGCCCACTCTCAAGGGCTAGCCGGAACACCCACTGGAGTCTGTCTATTGCGTCGATACCGAACGACATCGGCCCTGGCCGCCAAGTTCGAGTCGCTCCGCACCGTGCTGAGCAGCCACCGAGCGATTACCCGAGTCTCGCTGGCAGCCCTCTCGTTCACCTTCCTCATCGCCTTCAGCCACCAAGAAATCACCCAGGCGGGTCCCGAGCAGGCCCCGCTCATCCCGGAGTCCCTGCTTCCGCAGAGCGTCGGCATCGCCGTCGCCACGACCGACTCCATCACGATTCCGTTCCAGGAGTCGATGGATCCCGCCTCGGTCGAGTCAGCCATCCAGGTCCTTCCGCAGCAGCGCGTCGACCTGTCGTGGAACGCGGACTACACCGCCGTCAGCATCAGCCCGGAGCGCCTGTGGCGCGCCGACGAGCGTTACCTCGTCGTGGTCGGGCAGGCATCGGAAACCGCCGATGGCTCACCCCTGCGTGGCGGCCGTCGCTACGCCTTTACAACCCAGACCGCGCCGGCCGTCACCGACTTCCAGGTGCGCCTGGCGGGCGAGGATCTCGCGGCCGCGACGGCGGTCGCCCGCGAGGACGTTCCATCGGTGCGGTCGCTGACCGTGGCAACCGAAGCCGCGGCGGCGTCAATCGTCGAGGCGGGCTCGCAGCCACCGACGCGCACCGCCAAGGAAGTGAGCGCCACCACCGCCATCTCGGTCTCGTTCAGCGCCGACATGGACCGTGCCGACGTGGAAGATCGCTTCGCGATCGCCCCGGAGGTAACGGGCGATCTCGCCTGGAACGGCAACGACCTCGTCTTCACGCCGTCGGAGCGCCTGCAGCCGGGCGGCCGATATACGGTCAGCCTGCTCGGCGCACACGACGCCAGCGGGAACCCACTCGGTGGCAAGGGCAACTTCTCGTTCGTCGTCACGCTCGGCGCACAGCTCGTCAAGTCCGATCCGGGCCTGGGTGCGAGCGATGTCGAGCCGGCCACCGTCACGATGTGGTTCAGCCAGCCGATGGACGTCGACGCCACCAACGCTGCCTTCGGCCTGACCGACACGGCCTCCGGAGCGCTGGTCGGCGGCAACCTGAGCTGGAACGAGGCAGCCACTCAGCTGACGTACACCCCGGATCAGGCCTTCGCCGGCGGGCGGACCTTCGCGGTGGTCCTGGGCGATGGCGCGCTGGACGCCGATGGCAATCCGGTGACGGCCGACTGGTCCTTCACGACCAGAGCAGCCCCCACTCCGGCTGCAGCGACCGTGACGCGGTCCGCGACGAGCACCCGCAGTGCGCCGCTCGCACCACCGGCGCCGGCGCCCTCGGGCGACGCCGCCGCGTACGCGGTCGCGCAGATCAACGCCTCGCGAGCGGCGTACGGATTTGGGCCGGTCGTGCTCGACGGCGCCATCTCGGCGGTTGCCTACGCCCACGCCTACGATCAGGCCGCCAACGGCTACTTCAGCCACACCGGGCTGAACGGCAGCACCCGCGACAGCCGGCTGCAGGCGGGCGGGATCAGCTACTCATGGTCGGGCGAGAACGCGTGCTACCTCGTCGGGCGCAGCGTCATTGCGACGCTCGACTGGTGCCACGCCGCGTTCATGTCGGAGCCCTACCCGGGCCAGTTCAACCACATCGCGAACGTGCTCAACCCGAACGCAACGCGCGTCGGCGTCGGCATCGCGCAGGTGGGGTCCAAGATCGTCATCGTCTGGGACTACACGAACTGAGCCGACCCCCGGGCGCGCCGCAATCGGCGGCGCACCGGGGCTCATCGGTGCATCGAGCGTCTCTCGCGCGTCGTGGTCGCGGCGTGGGCCGGTGCTACACTCGCTCACCGTGACCGCAACCACGAACGGCGCCGGCGTGGTCGTTGAGCGCCGGACCGCTCGCCGGTTTGCCGCCGGACACGTCCTCCATCGGCGCTCACGGAGCACCTGATCTCATGGCCAAGCCGCTCGTGATCGTCGAGTCGCCGGCGAAGGCGCGTACGCTGGCGCGCCTGCTCGGCGACGAGTACCGCGTAGAGGCCAGCGTCGGCCATGTCCGCGACCTGCCCGAGAACGCCAGCGAGGTGCCGGCCGAGATCAAGGACAAGCCGTGGGGGCGGATGGGCGTCGACGTCGAGAACGGCTTCCGGCCGTACTACGTCGTGGCCCGCGACAAGACCAGCCGCATCCGCGACCTGCGCTCTGCCGTGAAGGACGCGCCTGAGGTGCTGCTGGCGACCGACCCCGATCGCGAGGGAGAGTCGATCAGCTGGCACCTGCGCGAGGTGCTCAAGCCGAAGGTGCCGATCCGGCGCATCGAGTTCCACGAAATCACCGAGGAGGCGGTCCGCCGGGCCATCGCGGACGCTCGTGACATCGACCTCAAGCTGGTCGATGCGCAGGAGAGCCGTCGCATCCTGGATCGGCTGTACGGCTACATGGTCTCGCCGGTCCTGTGGAAGAAGGTCCAGACCGGCCTCTCGGCTGGCCGCGTGCAGAGCGTCGCCGTGCGGCTGGTCGTCGAGCGCGAGGAGGAGCGGGCCGCCTTTCGGCGGAGCCAGTACTGGGACCTGGAGGCGCGCCTGCTCGCCGAGGGCACGCGCTTCAGCGCGCGGCTCGAGCGGATCGGCGGGGTGCGCGTCGCCACCGGGAGAGATTTCGACCCGGCGACCGGCCTGCTGAAGGACACCAACGCTCGTCTGCTCGGCGAGGCCGACGCGCAGCGGCTCAGTCAGGAGCTCGTGGACGTCCTGCCGTGGACGGTGACGCGCGTCGACGAGAAGCCGGCCACCCAGCGCCCATATCCGCCGTTCACGACCTCGACGCTCCAGCAGGAGGCGAACCGCAAGCTCGGCTTCTCGGCCGATCGCACGATGAGCGCGGCTCAGCGCCTGTTCCAGGAAGGCTTCATCTCCTACCACCGCACGGACTCCACCACCCTGTCCGAGCGGGCGCTGGGCGAGGCCTCGAGCGCGATCCGTGATCTGTACGGCGCCGAGTTCTACGGCGGGCCACGCCAGTACCAGACGCGGGTCAAGAACGCACAGGAAGCGCACGAAGCGATCAGGCCCACCGACTTCGCGCAGACGCCACAGCGCGTCCAGCAGCGGTTCGGCGCCGACGAGCAGCGACTGTATGACCTGATCTGGAAGCGCGCGGTGGCCTCGCAGATGGTCGACGCCCAGCTGCTGCGCACGACGCTGGAGATCACCGCGACTGCAGCCGATGAGGACGCTGTCTTCACCGCCTCTGGAAAGGCCATTCGCTTCCCGGGCTTCCTGAGGGCGTACGTCGAGGGTTCCGACGACCCGGCCGCGGAGCTCGGCGACCAGGAGACCGTGCTGCCAAAGCTCGAGGTCGGCGCCACGGTGAACGCCGATGGCGAGCTCGCCCTCGAGTCGCTGGTGCCGGCCGGCCACGAGACGCTGCCGCCGCCGCGCTACACCGATGCGTCGCTGGTCAAGCGGCTTGAGGAAGACGGGATCGGCCGCCCGTCGACGTACGCATCGATCATCTCGACCATCGAGCGGCGCGGCTACGTGTGGCGCCAGGGCAAGGCGCTCGTGCCGAGCTTCACGGCCTACGCGGTGACGCACCTGCTGAAGGAGCACTTCGCCCCGTTGGTCGAGCTCGGCTTCACCGGCCTCATCGAGGAGGGCCTCGACGAGATCAGCAAGGGTGAGCGTGACCGCGACGAGTTCCTGGCGACCTTCTACGACGGTGGCGGCCGCGAGTGGCCCGGCCTGCGGCCGCTGGTCGAGAAGGTGACCGAGATCGACTATCCGATCATCTCGCTCGGCTCAGACGGCGAGGGGGCTCCGGTAGTGGTCCGCATCGGGAAGTTCGGGCCGTACGTGCAGATCGGCGAGGGCGAGGGCGCCATGACGGCCTCGATCCCCGACGACACGCCGCCGGCCGACTTCTCGCGCGAGCAGGCGATCGCGCTTGCCGAGGCACGCGCGAAGGGACCGAGCAGCCTCGGGACCGATGACAAGACGGGTCAGCCCGTGTACGTCATGAACGGCCGCTTCGGCCCGTACGTGCAGCTCGGCGAGACCCCCGAAAAGGGGAGCAAGGAGAAGCCTCGGCGCGCATCGCTGACGCGCGACGACGACCCATCGACCATCACGCTCGAACGGGCGCTCGAGCTGCTGGCGCTGCCGCGGCTGGTCGGCCAGGATCCGTCCAGCGGGGAGGAGATCGTCGCGAACTTTGGCCGATTCGGGCCGTACGTGAAGCGCGGCAGCGACTTCCGCTCGCTCGGTGGTGACGCCCAGGTGTTCGAGGTGACCCTCGACCAGGCCCTCGAGCTGTTCAGCCACGAGAAGCCGTCCAGGCGCAGCGCCGGGCGCAAGGTGCTCCGTGACATGGGCGCGCACCCCACGTCCGGCGCCCCGATCCAGCTCCTCGAAGGACGCTACGGTCAGTACGTGACCGACGGGACCACGAACGCGTCGCTGCCCAAGGATGCCAGCGGAGATGCGCTGACGCTCGAGGCGGCCGTGGAGCTGCTGCGCGCGCGGGAGGGCGCAAAGCCGTCCGGACGATCGCGCAAGGCGGGCGCGCGGCGAGGCGGGCGGAGCCCGAAGCGGAAGGCCTCCGCGCCCAAGCGCTCGGCGTGAGCGCCACGCTCCCGGCTGACGCCGCCGGTGCGCTGGACGCATTCCTGACCGGACTCCGGGCGCGGAGCGCATCGGAGCGCACCATCGTCGAGTACCGCCGCCACGCCTCCGAGTTCCTGGCGTTCGTGACCGGCCGCGGCGTCG
>DASTTX010000059.1:0-19643 GCA_035759945.1 Candidatus Limnocylindria bacterium | reverse complement strand
CCGGCCTCGCCGGCCGACAACACCCTGGGCCCGCTGGTCATTGCCGTGCCGGTCATCGGAGCGCTCATCATCGGGTTCATCGCTCGTTACGGCAGCGAGCGCATCCGGGGACATGGCATCCCGGAGGCGATCGAGGCGATCCTCATCGGTCGCAGCCGAGTGGAGCCGAAGGTCGCGGTGCTGAAGCCGCTGTCGAGCGCGGTGAGCATCGGCTCCGGGGGACCGTTCGGGGCCGAGGGGCCGATCATCATGACCGGCGGCGCGTTGGGGTCGATGATCGCGCAGTTCTTCCACCTCACCGCCGGCGAGCGAAAGACGCTGCTCGTCGCCGGAGCGGCGGCGGGGATGAGCGCCACCTTCGGCACGCCCGTCGCCGCAGTGTTGTTGGCGGTCGAGCTGCTGCTGTTCGAGTGGCGGCCGCGGAGCATGATCCCCGTTGCGCTTGCGAGCGCCACCGCGGCGGCCATTCGGATCCCGCTGCTTGGCCGGCCACCGCTGTTCGAGGTGCCGCCCCACGCGGCCAACATCGGCTTCGACGCGATCCTCGCCTGCCTGGTGGTCGGGCTGGCGGCCGGGCTGCTGTCGGCCGGGCTGACGGCTGCGGTCTACGCCGCTGAGGATGCCTTCGCCCGCCTTCCGATCCACTGGATGTGGTGGCCGGCAATCGGCGGGCTGGTGGTCGGCATCGGCGGCTTCTTCTTCCCGCGTGCGCTCGGGGTTGGCTACGCAACGATCGGCGACCTGCTGAACGGGAGCCTGGCCGTCGGGACCATCGTCGGGATTTTGGTGGTGAAGGGCGTCATCTGGTCGGTCGCGCTCGGTTCTGGCACGAGTGGCGGCGTGCTCGCGCCGCTGCTGATGATGGGCGGCGCCCTGGGCGGCCTGCTTGGGCTCGTCCTCCCCGACGAGGGCATCGGCTTCTGGCCGATGGTCAGCATCGCCGCCATCCTGGGCGGCACCATGCGCTCGCCGTTCACCGGCGTGGTGTTCGCGTTCGAGCTGACGCACGACGTGGATGCCTTGCTGCCGCTGCTCATCGCCGTGTCGGTGGCGTACGGGACGACCGTGCTGCTCATGAAGCGCTCGATCCTGACCGAGAAGGTCGCGCGTCGCGGCTACCACCTGTCGCGCGAGTACGCGGTCGATCCGCTCGAGACCCGGTTCGTGCGCGAGGTGATGCGCACCAATGTCGTGGCGCTGCCGCTCGCCGCACCACTGGCGGAGATGGCGGACGCGCACCTGGGAGCCGATGGAACGCACGGACAGGGTCTCTATCCCGTCCTCGATGGCGACCGCCTGGCCGGCGTGCTGACGCGCGCCGATATCGGCCGCCTGCGCGAGGCGGCAGACAATAAGCGCGCCGATACGGTCCAGGCGCTCCTGCGACGCGACCCGGTGGTCGCCTACCCCGACGAGACCCTGCGACGAGTGGCGGAGCGAATGGCCGCGACCGGCCTCACCCGGTTCCCCGTGGTCGAGCGCGGCGACGAACGCCGGCTGGTGGGCGTGGTGGCATTGCGCGACCTGCTGCGAGCGCGCGCCCACTCGGTGGAGGAGGAGCAGGACCGCGAGCGCATGCTCCGCATCCGGCTCGCGCTGCCGCGACGACGACACGCTTCGCCCGGCGAGCCATAGCGCCCGGTCATCCGGTAGCCTGACCGACGCATGTCACTCCTCGTCGACTCCATCACCAAGCGCTTCGGCGAGGTCGTCGCCCTGTCCGACGCGTCATTCACCGTCGAGCCGGGTCGCATCTTCGGTCTGCTTGGCGCGAACGGCGCCGGCAAGACGACCTCGATGCGCATCGTGCTCGACATCCTGCGCCCCGACTCGGGGCACGTGACCTGGCAGGGCAAGCCGAATATCGAGCTGCCGCGCCGCACGTGGGGCTACCTGCCCGAGGAGCGCGGGCTGTACCCGCGCATGAAGGTCGGCGAGCAGCTGCGCTTCTTCGCCGCGCTGTACGGGGTGTCCGACGAGGGCGCCCGGGCGGAGATCGACGAGTGGCTGGAGCGCTTCCGGATCCCCGACTACCTCGACCGCAAGGTCGAGGAGCTGTCCAAGGGCAACCAGCAGAAGATCCAGTTCATCGCCGCGATCCTCCACGACCCCGATGTGCTGATCATGGACGAGCCCTTCACCGGCCTCGACCCGGTCAACGTCCGGCTGCTGAAGGAAGCGTTCCTCGAGATGCGCGACCGAGGCAAGACCCTGATCTTCAGCACGCACCAGATGGAGCAGGTGGAGGAGCTGTGCGAGTCGATCGCCATCATGGATCGCGGCCGGGTCGTCGTCAGCGGCTTGGTGCGCGATGCGAAGCGCGCCATGGGGCGCCAGGTGGTGCGCCTGGCGACGAACGGCGACGGCCGCGGCCTCGAATGGCTGGCCGATGTGCCGGGCGTGACGCTGACCGCGGAGCGCGAGGACTACGTCGAGCTCCAGGTGCCCGCCGATCGCGATCCCGAGACGATCCTGCACGCCGCGCTCGATCGCGGCGACCGGGTGACGCGATTCGAGATCGCCGATCCGACGCTCGAGGAGATCTTCGTCGAGCACGTCGGCCGCCGCGCGGTCAGCGAGGAGGACGAGCACCTGGCGACGACGCAGCGATCGGCGGCGACGTCATGATGGACCTCTTCCCGAACGCCCTCCACGTCGCACGCCGCGAGTACCTGTTCCGCGTCCGCGGCCGTGCCTTCCTGATCACGACGGCACTGCTCGCCGTCGCGGTCGTCGCCGTCACCATGGTCCCGACCATCCTGGGCGCGCTCGGGGTCGCCGACCCGGCCGAGATCGCGGTCGATGTGCAGGCCGATGACCTCTCGACCGATCCGGTCGTCGCCGTCCAGTCGATCCTCATCGTCGGCGCCGATCCGAACGCCTCGCCCGGCGAGGTTCCGGAGCCGGCCGATCCCGATGAGGCGAACGCGAACCAGCCGAGCGTCACGCGGACCGACGATCCCGACGCGGCCGCGCAAGCGGTGCGCGACCACGAGCTCGACGGCCTCCTGACGATCAGCCGCAACGACGACGGCGACCTCGCCTTCGACTACCTCAGCGGCGCCGGTCCGACGGATCGGACGCGGCTGCTGGTCACCCAGGCGGCGAACGCGCTGGCCATCCAGGATCGGCTCGAGCGAGCCGGGATCAGCGCCGGCGAAAGCGCCGAGCTGTTCGCGCCGCCGGACTTCACGGTCACCGCGGCCAACCCGGACGACGCGCGCAACGAGGAGGACTTCGGCGGCGCCGTGGTCCTCACCTACGCGTTGGTGATCCTGACCTTCATGGCGATCCTCACCTACGGCAACTGGGTCGCGCAGAGCGTGGCCGAGGAGAAGTCCGGGCGGGTCATGGAGCTCCTCATCACGGCCGCGACGCCGCGACAGCTGCTGACCGGCAAGGTGCTCGGCACCGGAGCGGCGGGATTGACGCAGTACGTGGTGATCGTGGTCGCGCTCGGCATCGGCCTGGTCGCGAACGGTCCGGTCTCCGATGCGCTCGGGGTCGGCGAGTCGCTGCCGTTCAGCCTGCCCGAGATCGGTCCACTGACGCTCCTGCTGTTCGCCGTGTTCTTCCTGCTGGGCTTCATCCTGTACTCGACCCTGTACGCGGCGGCGGGCTCGATGGTGAGCCGCATCGAGGACGTCCAGCAGGCGGTCGGGCCGCTCATGTTCCTCGCGATGGGCGGCTACTTCGCCACCTTCGCCGGGCTCAACGCCCCCGATGCCGAGTGGGTGAAGATCCTGTCGCTCATTCCCTTCTTCAGCCCGTACCTGATGCCGGCGCGCATGCTGCTGACCGATCCGACGGCGGCTGAGATCGGCATCGCCCTGGTGCTGCTCGTCGCCACCGTGGTGATCGCCATCTGGATGGCCTCGCGCATCTACAGCGCCGGCGTCCTGCTCTACGGCCAGCGCGCCGGCCTGCGCCAGGTACTGCGCGCGACGCGCGTCGCCCGGTGAGCGAATCGGTCGTCATCGGCGACCGGCGGCTGGAGATCACGCGCGGCGACATCACCCGGGAGCCCGTGGACGCGATCGCGAACGCGGCAAACGAGGCGCTGCGGGGCGGTGGTGGCGTGGACGGCGCAATCCACCGTGCCGCTGGCCCGGAGCTTGTGCGCGAGCTGAGCGAGCGATATCCGGACGGCACGCCAACGGGCACTGCCGTCGCCACCGATGCCTACCGCCTCCCCGCTCGCTGGGTCCTGCACGCCGTCGGACCGGTGTGGCGCGGCGGTGGCCACGGCGAGCGGGAGCTGCTGGCTGGCGCGTATCGGTCGTGCCTACGCCTGGCCGATGAGCTCGGCGCCCGCACCGTCGCCTTCCCGGCCATCAGCATGGGCATCTACGGCTATCCCGGTCAGCAGGGTGCGGGCGTGGCGGTCGACACCGTTGTCGCACACCTGCGAGGCGAGACGCAGCTCGACCTCGTCCGCTTCGTCCTCTTCAGCGACGAAACGTACGACCTCTTCGCCAATGCGCTGCGCGGGGCCCAGAGCTAGCGGGCGGCCTCCGGCGCGGACCCGGCGGTGCGCATGCCGAGGCCGGCGATGCGCGGGCGCAACGCAAATCGGTCATCCGGAGGAGCCAGCTTGCTGGCATCGCGCCCCGTCACCAGGGCGGAGACGTACTCGCCCACCACCGGTGCGTGCTTGAAGCCGTGGCCCGAGCCGCCGCCGACGACCCATCCCCCGGCGAAGGCCGGATGGCGATCGATGATGAAGTGCGTGTCGACGGTCAGCTCGTACTGGCAGACCCGACCCTCGGCGACGGGCTGATCGGCCAGCGCCGGAAATCGCCTGCGGAGGTAGGTGCGCGACGCCTCGACGCGCTCGTCGCTGATGCGGCGCTCCTGGCAGTCGGGGTCGACCACGGGTCCAGGCCAGTCCGGCGCGACCTTGAAGCCGCGGCCCTCGATCGAGGGAAGCCCGTAGAAGGCGGCGTCGTACTCGACCCAGGTCGGATGGCTGCCGGCATCGAAGCGACGATCGCCCGGCGGCGTGGCGAAGTAGATGATCTCCTGCTGCGGCACGCTCATCTCAAGCCCCGGCACGGCGCCGAGCAGCTTCGGCAGCCACGGGCCGGCGGCGAAGACGAACGCATCGGCTTCGATGGGTTCGCCGTCCACGAACGCGGTCCCCTCCTTCACCCTGGCGAGACCGATGCGGACGGTGCCGCCTTCATCGGTGAACGCTCGCGCCGTCGCGGCGACGGCGCGCCTGGCGAGGAGGACGCCCGCCTCGGGTTCGTAGAGACCCCAGGCGACGTCATCGGTCATGATCTGGGGGAAGCGGGCGCGAAGCGCATCGGCGTCGAGACGCTCGTGCGAGATTCCGAGGCGGGACAGCGTCTCGACGGACTGCGCCTCGAAGCCGCCGTCCTGGTGCGCCAGCCACAGGACGCCGGTGGGCACGAACAGCTCCGGCGCCAGCTCCTGCCAATGCGCCAGCGAACGACGCTGCCAGAGTGGGTACAGGTCGTCCGGCCCGTGCGCCGAGCGCGTGACGCGCGACTCGTCCCCGGAGCTCGACAGCGAGTTGCCGGGGCCGTACTGCTCGACCAGCGTGACCGATGCGCCGCGGCGCAGCAGCCAGAGCGCGGTCCAGGTCCCGAAGGCACCCGCACCCATGACGACGACGTGCATCCGCCGATGCTAGCGCCGTGCCTCCTGTGCCAGCCGCTCGCTCACGCTACGATCGCGTTGATGGAGGGCACGCCGTCAGACGGCACCGCTGCGATCAGCACCCGAGGGCTGACCAAGCACTACGGCTCGGTTCGCGCGCTCAGCGACCTGACCCTGGACGTCAACAGCGGCGAGATCTTCGGCTTCCTCGGGCCGAACGGCGCGGGCAAGTCGACGACGATTCGAACGCTCCTCGGCTTCCTGCATGCCACGCGCGGCAGCGCCACCGTGCTTGGCCTCAACATGGTCACCGACTCGGTCGAGATTCGGCGGCGGACGGGCTACCTGCCGGGTGGAATCGCGCTGTACGACTCCCTCACCGGCGAGCAGGTGCTGGACTACCTGGTCGACATGCAGGGTCGCGAGCCGACGCGCCGAGCGGAGCTGTGCGACCGCCTGGAGCTGCCAGGATCGGTCCTGCGCCGGAAGGTACGCGACTACTCGCGCGGCATGCGTCAGAAAGTCGGGGTGGTGCAGGCGCTCCAGCATGACCCGGAGCTCGCCATCCTCGACGAGCCGACCGAGGGGCTCGACCCGCTCATGCAGCACGCCTTCTACGCGATCCTCGACGATCTGCGTCGCGAGGGCCGGACCATCTTCTTCTCGTCGCACGTGCTGTCGGAGGTCGAGCGGCTGTGCGATCGAGTCGCGATCATCCGCGCCGGCGAGCTGATGGCGATCCATGACGTCGGTGAGCTCCTCGCCCGGCGCCGCCGGAAGGTCACGCTCCGATGGCGGGGGGCGGCGCCCGATCCGACGACGCTACCGGGCCTGGAGGACGTGACCGTCGACGGCAGCCGGATCACCGGCAGCCTGACCGGCGAGATGTCCGGCTTCGTGCGCTCCATCGCGTCACCGAACCTCGAGGATCTGACGATCGAGCCGGCCAGCCTGGAGGAGGCCTTCCTGGAGTACTACGCGCCCGACCAGGCGACGACCGAAGAGGCGAAGGACCGATGAGCTGGCGCCTGTTCGCCCAGACCCTGCGCTGGCAGCGCGTCCGGCTCGCCGTGGTGGTGCTGGCCGGCATCGGCTGGGGTGTCCTGATGCCCGTCGTCTACGACGCGTTCAGCGACGTCTTCCGGGACATGGCCAACTCCGGCATCATTCCGGACGAGCTGCTGAACTTCGGATCCGGCTCGCTGTTCGACCTGCCGGGCACGATCACCCTCGGCCTCCAGCATCCGCTGGCCATCGCGATGATCGGCATCTTCGCGGTCGGCGCCTCCTCGACCTCGATCGCGGGCGAGCGAGCCCGCGGCACGCTCGAGGTGCTGCTGGCGCGGCCGATCTCTCGCACGGTCCTGTACATCAGCATCGCGGTCGCCGTCCTGCTCACCGTGCTGATCGTGCTGCTCGCGATCCTGGGTGGCATGGCCGGCGGCGCGGCGGTCATCGGCCTCTCCGATGAGCTCGACCTGGGCCGGATGCCGCTCGTCGTGCTCAACGGCTTCGGCCTGTGGGCTGCCTTCACGACCTTCGGGCTGGCGATGTCGGTGAGCTTCGATCGGCCCGGCCCCGCCATCGGCCTGAGCCTGGCCTGGCTGCTGCTGCACTATTTCCTGGAGATCATCGGCTCGCTGTGGACCGATGCCGCCTGGACACAGGAGTACTCGCTGCTGCACCACTTCAATCCGGGGGAGATCCTGACCGGCAAGCTGGACCCGATCGACCTCCTGATCGTCTATGCCGCGGCCATCATCCCGGTCGTCTACGCGCTGCTGGTCTTCCCGAAGCGAGACTTGCCGGCTCCGGCCTAACCGCTCAGACCGTACTCAACGGCCTCCTCTGCGCTCATCGCTTCTCCCTCGCGCAGGGCGTCGCCCAGACGCGGGTCGGACCGAAGCTCGTCGGCGTCGAACTTGAGGATCCCGCGGTTCCAGGGGTTGAGGGCGGTCCCGAATCGACGCTCGAGCGTCGAGACTGCGCCCAGCAGGCGGGCTGCTCTCTCGCGCTCGTCGCTGCGGCCGGCGGTGATCGCCAGTGCATCGAGGACGAGCGTATAGCCACTCAGGTCCTGCGCCTCACGGAAGATCCGAATCGCCTCACTCAGATGCGCACGGGCCGAGACCAGCAGCTCCGGCGGGCCGTCATCCTGGTGATCGGTGAGGTCCGCCAGGCCAAGCGTGTAGCTTGCCCATCCGGTCATGAATCGGTCGCCGATCTTTTCGAACAGGTCGCGCGAATGCTGCGCATGCTCGCGGGCCTCGAGCGTCATGCCCATGCCCCACAGGATGTTGCCAAGGGCCCACTCGCAGCGCGCCACGCCTGCCTCGTCACCCAGCTCCCGGTACAGGGCCAAGGCCTCATCCGTGTGGCGCCTCGCGTAGTTCGCGCTCGTCTCGTTCTGGAGGTCGAGAATCGCCCACGTGAAGGCGATGCTGTACAGCGCGTTCGCGAGACCGGGCCGATCGTCGAGCTCGCGGCGCAGCGCGATCTCGTCAACGTAGTACGCGCGGGATCGTTCGCTGTCCGCACGCCAGTAGGCGAGGCCGCCGGCGGCATCAAGCGCATCCGCGGCCGCCTGCGGATGGTCGCGCCAATCCGGCAGCGCGAGCGCTTGGCTGAGGCGGTCGAGTCCTTCGGCCAGGTAACCGCGCATCTGCCAGAAACGCCACGAAGCCGCGCCCAGACGGAGCGCCAACTCGGTCCGGCGCGTCTCCATCGCCCAGGCGAGCGCCGCACGAACGTTGTCGTGATCCTGCTCGAACCGGTCGAGCCACGCGCGCGTCTCGCGCAGCATCACGTTGCGCGCGAACTCCTCCGCGATGGCCGTGAACAGCTCACCGTGTCGCTCGCGCAGCGCATCCCATCGGCCACGTTCGACCGCCTGCTCCATGGCAAACTCGCGA
Source organism: Candidatus Limnocylindria bacterium (assembly GCA_035759945.1). Lineage (GTDB taxonomy): Bacteria > Chloroflexota > Limnocylindria > QHBO01 > QHBO01 > JACDBZ01. The sequence goes on along the minus strand of DASTTX010000059.1, from coordinate 11,106 downwards.
ATGGTCTCGAGCATCGTGAATCGCGGCCCGCCATCGACGCCGTCGGATTGGCGGATGAGGCTTTTCTCGACGAGCGAGCCGAGCGCATCGAGCAGGTCGTTCTCGACCTCGTCGCCGCACACGTGCTCGACTGCGTCGAGGCTCGCGCCCCCGACGAAGACGGAGAAGCCCGCGAAGAGCGCCCGGTCGGCCTCGTCGAGGAGGTCGTAGCTCCAGGCAATCGCCCCGCGCAGCGTCTGCTGGCGCTCCGGCAGGTCGCGAGATCCGCCTGCGAGCAGCCCGAGCCGATTCCCAAGCCGGCTGAGCATGGCCTGCGGCGTCAGGATACGGATGCGGGCCGCGGCGAGCTCGATCGCCAGTGGCAGCCCGTCCAGCCGCACGCAGATCTCGGCAAGCGCGGGCGCATTGTCGTTCGTGACGTCGAAGTCGGGCTTGACGGCACGGGCGCGCTCGATGAACAGCGCGACCGCCTCGTACTGTGACAACGCGGCGAGCGGCGGCAGGCGAGCCGGGTCGGGCAGCCCCAGTGGCGGCACCGCGTACTCCTGCTCACCGGAGACGTGCAGCACGCTCCGGCTGCTGGCCAGCATCGTCAGGTTCGGGCAGGCATCCAGCAGTGCGCGGACGCTCGACGCGGCGTCCACGACCTGCTCGAAGTTGTCGAGCACCAGGAGCATTCGGCTCGGCCCGATGTGGTCCACCAACCGCTCGATCGCAGTCCGTCCGCCACGGTCGGGCAGGCCCAGGGTCTGCGCGATGGTCGGAGCGACCAGCTCGGGATCGGTGATCGGCGCCAGCTCGACGAAGAAGACGCCGTCGGGATAGCGCTCCATGGTCCGGGACGCGACCTCGAGGCTCAGGCGCGTCTTGCCCGTGCCGCCCGGTCCGGTCAGGGTCAGCAGCCGATTCCGGCCGAGCAGCTCGGACACGGCCGCGATCTCGTGCTCGCGACCGAGGAACGTGGTGAGCCGCCTCGGCAGGTTGTTGGCAACGTCGAGCGAGCGGATCGGCGGGAAGTCGACCTGGCAGCCCGGGATGACGAGCTGCCACAGCCGCTCGGGATGCTCGAGATCCTTGAGCCGATGCTCGCCGAGATCGCGCAGCGTCACGCCGTCGGGCAGGTCATCCGCGCCGAGCGTGCGCGTCGCGTCCGACAGCAGGACCTGGCCGCCGTGGCCGGCACCGGCGATGCGGCTGGCGCGGTGGACGTTCAGCCCGGCGTACGAATCGGCTGCGAAGCTCGCCTCGCCCGTGTGAAGCCCGATCCGAACGTTGACCGCGATCCCATCTGGCCAAGGCTCAGCCGCCAGCGCGCGCTGTGCGGCGATCGCGCCGCGGATGGCACCGGCCGCAGTCGGGAAGCCGAAGAAGAAGGAGTCGCCCTCGGTCCCCACCTCCTCGCCGCCCTCCGCCGTGAAGGCGGCCCGCAGCAGCTCTGCGTGTCGTTCGAGTGTTGCTGGCCACGAGTCGGGGCGCGCCTGGAGCAGCCGCGTCGAGCCCTCGATGTCGCTGAACAGGAACGTGACGATGCCGGTCAGGAGCTCGGGCATGGCCTGGAGTGTGCGTCTCAGGCCACGCTGCGCGCAAGACAATGCTGCGCGCCGCCCACGACCCTCCGCTACCCTTCGCCGGTGCGATCGATCCTCCGCGGGCTCGGCAACCGGCCCATCCTGACCGGTGTGCTGGGGGCGCTGACGATCGCCTTCTCCGCCATCTTCGTGCGCCTTGCGGATGTCTCGCCGGCCACGGCCGCGATCTTCCGCTGCGCCTACGCCCTGCCACCTCTCGCGGTGCTGGCCTGGTACGAGCAGCGCCGATACGGCCCGCGCGCCGCGGGCCAGGCACGCCTCGCCTGGATCGCGGGCGCCTTCTTCGCAATCGACCTGGTGCTGTGGCACCACTCCATCGAGGAGGTCGGGGCCGGCCTCGGGACCGTGCTCGGCAACACGCAGGTGGTGATCGTGCCGATCGCCGCGTGGTTGATGCTCGGCGAGCGACCGTCGGCCCGGGTCGCGGCATCGGTTCCCGTGGTCCTCATCGGTGTCGTGCTGATCTCCGGAATCATCGGCGCGGGCGAGGCCTATGGGCGCAACCCGGTGCTGGGCGTGCTGTTCGGCGTCGGCACCGGCATCGCCTACGCGGGCTTCCTGCTCGTCCAGCGTCGGGCGAATGCCGACCATCGCCGCCCCGCCGGGCCGCTCTTCGACGCGACCCTGTCCGCCGCGGTGTGCTCACTCGTCATCGGCCTGCCGCTGGGTGAGGTGGACCTGGTGCCGTCATGGCCGGCGCATGGCTGGCTGGTGCTGCTTGGCCTTCTCGTCCAGGTGGTCGGCTGGCTGCTCATCAGCATCAGCCTGCCGCGCCTGCCCGCGGCGGTCACGTCCGTCGTCCTGACGATCCAGCCGGTCGGATCCGTCCTGCTCGGGATCTGGATCCTGGCGGAGGCGCCGTCGCCGCTTCAGCTCGTCGGCGTGCTCTTCATCCTGGCCGGGCTGCTGATGACGACGCTGCGGATCCGACGGAGCTGGATGCGCCGGGCGCAGCCCGAGGTGGGGTGACGGCGCACCGATTCATGGGTCCATCGAGCTTGCGCCTGCTCTGACGCACCGATCAATCGGCGGCGAAGCTAATTCGAGGGCAGCCGAGGCGGCAGCGTGACGGTGAAGCAGGTCTCGCCCGGCTGGCTGGTGACCTCGATCCGCCCGCCGTGCCGGGCGATCGCGTTGTACGAGATGTGCAGGCCCAGACCGGTCCCGCGGCCGGGCTCCTTGGTCGTGTAGAACGGCTCGAACAGACGCTGCCTGATGTCCGGCGGAATGCCGGTGCCGGTGTCGCAGATGGAGACGCGCACGCCCAGTCCGCTCGGCTCCTCCTCGGGCTGGATGCTGATGGTGAGGGTGCCGCGCCCGTCCATGGCATCGACGGCGTTGTCGACGATGTTCGTCCAGACCTGGTTCAGCTCCGACCCGAACGCCTCGATCTCGGGCAGCTCCTCCGCGAAATCGCGCCGGATCTCGATCTCCTTGAGCCGATGACGCAGGATGACCAGGGTCTGCTCGACGCCCACCCGCACGTCCACGCGCTGCATCGGCGCCTGGTCCAGGTAGGTGTAGCCCTTCACGGCAGCCACGATGTCGCCGATGCGCTCGAGCGCCATCTGCAGCTCGCCGAGCAGCAGCCTGACCGATGCGTCGGCCGCGACCCACGGGATGCTCTGGGGTGACAGGTCGGCGAGGGCTTCGCGCGTCCAGCCAGCGTCCGCCAGGGCCGTTGCCGCGTCCTCGTCGCTGGCCAGCGCGATGAGCTCCTCGATGCGGTCCGCCCGCTCCAGCGCGCTCCGCGGCGGGTCGGCGCCCTCGGGTGGCCGGGGCGGCGGGACCGGCCGCGGCAGTGACTCGGCCTTGCCGATCGCCTCGTCCAGGCTGCGCACCGACCGGAGTGCCGCCGCAGCCGGATTGTTGAGCTCGTGCGCCAGGCCGGCGGCCAGGGTGCCCAGTCCGGCCAGCTTCTCGCGCTCGCGCAGCGTCGCCTCCATCGCGCGCAGCCGTCCCACGGCGGTGCGGATGACCGCGAGTGCCACGTCGGGACCCGCGGCGAGGAGGCCACGGATCGTGTCGACCGGGATGCGCAGCACCTCGGACTGCACGATGGCGCGGACCGATGCGAGACGCCGCCCGCCCTCGAGCGCGGCGATCTCGCCCTGGAGCGATCCGGGCCCAACCTGGGCCAGCGGGATCTCGCTGTTGCCCGATTGCTTGGTGACCTCGAGCTCTCCGTCCAGCACGACGTAGAGGGCATCGGCCATGTCGCCCTCGCGGATGAGGACGTCGCCCGGGGCCAGGTCGAGGATGTCGGCTCGCGCGACCAGGGCCTGGAGATGCTCGTCGGCCAGCCCGCCGAACAGCGGCGTGTCGCGCAGGCGCTGCGCGATCTCGTCGATGGAGAGGTGCTGGTGGGTCATACCGAGGCCAGGTAGAGGTGGACGAACTGGACCGCCATCGACCCCTCGCCGACGGCGCTGGCGATGCGCTTGACCGACCGATGCCGCACATCCCCGGCGGCCATGAGGCCCGGCAGGCTCGACTCGAGCAGGAATGGCTCACGATCCAGGTTCCAGCCCTTGCCGGTGGCGACGTCACTGCCGGTCAGGATGAAGCCCTTGTCGTCGCGCTCGACGACGCCCTCCAGCCACGCGGTTCGCGGCTGCTGCCCGATGAAGACGAACACCGCGCTGATCGGCAGCTCGAGGTCGCCGTCCGGGCCGGCGAACGAAGCGCTCTCCAGGTGTCCGCTGCCGCGCAGCTGACGAACCTCCGTGCGCGTGTGCAGCTCCACGTTCTCGAGGGCGTGGAGCTGTTCGATCAGGTAGGCGCTCATGGACGCCTCGAGGCCCTCGCCGCGAACGAGCAGGTGGACGCGGCTGGCGAAGCGCGACAGGTGGACCGCCGCCTGCCCGGCGGAGTTGCCGGCTCCGATGATGCCGACCTCGGCGTCGCGGTACAGCACCGCCTCCGTGGTGGCGGCGCCGTAGTACACGCCGGCGCCCGCGAGCTCCGCCGCGCCAGGCACGTCGAGCTGCCGGTAGCTCACGCCGGTCGCGACCACCACCGCCTGGCACGACAGCTCGCTGCCGTCGTCGAGCACGACGGTTCGATACGGGTCGTCTCGCCGAATCGTGCTCACCTCCTGCGAGGACAGGATCTCGGCTCCGAGGCGGCGCGCCTGGGTCAGCGCCCGTCGGGCCAGGTCGCTCCCCGAGAGGCCCGCTGGGAAGCCGAGATAGTTCTCGATTCGACTGGTCGTCCCGGCCTGGCCACCCGGTGCCTCCCGCTCGACGAGCAGCGTCTTGAGGCCCTCGCTCGCGCCGTAGACGGCCGCCGCCAGTCCGGCCGGGCCGGCACCCACGATGACGAGGTCGTAGAACGGCAGGGCGGCGCGAGTCGACATGCCGACGGCGTCGGCCAGCTCCCGGTTCGAGGGGTCGCGCAGGACGCGTCCGTCGCCGAAGACGAGCAGGGGCTGGGTCGGATCGAGGGGTTCGGCGAGCGAGGTCGCCAGCTGCCGGCCGGCCCCATCGGCCTCCGGGTCGAGCCAAGCGTACGGCACCTGGTTGCGTGTCAGGAAGTCGCGGATGGCGTGGCCGCGCGGTGCCCATCGGCCACTGAGGAGGCGAATGCCCTCGAAGGCCGGGCGGAAGGAGGCGATCCAGTCGGCCAGCAGGTCGTCGACGACCGGGTACAGCCGCTCCTCGGGCGGATCCCAGGGCTTCAGGAGATACTGGTCGAGCTTGATCTCGTTGATCGCCCGGATGGCGACGTCGGTATCGGCGTAGGCGGTCAGGAGGACGCGCTTGGCGTCCGGCTGGAGGACGAGCGCCTCGGTCAGGAACTCGATGCCGGTCATGACCGGCATGCGCTGGTCGACCAGGAACAGCGCGACGGGGTCGCCGCGGCGGGTCAGCTCGCGGACGAGCTCGAGGGCGTCGGCTCCGGAGCCAGCACCGAGGATGCGGTACTCGCCGCCGTACCGAGCGCGCAGGTCGCGCTCGACGGCGCGCAGCACCGGCGCGTCATCATCAACCGCGAGGATTGCCGGCTTGGCGGCCATTGCCCCGAGTGTACCGGTGCGACGCGACGTGCCCGCTCGCTCAGCCGCGTACCGCGCTACGCTGCCGCGCATGCTTCGCACGATCCTCATCGTCCTGCTGGCGCTGTGGCTGCTGGGGTTCATCCTGCGCGCCTTCGGCGGGCTGATTCACCTGTTGCTCATCGCGGCGCTGGTGATCGTCATCTATCGGCTGCTGACGAACCGGCCGGTCTGGTAGGCCGATGCTGCTGACGGGCAGCGGTCGCCTGGCGCCCGCCGGCCTCTCGCCGTGGGCGCTGCTCGTGCGCGACGGACGGATCGCCTGGGTCGGTGCGCCGGCGGATGCAGCGGCCGACGACGAGGTCGTCGACCTTGGCTCGGCGCTCGTCACGCCCGGGCTGGTCGACAGCCACACCCACCCGATCTTCGCGGGTGACCGGTCCGACGAGGCGGCCGCGCGGCTCGAAGGAGCGCCGTACACCGAGGGCGGCATCCTGCGTACGGTGCGAGCGACGCGTGCGACGGACGACGCCGCACTCGAGCGGCTGGTGGAGGGCCGCCTGGTGGCGGCACTTCGCGCCGGGACGACCACCGTCGAGTGCAAGTCGGGCTACGGGCTCTCCCTCGAGGAGGAGCTGCGCCATCTTCGACTGCTGCGTCGCGCCGCCTCGCGCGTTCCCGTTCGAGTGGTCGCGACGTTCCTCGGGGCGCACGCCGTCCCGCCGGAGTCCGCCTCGATGGCGGAGTACGTGGACCACGTCGCCCTCGACATGATCCCCGCGGTGGCGGCCGAAGGGCTGGCGGAGTTCGTGGACGTCTTCGCCGATGCCGGCTTCTTCGACCTGGCGGCAGTCGAGCGGATCGGTCGGGCCGCAGCGGCTGCTGGCATGGGCCTCCGGCTTCACGGTGAGCAGCTGACGCGCACGGGCGTGGCCGAACTGGGCGCCAGCCTGGGCGCGGCATCGCTCGATCATCTCGAGCAGCTCGACGCGGCCGGCGTGGCCGCGCTGGCAGCGTCCACGACCGTGGCGACGCTGCTGCCGGCGCCGGCGCTGGTCATGCGGGGCGGCCTTCCACCGGCACGCGCGCTCCTGAACGCGGGCGCGAACGTGGCCCTGGCCAGCGACGCGAACGCCGGCACCTATTCGGGGTTCGGGACGATGCCGCTGGTCGTGGGCCTCGGCGCCACGCTGCTCGGCATGAGCGCGCGCGAAGCGCTCACGGCGGCAACGACGGGTTCGGCGCAGGCGCTTCGACGCCCCGACCTCGGGAGGATGGAGGTCGGAGCCGCTGCCGACCTGGTGGCGTGGGACGCCGAGCACGAGGGCGCCTTTGCCCTGCGACTCGGCGCCATGCGCCCCGTGAGAGCCTGGGTCGGGGGCGAGGAGATCGCCCTGACTGCGTGACCGCTACTGGCTGAGGCGGGTTCGCAGCGCCTCGAGCAGGCGCTCGGCGTGCTTCGTGTCGTCGCACGCCTATCATCGGCGGATGGACCGATTCGACATCGTCGTCATCGGTGCGGGGGCCGCCGGTGAGGCGGCCGCTCACTACGCGCGCGCCCGGGGCGCATCCGTCGCGATCATCGATCGCGCGCTGTTCGGCGGCTCGTGCCCGTTCTGGGCCTGCATGCCGTCGAAGGCGCTGCTGCATGCCGCGGCCGTCCACCACGCCGGCGGCGACTATCCGTGGTCGCGCGCATCGGACTTCCGCGACTACATGATCAACCGCGAAGGGACCGATGTCCCCGACGACTCCGGCCATGTCAGCTCACTCGAGGAGGCTGGAGCAACTGTCATCCGCGGCTCGGCGTCGCTCGACGGACCACGCTGCGTCCGCATCGGCGAGCGGGTGATCGAGGCGGGGTCGGTCATCCTGGCCATCGGCTCGGTCAGCCGCATGCCTGACCTGCCCGGCCTGGCCGGGGCCAAGCCGTGGACCAACGTGCAGGGCACCTCGACCCGCGAGCTGCCCCGCTCGCTGGTGATCCTCGGCGGCGGGCCGACCGGCGTCGAGCTGGCACAGGTCTACGCGCGCTACGGGGTGCCGGTCACGCTCGTTCACCCGCGCGACCACATCCACGACAAGGAGCATCCGCGGTCCACCGAGCTCCTCGCCAGGGCGCTGGAGCGCGAGGGCGTGAGCCTGAGGCTCGGGACGCGCGCGACAGGCGTGCGCGCTGGCGCCGGCAGCGATGGCGCACACGTCGTCGAGCTGGCCAGCGGCGACGCCATCGAGGGGCACGAGATCATGGTCGCCATCGGTCGTGACATTCCCTTCGACGGGCTTGGCCTCGAGTCCATCGGCGTGACGCCGGTCAACGGCCGCCTGGAGCCCGACGACCGGCTGCGCGTCGCGGAGAACGTGTACGTCGCCGGCGATGTGGCGGGGCCCGAGCTGCACACGCACCTCGGCCACTACACCGGGGAGGCGGCGGCACGGATCGCGCTCGGCGACGACTATCGGCCCGTCTTCAACGCCATCCCGCGCGCGACCTACACCGATCCGGAGACGGCGTCGGTCGGCCTGCTGCTCGAGCAGGCGCGCGAGCGCGGCATCGACGCGGCGGAGTACACCGCCGACATCGGCACCAGTGCGCGCGGCTACACCATCGAGGCGGAGGGGCACGTCACCATCGTGGTCGACCGCGCGCGACGTCGCTTGGTCGGTGCCTTCATGGCCGGCCCGGCTGTGTCCGAGGCGATCCACGAGTGCGTCCTGGCCATCCGCGCCGACATCCCGCTCGAGACCCTGGCCGACACCATCCACGCCTTCCCGACCGTTGCACGCGTGCTCGGCAGCGTCTTCATCGAGGCCGATCGAGACCTCGCGACATGAGCGACTTTCTCGCCGAGACGACGAACCTGCTGCGTCGGACGCCGGACCTGCTGCGGACCCTGTTGATCGGCCTGCCGGCAGCCTGGACCGATACACCCGACACGCCGGACGCGGGCTGGCGACCGCGCGACGTCGTCGGCCACCTCATCACCGGTGAGCAGACCGACTGGATCGAGCGGACGCGGCGCATCCTCGAACGCGGGACCTCACTGCCCTTCGATCGGTTCGAGCGATTCGCCCACGCCGAACGCGACAGGGACGCCACGCTGGACGAGCTCGTCGAGCGCTTCGCCGAGCTTCGCGAGCAGAACCTGGCTCGCCTGGCTGAGCTGGTGAGCGAGGCCGATCTCGATCGGCGGGGCCTTCACCCGTCGCTGGGAGAGGTGACGCTGCGCGAGCTGCTTGCCACGTGGACGGTGCATGACCTCGACCACGTGTCGCAGATCTTCGCCGGTCTGGCGGGCTCGCGCGACGCCGACGTCGGGCCGTGGAAGGCGTACCTCGGCATCCTGCTGCGACGCGACGACCCGTCAGCCGTCGCCGGCTGAGTGCCAGGGCCGTTGCACGCACGAAGCCCCGCCATCGGGGCGGGGCCTCGTACCCGTGGAGGAGCGGTTCCTACCGCCGCGGCGCACGCTCGAGTCGCAGCCACTCGGTAAGCCTGGTACTGGCGCTCGGCGCGGCCCGGAGGGCGCTCGCGGACGCGCCAGCCACCTCGGGTCTGCCCGAAGTGAAGAGCCACGTCTCGAACAGCTCGTCGAGATCCTGGCCGGAGATTGCCTCCGCAAGCGCGATGAACTCATCGGTCGAGACGGTGTCACCCGCCTGCGTCCGAGCCCATTCCCTCAGGATCTGGAAGAAGGCCGCGTCACCGACCGCGAGCCGGAGCTGGTGCAGGGTCATGCCTCCGCGCCAGTACACCGGGAGGTCGAACATCAGCTCTGGGCCGGGATCGCCGATCGTGACATCCCAGAAGGGATCATCGGCGGGGACGAGGTTGTAGAAGAAGTCGAAGTTCTCCTGCGCCGTTCCGAGTCCCTCGTACTCGGACCACAGCCACTCCGCATAGGTGGCGAAGCCCTCGTTGAGCCAGATGTGCTGCCACTGGGACACGGTCAGGCTGTCGCCGAACCACTGGTGCGCGAGCTCGTGGACGATCACGTTGTCGCCACTGAACGAGTCGCTGAAGAAGACTTCGGCATAGATCGGCCTGGTCTGGTTCTCCAGCGCGAAGAAGATCGGGGCGACGTCGACGATCCCGCCCGATAGCTTGAACGGATAGGCGCCGAAGCTCTGCTCGAGGACGGAGATGATCTCCGGCTGGCGAGCGAACGACCCGAGCGCGATCTCCCCGCTGCTCGGCGGCACGTCCGCCGCGGTTCCGATGATCCAGTCGTTCTCGTTCCCAGGGCTGCCCTCGGGCGCGCCGGGCACCGTCCACCCATCGAGGGTGTCGCCGTCCTCCTCGAAGCCGGTCGTGCCCTCGCCGGTCGAGACGACGATGTCATCGACGAACACGCCGCCGAGCTGAACGACGTCGTCGCTGGCATAGGTCAATGCGACCTCGATCGTGCTGTTCGCGTACGCGCTGAGGTCGATGGTCCATGTCTCGGCGCCGTCGCTCTCACCCGTCGCCGCCCACCACGCGCCGGTGGTCCCGACCGGCTCGCAGGGCACGAACTCCTCCGGCTCACCCTCGGGCGGCGTCTGGTAGTGCTCGAGAAATGGATGGATGGCGAGCCAGAACGGGCATGAGAAGCCTGTGTCCGGCTGGGCATTGCCCTCCAGGTCGGGCAGAGTCGTCCACTCGTCCGTTCCGACTGCGTGTGCCTCGACGAAGAAGAAGTCCCACGGCTCTTCCGTCGAACGCGTGACGGTGAACGACACGGTCGCGCCCTCCGCCGGGACCGTGATCTGGTGCATGAGGCGTTTGTACGAGTTGTTTGCCTGTTGCGACACGGCGAACTGCGCGCCACTCGGTGTCGCCACCGGTGCGAGGAGGGCTGGATCGACTGCGTCCCAGTACTGGATGCGGCCGGACCGGTAGGACTGAACCGCGAGCTCGCCGATGGCCATGCCGGCCAGGTAGGTCGCCATCGGGTCGGCAGCCTCCCATTCCCACGTGGTCCAGTCGCCGGCCGTCGACTGGCCCGCGAGGCGCCCGTTGGCGACCACTTCCAGCCCGGCCGGAACCGTCACGCGGAACGTGAACGCGGCCCGATCGCTGGGATGGTCGTTGGCGGGGAACCACGTCGCGGCGACGTGCGGCTGGCCGATCACCAGCGCGCCGTCCTCGGTATGGATGAAGCCGGACGTGCCGAGAAAGTCCTCGATCGTCTCGGGCACGCCGCCGTAGGCGATGACCACCACGAAGCGCGTGTTCTTGCGGATGCCGGAGGCTGGCGTAATGACGAGCTCGTCACCGGAGTGAAGCGACGCGGCCGGCATGCGGTTCACCACGACGCTGGTCGCGTCCAGCGCATCGTCGAAATCAAGGTTGAATTGCGAGAGGTCCTGCGTGGCGCGTGCGGTGATCGTGGCCACGCCGTTGATGGTGTCGGTCTCCGGGTCGTATTGGACCTCGAGCAAATAGTGCTCGACGTCGTAGCCGCCATTGCCGTCCGCCGGGAAGTACGGATCACCGAGTCCGCTCGCGCCCGGGGTGAACTGGGGCGGCGCCGCCGC